>JBJOOG010000050.1:0-6039 GCA_046051465.1 Bacteroidota bacterium | reverse complement strand
TTTGCGTTGGGTTTGTTGATCGAAACACAAAACTTCCGGCTACGAGTACATCGGCACCTGCATCAGCTAAGGCTTTGGCGTTTTTATCGGTTACTCCGCCATCAATTTCGATGCGTGTTTTGGCGCCTTTTTGGGTAATGAGTGCCTTGAGTTGCGTGATTTTGGTGTAGGTATTTTCAATAAACGATTGTCCACCAAACCCAGGATTTACACTCATGAGACACACCAGGTCAATGTCTTGAATCACGTCTTCTAGCAAATGCACGGGCGTGTGCGGATTGAGCGCTACTCCGGCTTGCATGCCTTCAGCTTTGATCGCTTGCAGGGTGCGGTGCAAATGCGTGCAGGCTTCATAGTGTACGGTTAAAATATCGGCGCCCAATTGTTTAAAGGTTTTGATGTAGCGATCGGGATCAACAATCATCAAATGCACATCGATGGTTTTGGTCGCGTGTTTGCTGATGGCTTCGAGAACCGGCATACCAAATGAAATATTAGGCACAAAAACGCCGTCCATGATGTCAATGTGAAACCAATCGGCTTGGCTGGCATTGATGAGTTCAATGTCGTGTTGTAAGTTGGCAAAATCGGCAGCCAATACCGAGGGGGCAAGGAGAACTTGTCTCATAAGGTGGTGTATTATTATAATTGAAAAACCCTTGTCAACTTTTGTTCGTTTACAAGGGCTGTTTATTTATCCCAAATAGGTTTTTAAAATCTTACTTCTGGAGGTGTGTTTCAATCGGCGGATTGCTTTTTCCTTAATTTGACGCACGCGCTCGCGGGTTAAGTCAAAGGTTTCTCCAATTTCTTCTAAAGTCATCGGGTGTTGATCGCCCAAACCAAAATACAAACGCACTACGTCGGCTTCTCTTGGTGTTAGGGTTTCTAACGAACGCTCAATTTCAGTACGCAAGGATTCGTGAATCAACTCGCGGTCTGGATTGGGTGATTCGCCCGAACGCAATACGTCGTATAAGTTTGAATCTTCTCCTTCTACAAGCGGCGCATCCATTGACAAGTGACGCCCAGAGTTTTTCATGCTCTCTTTTACGTCGTTAACCGTCATGTCCAATTCTTTGGCGATTTCTTCAGCCGAAGGCGGACGCTCGTTGGATTGCTCCAACAAGGCATACATTTTATTGATTTTATTGATTGATCCAATTTTGTTCAACGGCAAACGCACGATACGCGATTGCTCGGCCAAGGCTTGCAAAATCGATTGGCGGATCCACCAAACGGCATAGGAAATAAATTTAAATCCACGGGTTTCGTCAAAACGTTGAGCCGCTTTGATTAAGCCTAAATTTCCTTCGTTAATTAAATCGGGGAGGGTAAGCCCTTGGTTTTGGTATTGTTTGGCTACAGAAACCACAAAACGCAAATTGGCTTTGGTTAGTTTTTCGAGGGCTCGTTGATCACCAGCTTTGATCTTTTGTGCCAATTCTACTTCTTCGTCGGCGGTAATTAAATCTACTTTTCCAATTTCTTGTAAGTACTTGTCTAAGGATGCAGTTTCACGATTGGTTACCTGCTTGGTGATCTTGAGTTGTCTCATAATTGATGCTTTTTTTAAAGTCTACGGGTTTTATACGCAATAACACAATATTTAGTTACACAAGAAGTGAAATTAGTTTCATTTTTTTCAAATTAAATTAAAATCCGAGAATTTAAAACAAACAAAAAGGCCTTGGATATGTTGTATGCCAAGGCCTTTTTAATTTTAAAAACCGAATTATTTATAGCTTACGTTGGCTAGTCCATGTACCCGAATCAGAGCTACCAGAAGTATTGTCTTCCCAAGTTCCGCTTACGTTATTTCCGTTGTAGGTGCCGCTAAAAATACCCATGTCATAGGTGCCTGTTAGCGAATTACCTGATCTGCTGCCTGCAATGTAAAAATTATTCAATCCATCGCTGCCCAATGACAAGCCATATACGTTGGTTCCAATCGCTAAAAAATTAAAATCACCCATGGCGTCGCCCGCATAGGTTCCTTGGTAGCAGGTAACTTGCGCATCCGAATATTCTTTGGTCATCAACATGTCTGCGCCAGGGAAACCAGGAAAATTTAAAGCAGTTTCAGTAATGCTTGTTCCGGTAGGCGAGATATTCACTGCAAACGACATGTCTCCATTGGTAAACACCAGATCAGTAATCTCTTGGCCTTCAGTTACAGTGCCTTCACTTGTAAATAAATAGCTTTCGCCATCCATTACAACCGTTGCGTTTAAGAATCCGTCATTTTTGATGTTGAGTGTGATTACACCCGATGGGCCTACAATTATGCCTTTGTAAATACCAAAATTGGTGTCGTTAAATTGAATCTTGGCCGATGGCGTGTCAGCTAATGTTGGGCCAGCTGGAGTATTGCTGTCGCTAGAACAGGCAGTAAAAATAAGTCCAGCAGTAAGTAATAAAAGTAATTTTTTCATAGGTTGATTTTTGATTGATTGGCCAAAAATAGATAAATAGATGAAAGCGCAATTGCAAATAAGTTGAAAGTCGACCAAGAGCAAAAAAAACCTCCAAATGAACTAAGGAGGGTTTTTGAAATGCAATTGTATGCTTATTTTTCTTCTCTAGGAGGTCTTGGCAACAAGGCCTTGCGCGATACTTTTTCTTTTCTTGTTTTCGGATCCAATCCAAAGTATTTCACCATAAACACATCGCCCATATTGACTACGTCGGTTACGTTTTCGGTGCGTTCCCAAGCCAATTCAGAAACGTGCAATAACACCTCGTTTCCAGGAGCGGCAGTGTATTCTACTACAGCACCAAAATCCAAAAGTTTAATCACTTTCACCTCATAGGCTTCTCCCACGGTTGGTTTGAAAATGATCGAGTCAATTTTTGCCATTACGGCTGCAATTCCATCTGGATCAGTACCCAAAATTTCAACTACACCTTGTTCGTCTACTTCGTTGATTACAATAGTAGTACCTGTAGCTTTTTGTAATTCTTGGATTACTTTTCCACCAGGTCCAATCAAAGCACCAATAAAGTTACCAGGAATGGTACGCATCAAGATTTTTGGTGCATGTTTTTTCACATCTGGTCTTGGCGTAGCAATCGTTTCAACTAATTTGTCTAAAATGTGCATACGGCCATCACGCGCTTGGTTTAAGGCTTGCTCCATGATGTCATAACGCAATCCATCAATTTTGATATCCATTTGACAAGCGGTGATACCATCTTTGGTTCCAGTCACTTTAAAGTCCATGTCACCCAAGTGATCTTCGTCACCCAAGATATCTGATAATACGGCAAAGTTTTGTCCGTCGGTAATCAATCCCATGGCTATTCCCGAAACCGGTTTTACCATTTGAACTCCCGCATCCATCAAGGCCATGGTTCCGGCACAAACCGTTGCCATAGAAGATGATCCGTTTGATTCCAATACTTCCGACACAATACGAATGGTATACGGACAATCAGCAGGGATCATGTTTTTCAAGGCGCGTTGGGCCAAGTTACCGTGTCCTACTTCACGACGAGAAGTTCCACGAAGTGGTTTGGCTTCTCCGGTTGAGAACGGTGGGAAGTTGTAGTGCAAGTAGAATTTTTCTTCTCCTTGTTCAGAAGGTGAATCAATTTGATTGGCTTCTCTAGAAGTTCCCAACGTTACCGTAGCCAACGCTTGGGTTTCTCCTCGGGTAAACAAAGATGATCCGTGTACCGATGGCAAATAATCGGTTTCACACCAAATCGGTCTGATCTCGGTAGTTTTACGGCCATCCAAACGAATTCCTTTTTCAAGAATTACGTTACGTACCGCTTCTTTATTGGTTTTGTAAAAATATTTTCCAACCAATCCAGCTAAGTCGGCATTGTTGGCGTAGTCTTCTTCAGTAAACAAGGCTTTGCATTCGTCTTTTACAGCTGCAAATTTTTCGCTACGCTCACTTTTTCCAGATGCTTCCATGGCAATGGCGTAGCATTTGTCATAAGCGGCAGCTTTTACTTTTTTGTATACTTCTTCGTCTTCAACTTCGCCATCGTAGGTGCGGTAAGCCGGTGAGCCCACAGCAGCTCTCAAACGCTCTTGTGCTTGGATTTGAATTTTGATGGCTTCGTGCGCAAATTTGATCGCTTCGACCATTTCGTGCTCCGAAATCTCTTTCATTTCTCCTTCAACCATCGCAACCGAATCCATAGAAGCACCAATCATCATGTCGATGTCTGATTGCTCTAATTCGGCTTTGCTTGGGTTGATAACAAATTTTCCATTGATTCGTGCAACACGTACTTCAGAAATTAAATTATAAAAAGGAATGTCTGACACGGCCAAGGCAGCAGAAGCAGCTAGACCCGCTAAAGCATCTGGCATCACGTTTTCATCGTGCGACATCAATTGAATCATTACTTGTGTTTCGGCGTGGTAATCATCTGGGAAAAGTGGACGCAATACGCGGTCTACTAATCGCATGGTCAAAACTTCGCTGTCGCTTGGACGGGCTTCTCTTTTGAAAAATCCACCTGGGAATCTACCTGCTGCTGCAAATTTTTCGCGGTAATCTACCGTTAAGGGAAGAAAATCAACTGCTGGATTTGCGCTTCTAGCTGATACAGCTGTCGCCAATAACATACAGTCGCCTAAGCGAACTACTACTGAACCGTCGGCTTGTTTGGCCAACTTACCTGTTTCGATTGAAATGGATCTGCCATCTCCTAAATCGATAACTTCTTTTGTTACGTTTGGAATCATAAATTTTTTAAACTATTCTAATTAAACAATGGGTAAGTTGTGTTGTAGTTGTTGTAGTTGTTGTGCGAACCCAATGAAAAACCAAACTTTTTAGACCCCCAATCCTCTGTAGGGGAACATGTGTGCTAATGCGTGCCGTGAAGCACAAAACTCCTTTGAGGATAAGGAGCTAAAAAAAAGAGGCGCGTAGGCACCTCTTTTCTATTGATTATTTTCTAATATTCAATTCTTTGATAATCTCACGGTATCTGTTGATCTCGGTTTTCTTCAAGTAATCCAACAAACTACGTCTTTTACCTACCAATTTAACCAACGAACGCTCGGTGTTGTAATCGTGACGATTTTTTTTCAAGTGCTCAGTCAAGTGATTGATTCTGAATGTAAATAAGGCGATTTGCCCTTCAGCAGATCCTGTGTTTTCTGCTTTTCCTCCGTGTTTAGCGAAGATGTCTGATTTAACTTCTTTAGTTAAGTACATGCTAATATTATTTAAATGATTATTATGTAGAAAATGCGGTTTTCGCAATTCGAGTGCAAAGCTAGTATTTATTTTGATAATGAAAAATTAATAATGAAAAATTATTAATGCGATTAACGATGTTGAAGATTACTCCTCAAGATTTCAACGCCGGGTGGTCGCATTTTCAAATTATCTAATTATCTAATTTTCAAATAATTTAGCTGTCTCCGTATTCACCCACTCCAAAAAGCATTCGTCGGCTTCAGTAAATGGGTCCAATACATGGCTGTCGATATCTATTTGGCCAATGTTTTTCCCCTGCACAAACAAAGGCACTACAATTTCGGATTTTACCGTAAAGCTACAAGCAATGTAATTGTCTTGGGCTTGCACATCGGGAACCACAAAATTTTGATTGGATTCGGCTACTTGTCCGCAAATGCCTTTCCCAAAAGGAATCACGGTGTGATCGGTGGCTTCGCCAGCATAGGGCCCCAGGTGCAAGGTTCTGCTTTCGTGATTGGCAAAATAAAAGCCCACCCAATTGTAATAGGAAATTTCTTGTCGTAAATAATCGCAGATCTGTTGTAATTTTTCAGTTCTTGGAGTTGTATGTTGTTGCAACAATGACTGAATTTTGGGCTTAAGGGATTCTAAATTCATCTTTTTTTTGAGCAAAAATAGGGTTTGTTGACCAAAGTGAATTGCCTATATTTGAAAAAAAATTCGTGAAAGCTCAACTCCAAGAATACAAACCGTTTTTGCTTTTTTTGGCTAAATTTTTTGGCACCTACGCGATACTCACTGCTTGCTACGAATACTATTTGCTTCAATACGCTAGCGGTTTGCACTTTCAAGCCGATGGATTTAC
>JBJOOG010000049.1:0-2906 GCA_046051465.1 Bacteroidota bacterium | reverse complement strand
GGAATTGGAATTGGCAAAAAACACCAAGAAGAGATATTTACCATTTTTAAACGTTTGAATCACCAAGAACAATTTGAAGGACATGGCATCGGCTTGTCGCATTGCAAAAAAATAGTAGATTTGCATGAAGGTGATTTATGGGTTATATCACAATTAGGTGAAGGAAGTACCTTTAATTTTACCATTTCAAAAACACTTTAGTACGTATGTCAAAAAATGTAAAAACTGTTTTATTGGTTGACGACGACAACATGACCAATTTCCTACACCAACGTGTACTATCAAAATCGGCAATTTGCGCTGATGTAAAAGTGGCCAAAAATGGTCAAGAAGGCATTCAGAAACTAATTGAGCTCAATCAAGTTTTAGCTTCTAAAGACGATACAGTTGTGGTGTTTTTAGATTTGAATATGCCAATTTTAGATGGGTGGGGTTTTTTACAAGAATATGCCAAGAATAAAAATAACCTGAAATTCAATACAAAGATTTTTGTTTTGAGTTCTTCCATCAATCCCGATGACAAAGAAAAAGCAGAGGAAAACGCACATGTAGATCAATACATCTACAAACCACTTACCACCTCGAGTTTACAATCGTTGCAATTCAACTAATCTTCGGCTGTTTTAGCCAATTCAAAAAAGCTAAAAGTAGATCCTCCGTAATTTTTTTGAAAAGAAAAATGGTCTAATTGACTCATTTTGGTGTGTTTGGAATGTTCGATAATTAGCATCCCATCGGGACGAAGCATTTTTTGTTCCAAAATCCGAATTACAATTTTCTCAAAACTGGTTTGGTCTAGCCCGTAAGGTGGGTCGGCAAAAATAATATCGTAGTCTACCACGCATTTATCAATGTATGCAAACACATCGCTTTTAATTGCAGCAATCGAAAAATCATATTCGGCAGCTGTTTGTTTAATGAATTTTACACAGCCAAAATCGCCATCCACACTGGTAATATTTTCACTGCCGCGAGATGCAAATTCATAGCTAATGTTTCCTGTACCCGAAAATAAATCAAGCACTTTTAGTCCATCAAAATCAAAGTGGTTGTTGAGGATGTTAAACAACGCCTCTTTACTCATATCCGTCGTGGGCCGCACAGGCAAGTTACGCGGTGGAGAAATGCGTCGGCCTTTGAATTTTCCGGAAATTATTCTCACGATTGAAACAAGATAAAGTGTTCTAAATTTAAGGCGTTCGAGTAATTGTTGTGCGCTTTACATTGACTCACATCAAAAAGAGAAACGTGGCGTACGTAGTTATAAATAAGTGAATAGATCTCGGAATCTTCGGATATTTTTCCTAAAAATTCAAGAGGAAATTGCTCCGGGTTGAGTTGCAATTGTTCGGCTGTAAACAATACGTAATACAGTAAATCCTCGGGTGTTTTGTAGTCAAATGTATTGTACACCAATACCCGTTGGTTGTGCAGCACTACAATTTCAAAATGGCGAGCCGCGAGATGCACAAACATCTTTTTTTCTGTTGCATTTTTTGATAAATCCAATAACCTACGCACCAAAACGCTGGCAGCGTGCCGGTATTCAAATGGCCCAAACTTGTCAATTAAAAAATTGTTCACATGCACATAAGGAATGTAAACATTGTGCATGCTGTAGGCCTCTAAGGTATCAGACATGAAAAAATCGGTGTCAAATACTTTGGTGTTGAACTGCAAGTAGCTTCCCAAAAAGGATTCATCAAATAAGGCATTGGGCACAAAGGTGTTTAAGTTATTGTCATGTATAACTTGAACTTCGTCGTATGATCTGCGTAAATCGGTTGAGTTAAAAAAGGCATGCTCATACCAATCTTCAATTTTTTTGGTTTTATCCGTTGTATCAAATTCAATTTCGCGAAAGTCAATCAATGATTTTTGTAGCGTATCCCAGATGCCATATGAAAATCCTGTCAATCCAATTTTCAGGATCAATTTTCGGTAGGTTTTCTCAGTAATATTTAGCTGATTTTGTTGCATTTGACACACGTAAATTACCAAAAAAGTAGCGGCTAATTAACGAAAGCAAACTTACAATTTTTTTTCAATCACCACGCGATTACTGCGATATTCCTGTGTATATTTGAATCCCTTTGTTGGGAACTCCACGCATGAATGCAAGTCAGTATTACCGAAAATTAATTGATCATTTTCCATTTGCACCTACCCAAAAACAGGAGGTGTTTTTTCAGTTAATTGCCCATTACATTACTAGACCAACTGGTGATGAGCTATTTGTTTTAAAAGGGTATGCAGGAACAGGTAAAACTACATTGGTTCGTGCTTTGGTTGAGACTTTGCCCGAAATAAACTACAAATCGGTATTATTGGCGCCCACAGGTCGTGCGGCCAAGGTAATTGCCAATTATGCACAGAAATCAGCATTTACGATCCACAAAAAAATTTATTTCCCCAAAAAGGTAGCTGGTGGTGGTCTGCAATTTACTTTGCAACAAAACAAGCACAAGAATACGTTGTTTATAGTCGATGAGGCTTCGATGATATCAGACCTTAGTTCTGACACCAAATTCTCCGATGGCAGTTCGCTGTTGGATGATTTAATTTCGTATATCTATTCGGGCGTGGGTTGTAAACTTTTACTCATAGGTGATACCGCCCAGTTGCCCCCCGTTAATTTGTCAATTTCACCGGCCTTAGATTTAGATAATTTATCGCTGCATTACAACAAAGAAGTGAGTCATATTGAACTCGACGAGGTCATGCGTCAGGCCGAAAAATCAGGGATATTATTCAATGCTACTGCACTTCGTGAAGTGTTGCAAACCTCCTTTTGGGACAGTTTCCAATTTCAACTCAAGCCTTTCAAAGACATCATTCGTTTGGTAGATGGCTATGATATTCAAGATGCCATACAATCGGCTTATAGCAATTATAGTATTGAAGAC
>JBJOOG010000048.1:0-5586 GCA_046051465.1 Bacteroidota bacterium | reverse complement strand
TAGTGATTTATCAACTAAAATTCTATTTTTGTTCAACTAAAAATTACCCATGGATTCAGCAAAACTATTCGAAATTTTAACCTACACCCTGCCCTCTTTAATTACCGGTGGCGTAGCTTATTACTTATTTACTGCCTATTTTAATGATCAACAAAATACCCGCCGTTGGTTGCTTCAAAAAGAAAACCAAAAAGCGGCTTTGCCTTTGCGACTGCAAGCCTATGAACGCATGGCCTTATTTTTAGAACGCATCAATCCAACCCATTTATTGGTGCGAGTTACGCCGCATTCCTCGGATAAAAATCAATACGAAAATTACGTGATCGCCCAAATTGAACAAGAATTTGAGCACAACCTCACCCAACAAATCTATTTGAGCGACGACTGTTGGACCATTATTACCACTGCCAAAAATGCCACCATACAATTGATTCGCAAAGCAAGCATGAGCGAAAAAGTAGAAAACGCAGACAAATTACGCGAAGTTATTCTCACCGAAATGTTTGACAAATCGTCACCAAGTTCGGCTGCTTTGGGTTACTTAAAAACAGAAATTAAACAGTTTTTATAAGGGTTTAATTTCGGCCAACAACCGCTGCAATTGCGTTTTCTCGCGTATGGGCAAGTCTAAAACAAAACCTTCTAATGTTGTTTTGTACTCGGGTACTTTGATTAACTCACGCAAACGGTCTTTGGCAAACTTCACAAACTGCCAGCGGTGACTGCTCGTAGCATAGACCAAACTTTTGAGCACCTCGGGGGTTTTGATGTTCAAATTCAATAAGGCATTGAGGGCATTTTGTTGCAAATCAGAATCAAAATTGGTGCTGGTGTAGTGTAGTAATTCCCGGTAATAGACACTTTTTTGCTGCACTTCCTCGGCTTGTATGTAGGCCAAATACAAATAGGCCAAACGCAGGTTCTTATTTAAAAAGCCAATGCGGTTTTTATATTTTTCTAAATAACGCTCCCGTTCACTGGGTGCATTTTTCCACAAGGTATACAAGGCCATTTCTTGGGTTTCATATGACGGATCGTCCATAAGCGTTTCAAATGTTGTTCGAAACGATTCCGGAAATTCGGATGTGGTGGCGGCTACGGTTTGGCGAACGTTTACGTCTCCCGTTTCCAAAGCTGCTTTAATCAAAAAGTGTTTGTCTTCAAAACGGGCATTCTTGTGCTGATAAAGCAGTAACTCTTTGAGTGGAGCCGTAAATTTTCCGTTCATCCAATACAACAAACTGTCGCTTTGGGTTAATGCGATTGGCCGATTGCGCAACTGAATGTACTGCGCCATGGTTTTGTTTTTTCGGAGTAAAGCAAAAGCTTCTTCTTTGGGAAATTCGGCCGATTCCAACCAGGTTTTTTGAAAAGATTGTGTATTAAATTGAGGAGCCACTTTGTTAACCTCAGCTAAAAAATTAGCTGTAATCACATTGCTATACTGGTACTTTTTGAGATAGGATTTCACTGCTTTTTGAAAGACTTTGGCGCCGATGTTTTCGCGAATTACATGCAAGGCCCAAGCTCCTTTTTGGTAAAAACTCAAGGTACTCGCTTTGGGATTGAGCACCGGTATGCTGTCGGTTTTGGCGGCCTGAATAAGCTGTTGGGATGACTGAAACAATTTGTTGTAAAAATAATCATCGCCAAAAACAGATTTCTCTGCTAGCAAGGCATAATACGTAGCAAAACCTTCTTGCAACCAATGGTCTTTGCCCGACTGAGCTGTAATTAAATTACCAAACCACTGGTGCGCGAGTTCATGCGCATTTACGTTCACGTAATTTCTATCATTAAACCCTATTGAATCGACCAGGTATTCGCGGGAGAAAATGGTTGCCGTAGTGTTTTCCATGCCGGCATACAAAAAATCCCGAACAGGAACTTGGCGGTATATTTTCCAGGGGTACTTTACCCCAATTTCACGTTCCAAATAATCCATTATTTGTTTGGAATAGCGGTAGGTAGGCTCATATCGTTTGGCATCTTCGGGCTCGAAGTAGTGTTCCAACGGCACGCCTGTTTTGCTTTTGAGCATTCGTTTTTGAAAATGACCTATGGCCAAAGCCACCAAATAACTACTCATGGGCTGGGTCATTTGGTACTGCCATTCAATATCGTCGCCAATCGCTTTTTGCTGAATCAATTGGCCATTTGATACTACGGTAAAACTTTTGTGAAAACGAACCGTAGTGGCAAACACCAATTTTTCGTTGGGATCATCAAAACTAGGTAACCAATGGCTGGTGTATTTGCCTTGCCCCTGCGTCCAGATTTGGCCTTGCACTTGTTCGGGTGTTTGCACCGTGGGCGAAAAATCCCAATTCACAAAATACATCGTTTGGGTGGGAAAGGCTTCGTAGTGCAATTGCAGCGTGTTTTCTCCAAGTTGATAGCCTTGATATAAGATGAATTGCTTGTTGTTGTTTTTAAAAGGAACCGGTTTGCCGTTGAGCAGCACCTGCGAAAATTCCATTTTTTGGGCATCGATGCAAATGCTATCTACCGCTGATTTTACCGTAAATTGGTAGCTCACCTCACCTTTTACATTGCGTTTCACCGGATTGATTTCGAGCTTGGACTGGCAACTTGTAAAGTTGACCGAGCTTGGATTTTGGGCAAAAACAAGCGCTGAAAAAAGCAATAAACCAAAACGAAGCCACATAGTTTTCAATTAAAAATTGACACAAATATACACCAACTTGGGTAGCAATTTTAGCCATACGCTGCTTTCGTGATTTCAAATTATAGCCTATCTTCGAACTTTCGAAAACCGATGGATGTTTTGCAAACCGCTATAGAATACCTAAAAGGCGTAGGCCCGAGCCGCGGACAATTGTTGCGCGCCGAATTGGGCATTCACACCTATGCCGATTTGCTGCAACTCTACCCCAACCGCTACATTGATCGAACACGGTATTACAAAATAAATGAGTTGCAACCCAGCTCGGCCGAGGTGCAGTTGGTGGGTAAACTCATTCATATTAAATTCGTCGAGCAAAAACGAGGAAAACGACTAGTCGCGACTTTTGTAGACGAAACTGGACAGATGGAATTGGTTTGGTTTCAGGGCCATAAATTCATCAAAGACCAATTGCAACTCAATGTGCCGCTGGTAATTTTTGGCAAATGTTCGGTATTTAATGGCACCTATTCGATGCCACATCCGGAGATTGAATTGCTTAAAGACCACGAACAAAGTTTGCGTTCGGCGCTGCAAGCGGTTTATCCCTCTACCGAAAAGCTAACCAACAAAGGCATTTCCAATCGGGTGATGCATAAATTGCTGCAGCAAGTTTTTGTAGAAACCCAAGCCCGCTTTGACGAAACCTTACCTCCTGCGATGTTGGACGAGCTCAAACTGATTCCCAAAAATGCAGCCCTGTTTAACATTCATTTTCCCAAAAGCACCGAGGCCTTGGCCAAAGCACAGTATCGATTAAAATTTGAGGAACTCTTTTTTATACAGCTGCAACTCATTTCGAAGAACCTCATTCGTAAACAAAAAATAAAAGGCCACGCCTTTACGCAGGTGGGCGACAATTTCACCACGTTTTTTGAACAGCATTTGCCTTTTGAATTGACCAATGCCCAAAAGCGCGTGCTCAAGGAAATCCGAAACGACATGGGCAAACCCGCGCAAATGAACCGCTTGTTGCAAGGCGATGTGGGATCAGGCAAAACAATCGTGGCTTTTATGTGTATGTTGTTGGCAATTGACAATGGATTTCAGGCTTGTTTGATGGCTCCGACCGAAATTTTGGCCAACCAACATTTTGTGGGATTGGGCGAATTGGCCGCACGCCTGGGGATTGAAATTCGATTACTTACCGGCTCCACCAAAACAGCGGCCCGCAAAGAAATTCACGAAGGACTAGAAAACGGCTCACTCAAAATATTGGTGGGCACGCATGCCTTACTAGAAGACAAAGTACAATTTGCCAATTTGGGATTGGCCATTATTGACGAACAACACCGATTTGGCGTGGCCCAACGGTCTAAATTGTGGCACAAAAATGAGGTTCCGCCGCATGTGTTGGTGATGACCGCTACGCCTATTCCGCGAACCTTGGCCATGAGTTTGTATGGCGATTTGGATATCTCTGTTATTGACGAATTGCCTCCGGGCCGAAAACCCATTCAAACCGTGCACCGCTTTGACGCCAACCGACTGAAAGTATGGAAATTCATGAAAGATGAAATTGCCAAGGGCCGACAAATTTATGTGGTGTTTCCGTTGATTAAAGAATCTGAAAAATTGGATTTCAAGAATTTGATGGAAGGCTACGAAGGCATTTCGCGCGATTTTCCGTTGCCCCAATACGCGATTTCGATTGTGCACGGGCAGATGAAACCCAGCGAAAAAGAATCCGAGATGAAGCGATTTGCCGAGGGAAAAACCCAAATTATGGTGGCCACCACCGTGATTGAGGTGGGCGTAAATGTGCCCAATGCCAGCGTGATGATCATCGAAAGTGCCGAACGATTTGGCCTCTCGCAATTGCACCAGCTGCGTGGACGTGTGGGTCGAGGTGCCGAACAGAGTTTTTGCATTTTAATGACATCGCATCAATTGTCATCCGACAGCAAAACCCGTATGGAAACCATGTGCAGCACCAACGATGGCTTTGAAATTGCCGAAGTTGATTTAAAACTGCGCGGTCCCGGCGACCTTTTGGGCACCCAACAAAGTGGTGTTTTGCAATTGCGCATTGCCGATTTGGTGCGCGATCGTGACCTCTTGCAAGTAGCCCGTCACGAAGCCAGCAAATTGCTCAAAGCCGACGTGCGCTTGGAACTTCCCGAGCATCAAAACCTGCGCAAAGCCTATCTAGAATTGGTGAAAAAGAAAAACATTTGGAATTTTATAAGTTAAATTATGGTACAGTACAACACCAAAGATTGGATTACGTTTATTTTTCGATTTCACAAATCGGATACCTTCCGGCAATTGATTCCCATGATGATTTTTATGGGACTTTATTCGGCTACAATTGCCTATGTAGAATTAAATATTTGGAACCTCAGCGATACCAGCTTGGTTAAAAACATCTCGATTATGCACGGCATGCTGGGCTTTGTGATTTCGTTGTTGCTAGCCTACCGCACCAACACCGCTTACGACCGCTGGTGGGAAGGACGAAAACTGTGGGGCACTTTGGTGAATAACAGCCGAAATTTGGCCTGTAAACTGGCTGCGATACTCAAAGAAGAAAAAGACAAAAAATACCTGCGTTTTTTAATTACGTCGTATGCCTCCATTTTGGCCAAACATTTAAACAACGAAACGGTAGGGCAAGTACTGTTTGACGGGGTTGATTTGGATATCAAATCAAACAGGCACGTGCCCAATCAAATAGCGGCGATGTTGTTTCAAAAAATCAACGACCTCTATGTTTCGGGCAAAATCACCGGCGATCAACTGATACTTTTGAATGCTGAATTTCAATCGTTTAATGAAGTGTGTGGCGCCTGCGAACGCATTAAAAACACGCCTATTCCCTACTCGTACAGTTCGTTTATCAAGAAGTTTATATTTTTCTACGTGATGACTTTGCCTTTTGGCTATGCCCTGAGTTTGGG
>JBJOOG010000047.1:0-22307 GCA_046051465.1 Bacteroidota bacterium | reverse complement strand
CGTTGTCTTCGCAAAGCGGCGTACACCAAAGTGCAGTGGCACCCAAAGCTTGGATGTAGTCCAGCTGCTGAATAATTCCTTCAATATCTCCGCCGTGACGCCCGCCCGGATTGGCCCGATTGGCTTTTTCGGTAAGTTTATCTTGGCTGTCGTTGTTGGGATTTCCGTTGGCAAAGCGATCGGGCATGAGCAAGTAAATCATGTCGGCCGAGCTAAAGCTGTTGCGCAATCGTGAATTGGGTTTACGGGACTTCAAGCTATAGGATTGGGTAAATGATTTCCCCCCTTGGCTGAAAGTGAATTGCACATCTTGCGCCGGAATAGCTTTAGTGTCAATGGTGACAAATACATAATTGGGATTCTCTGTTTTTTGAACGTTTTTAATCACCACGCCAGCAGAAACCGCTACGCTGTTTTGGGCAATGTTTTTGCCGTAGAACATGATTTGCACCTCCGGATTGGTCATGCCACTCCACCAATAGGGCGGCTCTACTCTTTGGATTTGCGCAAAAACCGTAGTGCTGAGCAACAATAAAAAGACAACTTTTTTCATGATTTTATGTGATTAATGGCAATACCATTGATTATCAAAATTTTATACTTCTTGCTAAACCGTAACCAAATTGGTAGGTTTCACCACCACTGTTTTTCCGTTAACCACCACGTTGATTTCGCTAGTGCCTTCGAGTAAAAAGCTGGTGCCTTCATGGCTCACCGAGACTTGTACGATTTGGTTTCTAAAATTGATTTTAAACGAATAGCCTTTCCATTCCTTGGGGATTCTCGGTTCAAAATGCAAGGTATTGTCTTTTACACGCATGCCGCCAAAACCTTCTACGATACTCATCCACGTGCCGGCCATCGAGGTAATGTGACAACCCTCTTCGACTTCTTTGTTGTAATCGTCGAGATCCAAACGCGAAGTGCGCAAATAAAAGGTATACGCCATGTCCATTTTGTTTAATACAGCCGCTTGTATGGAATGTACGCAAGGCGAAAGTGAACTTTCGTGTACGGTAAAGGGCTCGTAAAAATCAAAATGACGTTCCAATTCGTCTTTGGTAAAATGATCTTCAAAAAAGTAAAAGCCTTGCAAGACATCAGCTTGTTTGATGTAGGGCGAACGCAAAATGCGATCCCAAGACCACTTCTGGTTGATGGGGCGTTGGCTGCGATCTAAATCGGCCACTTTCACCAACTCTTTATCTAAGAAACCGTCTTGTTGTAAATACACCTGATGGGTTTCATCATAGGGGAAATACATGTTATCGGCCACCTTTTTCCAAATTTGCAATTCGGCATCAGACAAATTGGTTTTTTGAGTAATGCGTTTGTGATCGGTTGGATATTCTACCGCTACTTTTTGTAGTTGTGCATAGGTATAATCGATACACCACTTGGCAATGTAATTGGTGTAAAAATTATTGTTGACGTTGTTTTCATATTCATTTGGACCAGTCACACCCAAGATCATGTATTGATTTTTATGGGTAGAGAACGTAGCACGTTGTTGCCAAAAACGGGCAATCCCAATTAACACTTCCAATCCTTTTTCGGGGATGTATGAATAATCACCGGTGAAACGGTAGTAGTTATAAATCGCAAAAGCAATGGCGCCGTTGCGGTGAATTTCTTCGAAGGTAATTTCCCACTCGTTGTGGCATTCTTCACCATTCATGGTAACCATCGGATACAAGGCAGCGCCATTGGTAAAGCCCAATTTGGCCGCATTTTCGATGGCTTTGTCCAATTGATTGTAACGGTAGGTCAATAAATTGCGCGCTACGTGTTGGTCTTTGGTGGCCATGTAAAACGGAATGCAATAGGCTTCGGTGTCCCAATAGGTAGAACCGCCGTATTTCTCGCCGGTGAATCCTTTTGGTCCTATGTTTAAGCGAGAATCTTTTCCTAAATACGTTTGATTCAATTGAAAAATATTGAAGCGAATGCCCTGTTGTGCTTTTACATCGCCCGCAATGGTAATGTCGCTCATTTCCCAAATTTTGGCCCAGGCATTTTTTTGCATGTTTGCCAATTGCGCATAACCCAAGGCATCTCCTTTAGCTATTACATCTTTGGCGGCTTTGATGGTGCTTTCGTGGTTCAATGAAACGGTATAACCACCTAATTTTTGAATAGTTGCCGTTTGGCCTTTGGCAGCAGCCAGCTCATAGGCATATTGAATTTTATCGGCCGTTTTTGCAACGATAGCAGATGAAACGGTCATTTTTTGTCCGGCCAACAGCAGTGTATTGTGCATGAACGTGGTGGCTGTGAAATGTGTTTTAAATGTACGTGCAGTCACAAAGCCTGAATTTTCGGCTTGTTGAACAGCTATGGGCTCCCAAAATTTTTCTTCCCAGTTGGCATCTTCGTTGTGCACACCAGCATCCACATAGGGTTTGAATACAATTTTAGCGTCGCCATTAAGAGGCGTAATGTTGTAGTTGATGACACCCAATTCGTCGATATCCAACGATAAAAATCGGCAAACATCAACCGCAACTTCTACTCCGCTTGGCAAGGTAGCTTCAAACGAGCGGCTATACATACCTTCTTTCATGTTTAGTTCTCGACGAAATTTGCGCACCGATGTACAGGTATGCAAATCGAGTGCTTCGCCATTGATCTCAACATCAATTCCTATCCAATTGGGTGCATTGAGCACTTTGGCAAAATATTCGGGATAGCCGTTTTTCCACCAACCCACTTTGGTTTTGTCGGGGTAATAGATTCCAGCAATGTAACTTCCTTGAAAGGTATGTCCGGTATAGGTTTCTTCAAAATTGGCGCGTTGGCCCATGGCACCATTTCCGATACTAAATAAACTCTCGGATGATTTTACGCGATCGGCATTAAATTCTTCTTCAATAATTGACCAGTTGTCTGGCTTAATGTAATCTTGGTTCATTATACTTATTTGTTTAAAAAAAAGTTTCAAGTTTCAGGTTACAGGTTAGCACTAACTTGAAACCTGAAACTTGAAACGAAAATTAATTGAGTAACGATTCCAAAAAGGTCTCATTTATTTCTGTAAAGTTGTTAAATATATATTGGGCTTCGTGTAAAATAGCGGCTTCACCAATGCCAATACTTGTCATCTGTGCGATGTTGGCCGCTTGAATTCCAGCCACCGAATCTTCGAACACAATTGAATTTTCATTGGAAACACCCACTTTTTGTGCGGCTTGAATAAATACTTCGGGATCGGGTTTGGCGTTGGTTACATCGTTGCCATCGACTATCGCATCAAACAAAGGCATAATTCCGGTTTTCTCTAATATGGGTCGGGCATTTTTACTGGCCGATCCCAAAGCGATACATTGGCCTTTTTCTTTGAGAAAATGCAATACTGGTAAAACACCAGGCAACAACTCCGACGCATCCATGTGCACCAAATAGGACAAATAATCCTCGTTTTTTTGGTGCAACCAAACGGCTTTTTGTTCGGGCGTGGCATGAACGTGGCCTAATTCTAATATGATGTCCAATGAGCGCACTCGGCTTACGCCTTTAAGCAATTCGTTGTGCTCATGCGTAAAATCAATATGCAATTCCTGAGCAATTTTTTGCCAGGCTAAAAAATGGTATTTGGCGGTATCGACAATTACGCCGTCTAGGTCGAATATGAATGCTTTTTTCACGTCTAGGCTATTGTTTTTGTATCGTCAACATCTTTTACACGTACCACCAAAACTGCGGCAATAATAAAACTCACTCCACTGGTTACCAAGGCATAAATAGCATTGTCGTGGTACAAATGTTGTACAATTGGACCACCAATGATGGCATTGATGATTTGTGGAATCACGATGAAGAAATTGAAAATTCCCATGTAAACACCCATTTTCTTGGGGCTAATGGCACCCGCTAAAATGGCATAGGGCATTGATAAAATACTAGCCCAAGCAATTCCAAGTAATACCATGGAAAGAATTAACCAATTTTCATCGGGCATGAAATACATAGAGATCAACCCAATTCCACCAATGGTTAATGAAATGGAATGGGTGAGTTTGCGGCCAATTTTCTTAGCTATATAAGGCAATGCAAAGGCATAAATGGCCGATACAAAGTTGTAAATTCCAAATAAAATACCTACCCAATCTCCAGCATTTTGGTAGGCCTGACTGTCATGATCCTCAATTGGCAAATGATAAATGTGGTGCGCAACGGCAGGAGTGGTAAAAACCCACATACCAAACAAACCAAACCAAGAGAAAAACTGTACCCAACTGAGCTGACGCATAGTGGTGGGCATTTTCTTGAAATCGGTAAAAATATCGGTTAGTTTTGATGGACGATCGGATTCTTCTTGCTCCTTTTCGTCTGAAAATTGTGCCAATTCTTCGGGCGAATATTCCCGTACGGAAAAAATGGAGATCAAAATCGAAGCAATCAACACTATGGCACCAATAATAAACGACAGTACTAAATTGAGTGGTGCGCTTCCGCCAACGGCTTGGTTTGAAATGCCCATCCAATTGGTGAGCACGTATGGCAACCACGAACCAATTACGGCGCCAAATCCAATTAAGGCGGTTTGTACGCTAAATCCTAAGGTACGTTGATCGGTGTGCAAGGTATCGCCCACCAATGCACGAAAGGGCTCCATGGCAATATTGAACGAGGCATCCATAATCATGAGCATACCCGCTCCTACCCACAAAGAGGGCAAAATGGCTGTAAGTAAATTCGCTTGAGGCATGAGCACCAAACCAACCGAAGCCAGTATTGCGCCCAATAAGAAAAAGGGTTTTCGTCGACCAAATTGACTCCAGGTATGATCACTGAAATAACCAATAATTGGCTGAACAATCAAGCCCATTAAAGGCGCGATAATCCAAAACCAAGACAATTCGTGCACGTCGGCACCAAAAATTTGGAGAATTCTGCTGGCATTGGCATTTTGTAGGGCAAAACCCATTTGAATACCTAAAAATCCGAAACTCATGCTCCAGATTTGCCAGTAATTTAATTTACGCTTTTCCATTATCGTTATTTTATGGATGGATAAAAACGATAAGCGTGATGCTTATCAAAACTACTTTAAGGTTCGAAGTAAAAGTATACGTTTTGATAACTGGCGGTAAAGATACTACTATTTTTAAATTCCAAAAGGATTTTGAACAGATTGACTACATTCTAGAGATTCGATTAAAGGTTAAACGATTAAACGGTTAACCCTTAACCCAATTAATCCCTTTGTATACCCAAAGTTCTTGGTATACTCCAGAATTATAAATTATTCATTTTTCATTATTAATTATTAATTACATTTCCGGTGTAGAATCACGAGAAACCAACTCGGTTTCAATCACCTCTGTTTTATAGGATTCCTCGACTTCTTCGTTGGCTTCCAAACGGTCAA
Organism: Bacteroidota bacterium; assembly: GCA_046051465.1. Classification (GTDB taxonomy): domain Bacteria; phylum Bacteroidota; class Bacteroidia; order Flavobacteriales; family Flavobacteriaceae; genus Flavobacterium. The sequence continues at coordinate 16,936 of JBJOOG010000047.1, read as the reverse complement.
TGAGCATGGTAGCTGCTTTTCCACCCATTTTGATGCCATTTTGACTCACCGTGGTAATGCTGGGCGATGAATATTTTGAGATAATTCCATCGGTAAAACCAATCACAGCCAAATCTTCTGGAATGGCAATTTGTGCGCTTTTGGCAGCTTTGATGGCAGTTACAGCAAACAACTCATTGACTGCAAAAACGGCATCTAAATCTTGCGTAGTAAGTAGCGCCTCAATTTGATCAGAACAATGATCAATGTCTTCAATTTTAACAATTCGATTTACATCTATTGCGATGTCATTGTTGCGAAGGGCCTGCAAATAGCCTTCGGTACGCAATTTTCCTACACTTACATAATCAACTGTGGTAATCAAGGCAATTTTTTTGTAGCCCTTATCGATTAAACTTTGCACGGCATTAAAAGCGGCCAAGCTGTCGTCTATAATTACTTTGTCGCACAAAATATCGTTGGTTACCCGATCAAACATTACCACTGGCATTCCTTGGTTGATTACCTCAGTGATGTGGTGAAAATCTTTTTTGGCTTGGGTTTCTTTGGAGAGTGAAAGGATGAAACCATCAATGCTACCATTGGCCAACATTTCCATGTTAATTACCTCTTTATCAAAGGATTCGTTAGACAAACACACCATTACATTGTAGCCGCGTTCGTTGGCTACCGTTTCGATTCCACTGATTACAGTAGCAAAAAAATGATGTACAATTTCGGGAATAATGATCCCAATGGTTTTGGTTTTTTTGTTTTTTAAACTCAACGCAATAAGGTTGGGTTTATAATTGTATAATTTGGCAAACGCTTGCACTTTTTGGCGCGTATCTTCGCTGATTTCAGAACTGTCACGTAGCGATTTAGATACCGTAGAGATGGAAACATCTAATTCTTTTGCGATTTGTTTTAAGGTAACTTTGCGTTTCATATGATTTCCAAAATTGGTGTGAAGCAAAATAACAAAACAATTTTTCTTGCCTTGCAATTGATTGTTTTTTGTTCTGCAAATAAAGGCCTATTTTTAACTCGAAATTTTGATAACGTATTTTAATACCGGAAGAAAAGCATAAAGTTTTCAACACGAAAACGTTTTCGGATAGCTAATATACAGCCAAGGGCTTTGATATCCGTTTTTTTACATAAATTTAACCTTCGAAGTAAAGTATACGCTTATCAAATGAATTTGTAATCTAAACAAAATGTATGAAAACAATTTACAAAAAGTTGTTACTATTAACGCTGCTTTTGCCTTTTAGTGCGCTTGCACAGACTGCGCTTGAAGGAAAAGTAGTTGACAAAATTTCCAAACAACCTCTTCCGGGTGTAAACGTAGTAGTTCAAGGAGCTACAAACAGCACCCAAACTGATTTTGACGGAAAATTCCGTTTAACAAAAATCAAAAAAGGAGACAAAATCACCGTCTCCTACATCGGGTACAACTCGATTAGCATTCCCTTTACTGGGCAAAACAACATTACTGTTTCCCTCGAGGAAAGTTCCAACCAACTTCAAGAAGTTGTAATTCAAGTGGGATACGGTACTGCCAAGAAAAAGGATGCGACTGGATCTGTTGCCTTAATCACAGCCAAAGACTTCAACAAAGGAGCAATTGTTTCTGTTGATCAATTGCTTACTGGTAAAGCGGCAGGGGTGCGAATCACGAATAATGGTGGTTCACCTGATTCAGCACCAAACATTCGTATTCGTGGTGGAGCATCATTAAATGCAAACAACAGCCCGTTGATTATTATTGACGGTGTGCCGTTGGGCGATTTAAATCCTGCTGGAGTTAGTAACCCGTTTACCCTTATTAACCCGAATGATGTAGAAAGCTTTTCGATATTAAAAGACGCATCGGCTACAGCCATTTATGGTGTACGTGCTTCGAATGGTATCATTATTATTACAACTAAAAAAGGAACTGTTGGTGCACCACAGTACAATTATTCTTCTAACATATCTATAGGAAGAGTAGACAATAAATTAAGAGTAATGAACGGCCCTAATTTTACCCGTTTCATTCAAGAATACCACCCAGACTATACCAACTTTTTGGGAATTGATGATCCTTCTACTGCTGCAGTCGACAATCCTACTACGCCAGAAATTGAAGGTAGAATTTTAAGCAACACCGATTGGCAAGAAGCTGTTTTTAGAACGGCCATTTCTACCGATCACACCTTTAGTGCACGCGCAAACTTGTACAAGAAAATTCCGTTTAGATTCTCTGTAGGATTGACCAACAACCAAGGTGTAATTAAAACCAATGACTACAAACGTTTGAGTTATTCATTTAAAATGACACCAAAGGTTTGGAACGACAATTTAAAAATTGATTTAAATGCCAAAGGTACTTATACCGATAAAAACGACATTGACGAAGGCGGAGCATTAGGTGGTGCCTTAAACATGGACCCAACCAAACCAATTTATGGAAATCAATTGAATAACCGATTCGGTGGTTATTACCAAGATGTGTTTTTCAATGATGGAGCTACGCGTGACTTTTACAGTTTATTAGGAGCATGGAATCCTGTGGCCTTGTTAAACCAACGCACTAGACCACAACGTACTACCCGATTCTTGGGGAATATAGAGTTTGATTATAAACTCCCATTTTTACGTGATTTACGTGCAGTACTTAACTTAGGATTAGATGCCTCACGTTCAAGAATTCGTGAAGTATTCTCAGAAAATGCATTGGCAACGTATCAAATAGACCAAAACAATCCTGATCCAAATACCAATTACGTATTCAATCCGGGATTGAACTACATGGAAAACCAAACTTCCACCAATCAAACCATGGATGCGTACCTTGCCTACTCTAAAAACCTTACAGGCTTCATTACACGAGTAGATGCACAGGCGGGATATTCGTACCAAAACTTTGTAACCGATGGAAATAAAGATTTGTTTTCGTATACTGCTGATGGCTCGGGTTCGGGTATTAGACAACCGTTTATTGAAAACGCGCGTAACCCAACCAATCGTTACTATTTGCCACTTAATTTACAAGCCTATTTTGCACGTGCTAATTTTGATGTGCTGAACAAATATTTGTTTACAGCCACTTTCCGTGCTGATGGTACCTCATTATTCTTGAAAAACAAACGTTGGGGTTATTTCCCAGCTGTAGGTGCGGCTTGGAAAATGAAAGAGGAAAACTTCTTGAAAAACTCCAATTTTATTCAAGACTTGAAATTGCGTGTGAGCTGGGGTAAAACTGGTCAATCATCAATTACTGATGTAGTGGGCTTCTTCCCAACTCGTCCCTTCTTTGAAGTAGGTAATGCAAACGGACAATATTTGCCTGGTGTAAATACCTATACTGCACAACCGTATGACCCAAATATTACTTGGGAAAAAACGACGACGCTCAACTTTGGAATTGATTTTGACGTATTTAAAAACAGCTTTTTGTCAGGAAGTTTAGACATATACAACCGTAAAACTACCGACTTACTTTCAAAAGTTCCAAGTTTGCCAGGTCAGAGTACTGCCGCAACCGAATTTATTTCTAATGTTGGATCGATTGAAGGAAGAGGTTTTGAATTGAACTTAAATGTAAAAGCCATTCAATCGGACAACTTAAATGTAAACTTGGGAGGAAACTTGGCCTACAATTACAGTGAAGTAACTGACTTAAAAGGTGTTTCTGTTGTTCAAGACACTGGTAGTGGTTTGAACCAAACAGGAGTTTACTTGGCTTTCAATCCAGTCGGATATCAACCGTATTCGGCTTGGGTATTTGAACAAATCTACGACGCAAACGGACAACCCATTGTGGGCGCTTATGTAGACCGCAACGACGACGGAAGAATCAACAACGATGACCGTTACTATGTGGCTATGCGTCCAAACTGGACCTATGGTTTTAGTACCTCGTTCAACTACAAAAATTGGGATTTAACTGCCAACTTCCGCGGACAAGTGGGAGGTGAAGTCTATAATTTGAAAACACTAACCAACGGAAACACGCAAAGCGCACTAGGATTTAGCGGAAATTATTTAATTAACGTGTTGGATTTCTATGATGGCGCTGCTAATCCGTTGTTTACTAATTTTAATGGAAACGCAACTTTTTCTGATTACCTATTAGAAGATGCTTCATTCTTGCGATGCGACAACGTAACCTTAGGGTATAAATTCAAAGACAACTTGCCATTCCTAAACAAAGCAGGAGTTCGCCTTTATGGTTCAGTAAATAATTTATTTTTATTGACTAAATATTCAGGTCAAGATCCGGAGAACTTTAACGGTATTGATCGCAATTTTTATCCACGACCTAGAACCTACACCTTTGGTGTGAGCATTGACTTTTAATACGACTACATTATGAAAAATATCAAAATTAAAGGATTTGGAATATTGGCAGGTTTACTCCTATTGAGTGGCTGCGATAACGATTTCAACACGGAACCAAAAAACCAATTGACTTTAGAGCAATTGTTGGCCGAAGATCCCAATGCAATTCAAGGCCTATTGTCTAAAATTTATGGTTCATTTGCACTATCTGGTGCTAATGGCCCTGGAAGTACTGATACCCCGGGTGATGACGCGGGTGAATCACCATTTTTACGTGGAATCATCAATTTGCAGGATTTCTCTGCCGATGACATGAAAAACCGTTGGGGTGATAATGGATTAGACCAATTAACTACGGCAACCGATTGGGATGATAACAATAAGTTCTTCCGTTACTTGTATAACCGTGTGTATTATACGGTTCCACAATGCAACAACTTGATTGCAGTAATGCAAAACGTAACCGTGCCAAATCAAGAACAATACACCAGTGAATTGCGTTTCTTGCGTTCGTTGGCTTATTATTACTTAATAGATTGTTTTGGAAAAGGGGTATTGGTTACAGAGGACGATTTGGGAAGTTCTGTACCAAAAGAACAAGCTACAAGAACAGAACTTTTTGAATTTGTTGAACAAGAATTATTGGCTATCCAAAGTACGCTACCAGTTAGCAACGGCTATGGCAGAGCGAATAAAGCATGTGCCAGAATGTTATTGGCTAAATTGTATTTGAATGCCGAAGTTTATACTGGAACTGCTCGATATAACGATGCATTGACCCAAATTAATTTGGTGATTGACGAAGGTGGTTACACATTAGCTCCTGAGTTCCAAAGTTTATTTTCAGGTGACAACGATGTAACCATTGCAAAAAATGAAATCATTTATGCGTTGATTGCTGATCCGATTACAAGTCAAAGTTATGGCAACACTACCTATTTGGTAAACGGAAGTTTAAGTGGCGACACCATGACCCTTAACGATTACGGCGCAACAAGCGGCTGGGGTGGTCACCGATCTACCAAAGCCTGGTATGGCTTATTTGGCAACAGTGCAGCTGATTTGGCTGCTTCAAATGACGAACGCGCAAAACAATTTTGGACGCAAGGACACAGTTATGAAATGAACGACTACAAAATATGGAAAGATGGATATCCTTGTACCAAGTTCAGAAATACTTTTGCGGTAGGCACCTCAATTGCAACTGATTTTTCTGGAACTGATTTCCCCTTATTTCGATTGGCTGACGCGTATTTAATGTATGCCGAATGTGTTTTACGTGGTGCGACCAATGGAACACCCGGGCAGGCTTTACAATACGTAAATGCGGTTCGTAATCGATCAAATGCTGCTAGTATTACTGCTGCTGAGTTGAATTTGAACTTTATATTAGACGAAAGAGGACGTGAATTGAACTTTGAAGGTCACCGTCGATCTGACTTGATTCGTTTTGGGAAATTTACAGGAGGAAGTTATCTGTGGCCATGGAAAGGTGGCGTGAAAGAAGGAACATCAATTCCTGAGCACTATAACTTGTATCCTATTCCATTAAAAGCAATGCAAGCCAATCCAAATTTGACTCAAAATCCTGGTTATTAATATTGAAATCCATTGAAAAAGATGAAAAATTATATACAATCCTTTCTTTGCGTTAGCGCGTTACTTACATTGGGTGCATGCACAACCAACGACAAAGAACCTATTGCGTCAGCCAACGGATTTGAGTTGAGAAAAGACGATGCAATCACAGCAGCAACTACACTAACACAAGCCAATGATGCAGATGTATTTGCTGCGTTCAATTGGGACGAAAGCAATAACGGTGTTCCCACAGTTGCCTCGTATTCACTTGTAATTTCAGATCATGATAACGACCCTACCTTTGCCAATGCCGTAGCTTATACTGGACTTGGAATATCGGTTACTCCTGAATCCCGTACTTGTACATTGAAAAACAGTGAACTGAATGCCTTAATGAATCAATTGACTTCATTTAATTGTGGTGTAATGAATATTGATGTACGCATCAAGTCCGTTTTGGGAATCAATAACCAATTGGTTCAATATTCAAATCCCATAACTTTTGCAGTAACAGGCTATTCAACAGCTTTACCCATTTTAGGGATGGTAAAAGACGGCGATAATGCAGCTACTTCACCTCGATTATTGGCCCAAAACTTTACCTCATTCTCTACCTTTGAAGGGTATTTTTATTTGGCTGCAGGATCTTATAAATTGTACAGACCTGATGCCTGCGGTAGCTTTACAAGTCCAACCATTTATGGTGGATCGGCAGGTATGTTAACCCAAGGAGCAGCTGCACCAAGTATTTCGGTTGCTACTGCTGGACATTATTTGGTAAAAGCGGATATTACACCTGCAGGAATGACTTACTCAATCAAATTCTACAAGGCATTTGGCCTATTTGGAACTGCAAAAGGAACCTTAGGATCTGGTAATGCGGTACCGATGACCGATGAAAACAATACAAACCAGTGGAAATTAACGATTGAGTTGTTTAAAGGACGTAAATTTAAATTCAAATCAAACGATTGGACAGCAGCCCTTAGCGGAAACCCTCCATCTGTACCAAGTGGAGCAGGAACCACTGTTATTTCTACACTCGGAAAAGGTTCAGTTGCTGGTACAGTTGTAGAAATGAATACAGGAGGAGAAATTACTGTTCCTGGAACTGATGATGGAACCAAAGTTAAATATGACGTGATATTGGATGTAAGCAATCCAAGAAATTACACGTATTCGCTTGTAATAAACCCAAATTAATTAAAACGAACAGGGCTTTTAAAGTCCTGTTTGTTTATGAAACAAATTAGTATTGCTTAACCTATTATTTTAGTTACTATGAAAAAATCCATTTTACTTAGTTTCGCTTTATTTTTTAAATTATTTATCGGCACAGCACAGGTTACAATTACTCCAGCTACTTATGCCGTTACAGATCCAATCACGATTACTGTTTCGTTTGCAAGTGCAACATGCAATACAATGGGTGCTAATCCTGCAAAAGTCTATATGCACGCAGGTATTGGTAATGATGCCAATCCATGGGGATTTAATGTGGTTGGGAATTGGGGACAAGATAACGGTGTAGGTTACATGACCAATAACGGCAACGGAACTTGGAGCATCACCATTACGCCCAGCACGTATTTTAACCTGAATGCTACCCAACAAGCAACAGCTACCCGAATGGGTATGGTGTTTAGAAATGCCACCGGCACGCAAACACTAAAATTGGCGCCAAGTTGTGGGGATTTCTTCTTTAATGTAGGATATTTCCAAGTAAATCTTACCGCACCATTGGTAAACAGTACTAATCTGATAAACAGTGGAAGTAATTTTAATGTGCAAGCAACCAACACCAATGGCGTAGCCAACTACAATTTGAAAGCCAATGGAGTAAGTCTAAATACTGCAACAGGTGTTTCTAGTTACAGTTATACGCATACCAATATCACAAGTAATCAAAACTATGAATTAACGGTTACACAAGGGACAGAATCACAAACCAAGAGTTTTATTGCCCTTGTCAATCCGGGATTAATCAATCAAGCTTTACCAAGTAATGTGGTTGAAGGAATAAATTATAATCCGACAGATGCAACCAAAGCTACCTTGGTTTTGGATGCGCCCAACAAAGAATACGTGTATGTAGCCGGTAGTTTTAATAACTATCAGCCCACAGGAGCCTATGCAATGAAAAAAGACCCAAGTTCAACTAAATTTTGGTTAGAACTTACTGGCTTAGTTCCTGGACAAAATTATACCTATCAATATTGGGTGGGTGATGCAAATCCCATAGCCAATTCACCCGCATTAGTAAAAACGGCTGATCCTTATTCGACCTTGGTTTTATCGCCATTTGATGACCCCTACATTCCTGCAGTAACCTACCCCAATTTGCCTGCTTATCCAGCTGGACAAAGCAGAGAAGTTACCGTGTTAAAAACGGGGCAAACCCCCTACAATTGGCAAGTAACTAATTTCAATAAACCCAAAAAAGAAGACCTAGTGGTCTATGAAGTATTGGTACGTGATTTTGCCTCACGACGCAACTTTCAGGATTTAATTGATCGAATTGCTTATTTTAAAAATTTAAATATCAATGCGATTCAGTTAATGCCCGTTATGGAATTTGAAGGCAATGAAAGTTGGGGTTACAACACTTCATTTCACATGGCCTTGGATAAGTTTTACGGACCTTCAGAGAAACTAAAAGAATTGGTTGACGTGTGTCACCAAAACGGGATTGCCGTGATCCTTGATGTAGCGTTAAATCACGCCTTTGGGCGCAACCCATTGAACCGCATGTGGATGTCTGATCCAGATGGAGATGGCTGGGGTGGCCCAAGCACTGACAGTCCCTATTTTAATGTAACGGCTACGCATAGTTACAGTGTAGGAAGTGATTTTAACCACCAACAAGCACGTACCAAAACCTACACCAAGCGAGTAGTAAAACATTGGATTGAGGAATACCACATTGACGGATTTAGATGGGATTTAACCAAAGGATTTACTCAAAATTGTACCGGTAGCGACGCGTGTACCAATGCATACCAACAAGATCGCGTAGATGTTTTGAAAGAGTACGCCGATTATTCCTGGAGTTTAGACCCGTCTCATTATGTAATATTCGAACACTTAGGTGCCGATAACGAAGAACGAGTATGGGCCAACTACCGCCTAAACGAGACACCAAGTAAAGGGGTTATGATGTGGGGTGAAATGTTTAATGCCTACAAACAGTTGGCCATGGGCTACTCTTCAAATGCTGATATTACACGCATGGGGCATGTGAGCCATGGATTTGATGCTAAACGCGTAATAGGTTATCCAGAAAGCCACGACAAAGACCGCGTGATGTATGAAGCAATAACCTATGGAAATACTGGTGGAACAAATCCACCAAATAACAACTTGAATAATGCATTGGGAAGAATGTCAGCCATTGGAGCCACATCTATTTTAGTGCCAGGACCCAAAATGATTTGGCATTTTGCTGAATTGGGCATGAACGATTCCATTTACACCTGTTCAAATGGCACCGTAAATTCTGAAACGGATGCAACTGCAGGTGATTGTAAATTAGATACAAAACCACAACCACAGTGGGTAAACAATTGGTTAACTAGCCCACAAAGAGCGCCAATCTATGCCAATTATTCCCGACTCATTGACCTTAAAATCAGTGAGCCCGTATTTGAAGGCAATTATGCCATCAGTCCAAATGGAACTAATTTATACCAACGCATTTATATATTTGATACCAGCTTGCCGGCTAATCAAATACAAAACGTAGTAGTTTTAGCCAACTTTTCAAGTTCTACGGCCAACATTACTCCTGATTTTCCATTCACAGGAACCTGGTACAATTTAATGGATGACTCAAGTATAAACGTAACGAGTACTACAGCACAATTGAGTATTGGTGCCGGACAATTTAGAGTATATGGAAACAGACCAAGCACATTGTCAACGCCTAGCTTTGATCCTTTAGAAGATGTGAAAATTTACCCGAATCCAAGTAGTGCGTATTTCAGTATCTCAAAAGCAGTAAATCAAGCGGATATATTTACTACAACTGGGCAACTTGTTCGTTCTTTTGGACCAGAATTAGAAGGATACCAATACAACATTTCAGATTTGTCAAAAGGACTGTATTTAGTTAAAATAACCGACGAAAACGGACGAAGCAAACTCATTAAGTTTGTAAAAAACTAAAGCCTTAAAACCAATATAAAAATCCCGACTCATCCTCGGGATTTTTTTTAATGTACTTCATCGGTTTCACCTTATAAAAGACGTGGGTTACTAAGCTATTTCTTACATTTGTTTGCCCAACAGATATACCTATGCCTTGGTTTGTACTTTATACACAGCCCCGAAACGAAAAAAAAGTAGCCGAAAGGCTTGAAAAATTAGGAATTACAGCCTACTGTCCCATGACTATTCAAGTTCGACAATGGTCGGACCGAAAGAAAAAAGTAGAAGTCCCCTTGCTGAATTCCTATGTATTTGTCCACTTGGAAGAAGCAGACAGAAAATTGGTTTTTGAAGTTCCCGGAATTGTACGGTATTTGTTTTGGTTGGGAGAGCCCGCAATTGTTCGAGACGAAGAAATTAAAACGTTGCAAAATTGGCTCTCACTTGATTTTGCAGAACTTAAAGTGAAGGCGCTTAAGCCGGGTGATACAATTATGCTTAAAGAGGGTGCTTTTAAAAATCAAGAAGCACGTATTAAAACAATCTCTAAAAACAAAATGCAGTTGGTATTAACCTCCTTGGGAATACTAGTAACGCTCACTACTGCTACAGTTGCTCAAGATCTGAAATAGCTTGCTTCAGTTTTTTGGTTAACCCATTGTAAACCAAATTATACGATTGGTCCACCATTTGCAATATCCGTTTATCCGAAACATCCCCATTGCAATCAACTGTATTCCAATGCAATTTATTTGAATGATAACCAGGACGAACAGATGCATACCGTTCACGTAGTTCTTCATTCTCTTCTGGATCGCCTTTTAAATTTAAAGACGGCCTATTATTCTCCCACTCTTGCAGTGAAGTCATGCAAAATATTTTACCCCCTACTTTAAAAACCAAGGTGTCTTCATCAAATGGAAAATGTTCGGTTGCACCGGGCTTGGCCATGCAATAGGTATAGACGTCTTGTAAATTCATATTAAATTGGTTTTTTCAAAACTACATTCTTTTTTGAAATTGAACAGAGAAAATATGCAGTTTAAGTTGGTGAAAAACGAGTACAAAACCACTTTTTATTAGGCATTTTTCTACAATTTACAAACCGTAAAATTCCTATATTTGACTCACAAATTTTATAAAATGATATGGACAATATAAAGAAATACGTACAAGAACATAAAGATCGATTTATATCAGAACTAATTGACTTGTTAAAAATCCCATCGGTAAGTGCCGATACCGCCTATTCGCAAGATGTTTTTGATACCGCTGAAGCAGTAAAAGTAAGTTTAGAAAAAGCAGGTGTAGATTTTGCCGAAATTTGTGACACGCCTGGTTACCCAATCGTTTACGGACAAAAAATAATTGATCCCAATTTACCTACTGTATTGGTGTATGGCCATTACGATGTGCAACCACCCGATCCCATTGAGTTGTGGACTTCGCCTCCTTTTGAACCGGTAATTAAACCCACTGAAATACATCCGGAAGGCGCCATTTTTGCACGCGGTTCTTGTGATGACAAAGGCCAAATGTATATGCATGTAAAAGCATTTGAATACATGATTCAATCCAATACATTGCCTTGCAACGTAAAATTCATGATTGAAGGAGAAGAAGAAGTGGGCTCCAAAAGTTTAAGTTGGTTTGTGGAGCGCAACCAAGAAAAACTCAAAAACGACGTGATCTTAATTTCAGATACGGGCATGATTTCCAATCAGCAACCCTCCATTACTACCGGATTACGTGGCTTGAGTTATGTAGAAGTAGAGGTTACAGGACCCAACCGTGATTTACACTCCGGATTGTATGGTGGTGCAGTAGCCAATCCGATTAATGTTTTAACCAAAATGATTGCTTCGTTACACGACGAAAACAACCACATTACCATACCCGGTTTTTATGAAGCTGTAGAGGAACTCACCCAGGCAGAGCGCGCCGAAATGGCCAAAGCGCCGTTTTCATTAGACGCCTACAAAAAGGCCTTGGATTTAAATGATGTATATGGCGAAGCCGGCTACGTTACCAACGAACGCAATTCCATCCGACCCACACTTGACGTGAACGGCATTTGGGGTGGTTACACGGGTGAGGGTGCAAAAACCGTCATTGCCAGTAAAGCCTATGCAAAAATTTCTATGCGATTGGTGCCGCACCAAGATTGGCAAACCATTACAGAATTATTTAAAACCCATTTTGAGAGCATTGCGCCCAGCGGCGTAACCGTAAAAGTGACCGAACACCACGGTGGACAAGCCTATGTAACTCCTATTGATAGCATTGGCTACCAAGCGGCCAACAAAGCCTATACCGAAACCTTTGGCGTACCAGCAATTCCAGTGCGTTCGGGCGGAAGTATTCCTATAGTGGCTTTGTTTGAAAAAGAACTCAAAAGCAAAACCATCCTCATGGGCTTTGGTCTTGACAGCGACGCCATTCATTCACCCAACGAACATTTTGGGATTTTCAATTACCTGAAAGGCATCGAGACCATTCCGTTGTTTTATAAGTATTTTGTGGAGTTGAGTTAGGTTTTGTTTCAGGTTTATTTCGCTAATCTCCATCTGTAGGCTGTCACATAGAGTCAGGTTTCAGGTTTCAAGTTTAAGAAAACAAGATCCCTGAGTTAAGATATAAACCATCATATATTTCCAATAATTGCTTACTTTTTCTTTTAATTATTGACTTATCATATGGGTTGAAACCTGAAACCTGAAACTTGGAACAAAAAATCACTTCCCCTTCTCCTCAATCCACTTCGCCAAATATTTGGTGCTTTGCAAGCTGTGGTGTTGCAATAGTGCGCCCATAAAGTTTGTGGCGCGGTGAGCAGCGAGGTGTTCAAGTAAGTAGTTAACCTGATCAATAAACGGCTGAGCAAACTGGTTTTTATCAAATCGAGTGTTCACCAATCGCACCCCATTTTGTTGGGCTTGACGCCACTCATCTTCTTTTTGATACAACAAAACGGCTGCCTCTACAAAGGCATAATCCTCATCGGTTATAATCCCATTCCAAGACAAATCACCGTGCATCGATTCGGCACCAATGGTTGTCGTTACGCTTGGTGTTCCGCAGCACATGGCCTCAAGTAATTTGCCTTTGGCTCCCGCCCCAAATGGTATGGGTGCCAATAAAACCCTCGCGTTTTGTATCACTTCTTGTGCCGATTCGGCTCTGCCCAAAACCAAAAATCGTTCGCTGGGTTTGTGTAATTCCATGGCTTTTTGTGGCGGATAGGCACCGAATATTTTAAGGTTTGCCGTTGGTATATGTTTAGATAATACAGGCCAAATGTGCTGCTTTAAATACAAAACCGTTTGCCAATTGGGTTCGTGCAAAAAGTTACCGATGAATACAAAATCATTTCGTTCATCAAATTTTGGCCAACTGGCTTCTGTTTTTTCCGAAATTGGCTCGGCCAGTAAAGGCAAATAAAACAATAAATTGGGGCTAACGCCAAAAGTGTTTTGCAGCCAATCCAGTTCGAATTCTGAGATAATGAGCGAGAGGTCGCATCGCAAAATACTGGCGATTTCCCGTTTGGCCGCATCTGAAAATAAATCAGCGGGGATTAAATCTCGTTTTTGTTTGTAAGCTTCTTGTCTGGCCAATCGCAAACAGTGCAGGTCTTCGGTATCTAAAATACGCAGGGCATTGGGGCACTGTTCGGCCACGCGCCAACCAAATTGTTCTTCGGTTACAAAGCGATCAAAGAGCACGACTTGTGGGTTGAGCGCTTGCACATAGGCGTCAAAACTGTTATGGTTTAGCTTAATTTCTTGGGTAGAAATTCCTTTAGCATGGAGGTCAGCCGAATAGGGCGATGTACTCGCAGCCGAGGCAAAATGTATGTCCCAATTGGTGTTGGCAAACAGCTCTATGAGATGCAGCATGTGGCTGCCAGCTGCCGATGAATTGGGCTCGGGCCAAACTAAACCTATAATGAGCAATTTTTTTTGCATACTACTAGAAGATGCGGAAAGGTAGGCATTTTTTGCAGTTGCCTATCCAATACCAAACTCAAAAAAATAGTGAATGTAGAACTTGAGTGTGACCAATTTATAAGATCCTAATTGCCCAATAATTTGATATCTTCCAAGCATCATTTATCGATTTCGGGCTAGTTTTGCTTACTTTGCAGCATGTAAACACACCTTTCAAGTATTTGTTGTATGAAAATTACCCTTCACGCCCAGCCCATTCCGTACACTGTTGATTTGTCTGAACCAATTGACATCTCCTTACCCCTAGCCGATTCAGATCAAAATCCATTGGCTTGGTACCTTGAAAAACCCCGTATTGAACCCGTAAAATCGGCAGACTGGGTGGGACAAGTAGCGCAAGGGAGCTCAACTAATTTTAATAACATACATTTTAATCCACACGGACATGGAACGCATACTGAATGTTTGGGGCACATTACAAAGGAGTTTTATAGCCTCAACCGTTGTTTGACAACTTTCTTTTTTATGGCTGAATTAATAAGTATTGTACCTACTTCATTTGAAGGAGATCAACTCATTACCAAGGACCAAATTGCAGAGAAACTAAACCAAAATAAACCTGAGGCATTGGTTATTCGAACACTTCCAAATGAAGAGTCCAAAAAAAACATGAACTATTCGCGCACCAACCCGCCCTATTTAACGCAGGAGGCGGCAGAGTTTATTAGAGAAATGGGAATTATACATTTACTTATTGATTTACCAAGTGTAGATCGGGAGGTAGACGGCGGAAAATTACTGGCTCACAAAGCGTTCTGGAATATTAAAAATGTAGAGGTGCTAAACGCTGATGCGAGAATGGATTGTACCATAACCGAATTAATTTTCGTGCCAGAAACCGCAATAGACGGACCCTTTTTACTGAATTTGCAAATCGCTTCTTTTGAGAACGACGCCAGCCCAAGCAAACCTGTGCTGTATAGACTAATCAACACGCAAGATGCCTAAAAAAGAATACAAGATGCGAGCAATTAAGGAAGCCAATGGTTGCATAAAACCGTAAAATCTTTCTGAAAAGCCCTTTTGCTATTTAAAAAATAAATCTATATTTGCAGCCACAATTCCCGCGGGTATGGTGAAATTGGTAGACATGCCAGACTTAGGATCTGGTGCCGCAAGGCGTGTAGGTTCGAGTCCTATTACCCGCACAAAAACAAACCCTAACCTCTTTAATAATAAGAAGTTAGGGTTTTTTTATTTCTAAACTACCCCTGTAATTCCCCAAAAAATTGTTGAACGAAATGGGGACTCACAAACACAACTTGATTTTATTTTTGCTGAGCAAAGCGAAAGGGTTTATAAAACCGCATTATAATGGTCTGTTTCTATTTTTTCTCTCTTGTGTGAGTAACGTAATTTCACGTGAAAAATCGTCAAGCAACTTGGTATTTTGATTTATATAGCGCACTATTTCGTGTAATTCGTCTTCTGTATTTGTTTCGCCTTCAATCAACTGAGAAAGGCCCAGGATGTTTACAATTGGCTGCCTTAACCGATGGGAAATTGAAAAAAGAATATCTTCTAAATCAGCTACGTGTTGTTTTAGCTCAAGCGTGTGAATTTCGTCTTTCTGAAGAATCTCTTTTGTTTTGTCGGTTACTTTTAACTCTAGTGCTTCATTGAGCAGTAAAAGCTCTTTTTCGTATCGTTTTCTGGTGTCTAAACTATTTAATATTTGAGTGTAAATAGACAACACATCATACTCTTTTTGAGTAATGTTACTGTAGTGATTTACATAATCAAAACCCACAAATCCTATACATTCTGAATTATTAAATATGGGCACCGTAATTATACTTTTAATGTTTTGTGGCGCCAGTATTTTTTTTAATTCGTCTTCGTCGTCTAATATTTGCACATTATCACAAACAAAGGCCTTGCCCGATTTGTGAGTGTTTACCCAGTCTTGAATAAAATCACAAGGAACTTCTTGCAGATTGTTAATTTCAGAGCTAATCCCATCATTACACCACTCGTAGGTGTTACTTGTGGTATGATTGTGCCAATCGTAATCAAAAATATACGCACGGTCTGCCTGCACATATCTGCCCATTAACTTCAGGGATTCGTTGATTTTTATGTCGTCATTCGTTTCAGACTTCCCTAAGTACAGGGTTGAAATTTGTAGTAATAACTCATAAATACTATTTATAGCCTCTAGTTTATTGGCGCTTTCTACTCTTTTCTTTTTCCAATCAAATTGTGCTAATCCATTTTGGATAGCCGCATGCAACACCGCAGCGCTTGACTGATGATTTATATAGCCTATGGTGTTTAATCCCATGGTAAGGTTAACTATCTCGGGAGTTACATCCTGATCCAATAAATAAAGCACGGGGAATTGCTCCAATTTAGTGAGTTGAGCCAACTCTAGCGAATCCTGATATTCCTTCGAGATGGATACCAGCAAAACATCTGCATCAACATTTGCTTGAGACAACGATTCAATTGAATTCAGTTGGGTGATGTGATACCCCGTTTTTTCCAGTTCTGCTTGGTTTGATTTAGTTGAGGCAGATCCAAATTCAATGCTTAAAAGGCTTATTTTTTTCATAGTCATTAAATGTTATTAACTGAATACGATTGAATAATACTCAAATATATCTTTTTACTTGCAGTCAGCAAAACAGTACTGAAAAGAAAAAGTACGCTTTTGTGTATCACGATTTAAGGATAAGACATTTTTTCACTTGTTAAGACAAAAGATGTATTATTCAAGTTCCTTCTTTTCTTTTTCCTTGATGAAAAAGAAACAAAAAATCAAGACCTGGGATTTTCGGCGATCAAAATAGGCTCACTTCCTAAAACTCAAAAACTCTCCCGCTCGTTCCCTCGCGGGATCAAACAGTTCGAGTTTCTTTACGGAAGTTTTGCCTTTTTGATACTCGCCT
>JBJOOG010000046.1:0-2605 GCA_046051465.1 Bacteroidota bacterium | reverse complement strand
CAAATCAGAAAAATTAAAAAAGAACTTCAATTAGCATAAACCATTATGTCACAAATTAGGCCAGACGAAGTATCGAGCATATTAAAAGACCAGATTTCTGGTTTTAATACTGCTGCGAGTTTAGAAGAAGTAGGTACCGTTCTTCAAGTAGGAGATGGTATCGCTCGTATCTACGGATTATTCAGCGTTCAGAGCGGTGAATTAGTAGAATTTGACAATGGCGTTCGCGCTGTTGTATTAAACCTTGAAGAAGATAACGTGGGAGCGGTATTGATGGGTAGCAGTGCCGAAATCAAAGAAGGTGATAAAGTAAAAAGAACAAACAAAATTGCTAGTATCAAAGTTGGTCATGGCATGCTTGGTCGTGTTGTTAATGCTTTAGGTGAACCTATCGATGGTAAAGGTCCTATAGCCGGCGATCTTTATGAAATGCCTCTAGAGCGTAAAGCTCCAGGTGTATTGTTCCGTGAGCCAGTAAAAGAGCCATTGCAAACAGGTATTAAAGCTGTTGATGCAATGATTCCTATTGGTCGTGGTCAAAGAGAATTGATCATTGGTGATCGTCAAACGGGTAAAACTGCAATTGCGCTCGATACCATTATCAACCAAAAAGAATTTTATGAAAACGGTAACCCTGTTTTCTGTATATATGTTGCTTGTGGACAAAAAGAATCTACAGTAAAGCAAGTTGTTAAAACATTGGAAGAAAACGGCGCAATGGCTTACACCATTGTTGTTTCTGCTCCAGCTTCTGCTCCAGCACCTTTGCAATTTTTTGCTCCTATGGCTGGTTGTGCAATTGGTGAGTTTTTCCGTGATTTAGGTTTACCAGCGTTGGTTGTTTACGATGATTTGTCGAAACAGGCTGTTGCTTACCGTGAGGTTTCTCTATTGCTACGTCGTCCACCAGGACGCGAAGCTTACCCAGGTGATGTTTTCTACTTGCATAGCCGTTTGCTCGAAAGAGCTTGTAAATTGAATGCAAATGATTCAATTACACAAAATATGAACGATTTGCCGGAATGCTTGAAAGGTATGGTAAAAGGTGGCGGTTCTTTAACTGCATTGCCTATTATTGAAACCCAAGCAGGTGACGTTTCAGCTTATATTCCTACAAACGTAATTTCAATTACTGATGGTCAGATATTCCTTGAGTCTAATTTGTTTAACTCTGGTGTTCGTCCTGCAATTAACGTAGGTATCTCTGTATCGCGTGTGGGTGGTAACGCTCAAATCAAGTCAATGAAGAAAGTTGCTGGTACTTTGAAACTTGACCAAGCTCAATATCGTGAACTTGAAGCATTCTCTAAATTTGGTTCAGATTTAGATGCTGCTACAAAATCGGTTCTTGATAAAGGTTCTCGTAACGTTGAAATTTTGAAGCAAGCTCAATACAGTCCGTTCTCAGTAGAAAAGCAAATTGCAATTATCTACCTCGGAACTTCTAACTTGTTGAGATCTATACCTGTAAATAAAATACGTGAATTCGAAGCTGCTTATTTACAATATCTTGAAGCAAAACATAAAGATACTTTGAACGCTTTGCGTGCCGGTAAATATGACGATTCAATTACATCAGTTTTAGCTAAAGCTGGCGCTGAAATTGCTCAAAATTATACTGCTTAATTTTTCTCATGGCAAATCAGAAGGAAATTAGAGCACGAATTTCATCGACAAGTGGTACACAACAAATTACCAAAGCGATGAAATTGGTTTCTGCTACCAAGTTGCGTAAAGCCAGCGAAGCAATAGTGAAAATGCGTCCCTACGCATCTAAGCTTCAAGGTATTATGTCTAATTTGCAAGATAGCGCAGACGACGAACGTTTGGCAGTTTACTTCAAATCTAGAGAAGTCAAATCTGTTTTAATGATTGTTATAACCAGTGATCGTGGCCTTTGTGGAGCCTTCAATGCCAATGTTGTTAAACGTACAAAAAATTTGCTTGATGGTGAATATAGCCATTTGGTTAAAAACAACAGTGTACGCATCATGTGCATTGGTAAAAAAGGAGGCGAGGGATTAAAGCGTTTGGGATTTGATGTTGACACAACATTTATGTCTACCTTGGTTGATATTTCTGCCGCTTCTGCTTTTACATTTGGACAATTTGCATTGGATCAATATACATCTGGAAACTATGATAAAGTTGAAATTGTATATAATCAATTCAAGAATGCAGCAACTCAAATTTTAACAAATGAAGTCTTGTTACCGATTGCGAAAGCAAGTTCATCAAATAATGCTTTGAATTCAGATTATATTTTCGAACCAGGTAAAGTAGAAATTTTACAAGATTTGATTCCAAGAAGTTTAAAAACCCATATTTATCGTGCTTTTTTAGATTCTATAGCTTCTGAACACGGTGCTCGTATGATTTCAATGGATAAAGCTACAGATAATGCTGGTGAATTGTTGAGATCGTTGAAACTTGCATACAACCAAGCGCGTCAGGCTGCCATTACCCGCGAAATTTCGGAGATTGTTGGTGGTGTTGCCGCTCTAGAGGGTTAAAATTATTTATACTTAAAAAAAAAGACGCAATCATGCGTCTTTTTTTTTTAATATCTCCCGTCCTGAAATAAGTTGTCACACAAACAACTTAT
>JBJOOG010000045.1:0-3043 GCA_046051465.1 Bacteroidota bacterium | reverse complement strand
TCATTAATGGTAGAGGCATTGGCTGCAGTTACCGTTCCCTCTTTGGTAAAGGCCGGATTTAAACTGGGTATTTTGTCCAATTTTACATTGGTATATTCTTCGTCTTTGCTCACAATTACTGGTTCTCCACGTCGTTGTGGAACAGCTACTGGAACTACTTCATTGTCAAATTTTCCTTCGTTCCAAGCTTTAGCCGAACGCTCATACGATTGAATGGCAAAAGCATCTTGCGCTTCTCTTGTTATATTGTATTCGGATGCACATAAATCGGCAGAAACACCCATCGCATTGTTATCGTAGGCATCAGATAATCCATCGCGTTGCATACCATCTACCAAAGTGGCAGGGCCAAATTTGTAGCCGTTGCGCAGGTGTGTGTAATGCGGAATCATACTCATGTTTTCCATTCCTCCAGCTACTACAATCTCGGCATCACCAACCATAATGGCTTGCGCACCTTGCATTACAGCCTTCATTCCAGAGGCACATACTTTATTTACTGTAGTTGCAATTACTGAATTTGGCAATCCAGCATGTAACGCCGCTTGACGAGCAGGTGCTTGACCTACTCCGGCTTGAACCACATTTCCCATAATTACCTCATCAATTAGGGAAGGATCCAAATTAATTTGTGCCAAAGCACCTTTAATGGCAGCAGCACCCAAAAGAGGTGCAGATACAGATGATAAAGCGCCCATAAAACTTCCAATTGGGGTTCGGGCAGCAGC
Organism: Bacteroidota bacterium; assembly: GCA_046051465.1. GTDB lineage: Bacteria > Bacteroidota > Bacteroidia > Flavobacteriales > Flavobacteriaceae > Flavobacterium. The sequence continues at coordinate 2,315 of JBJOOG010000045.1, read as the reverse complement.
TACAATAACTACTTTTTTGTTCATGTTTGTTGGTTTTGTATTAGGTTCTCACTTTGGTCGCGAATTTAACCAAATTAAATTACACGCAAATGGTTTTGATTGAAAAACAGCGACTCTATAGTGACATACTAATAACGATTGCACATCAACAATTGTGAAAAAAAATTAAAAAATAAATTTGACTTTGCTTATTTCGATTTCAAAAAAAGTATAGTTTTAGGCTGTTTTTTCAAATACGTTTGTTTGTACACTATTCAAGTCATTATTTATGATACTTAATCAAAACGAGAAGAATCCAGATGCAATTGCCGAAGAAATTCCGGAAGTAGTCCATGTTCCTGTCATCAAAAACAGTTGGCTAAATCCAAATGATGGCATTGGAAAATTGGAAACCGGATTTGTATTAGATGACGTCGTTTATTCAGCCAAACAAACCCAACCAAAAACAACTCGTTTTACAATTCGCAACCGAAAATAATCTTGAACCTTAACAAACAACCAACCAAAGCAGTTTATTTATGCAAAACAAAAAACAATCCAAAAACGAACTAAAAAAAGCGGTTGAATCCTCCTCATTCAACAGACGTAAATTTGTATTCACCATAGGCGCCTCTACCTTAGCCTGTTATTTGCCTACCAGTATTTCGGCTTTTGCCTCAACAACCGAGGTGCGAAAAGTTACTCCACCTCGATTGGATACGGCCTATTTGGGCGAGAAAGTATTATGTTATCGACCTTTACGCAAAGGGGTTCCAAACATGACCATTGAAACAAAAGGTAACAAACTTGTAGCGCACAACTACGGCCATGGTGGAAGTGGTTGGACTCTAGCACCGGGCTGTTCTAAATATGTATTAGATTTGGTTGCTGCTTCGCCAAAAGGAAAGTCGATTGCCAAAAATGCCGATATTACTGTGATTGGCGGAGGCGTTTTGGGTTTATTTACAGCGTATGAACTAGTACAACGCGGCTTTACCAATATCACGGTTGTGGCCCAATCTTTTGATAAACTAACGTCGCACAATGCAGGCGGTTTGTTGGCTCCGGTTTCTATGAGCAACAATCCTGAAATTCAACCCTTGATTGATCAAGTAGGTTTTGATGCGTATCGTTTTTATGCCCAAGTGGCCCAAAATAAAGTTGCCGAATTCAAATCGGGAGCCAAAATTGTTCCCGCTTATTTTGAAGACCGCGAATCATCTGGCCTAGAACCTTATGTAGGAAAAGTGATGCAACCGGCCAAAGATGTAATGCTCGATTTTGGAAACGGCACCCAGCGCAAAATGGTAAGTTATGACGATGGTATATTTATCGATACGGCCAAACTTATGGTTGGTTTACACAGTTACCTGGAGCCAAAAGTGAAATTTGTGACCAAGAAAATTGAAAACATAGCAGAATTACCATCCGAATTGGTATTTAATTGTTCTGGTCTTGGCGCCGGAAAACTCAACAACGATCCCGATATGGCTCCCGTTCAAGGCCATCTAATTATGCTAAAATACCAAACGCCTGAAAACTTACAGCACATGATTTTGGTTTATTTTGATAAAGCCAAAACCACCGTTGGTCAAGAGGTGAAACGTTCGTTTTATATTTTCCCTAAACAATTGCCCGGTTCAGCACCAAACGACATGGGCGTAATTGGCGGAACCTTTATCGAGGGCGCTACGCCGGATACTCCCAACTTAGAAGAGTTTGATATTTTGGTGGCCAATGCCAAAAAGTTTTATGGACTCAAGTAAATCAAAACAGCCTCTAGAAATAGAGGCTGTTTTTTTGAAAATAGAATTTCTAGTAAACATGTAATCACAACGCATAAAGACATTGTGCAAAGCATTAAGGTGTTTCAGTTTGATGGTAACGTAATTTAAGAAGTATGCCACACCATCTAAAGATGTTGTGCAAAACGTCCCGCCTACGGATTTTGCTGGCGCAATTCCAAAAATTTATTGAATTTTAGAAGTATAGTTTCAATTGAAATAGAATCACAACGCCTAAAGGCATTGTGCAAATCATTAAGGTGTTTAAGTTTATTGTAACTTTATTTAAGATGTTCACTATACCATCTAAAGATGTTGTGCAAAGCTCACGTTCAAGGATTTTGCTGGCGCAACATCCTTGAACGTTCCGCTTTGAAAACAAAAAAAGAGTAAAATCGCTCAAGTGAACTTGGACGATTTTACTCTTTATTTTGTTTATTCGTGAACGCAGAAGGATTCGAACCTTCGACCGCCTGCTTAGAAGGCAGGTGCTCTATCCAGCTGAGCTATGCGTCCGTTGTCGGGGTGGCAGGATTCGAACCTGCGGCCTCC
>JBJOOG010000044.1:0-2633 GCA_046051465.1 Bacteroidota bacterium | reverse complement strand
CAATTTTGATTCATTAATGCATACTAGTGGAACACTCCAATTACGTGCTGGAAGTTTTGGATACTTAAGTCAGGATCTTCGCGTTACGCTTAGGCAAAAAAACCTGCAGCAAACTTTTTTTGTTTCCAATGAAAAAATAGATGGATGGCGCGATCAATCTGGGTCTACTAAAAAAAATATTACATGGCTTGGAACGCTTACAAAAAATAAGCACACGTTAAAGGGGATGGTTTTATTTACCGATCTCATGTATCAAACGCCGGGTGGTCTTACGCTCGCTCAGATGCAGCAAAATCCCCGCCAGGCAAGACAAGCCACTGCCACACTTCCAAGTGCAGTAACGCAACAAACAGCGGTGTTCAATAAAACTTTGCTTGCCAGTATTCACCACAATTATCAACTTGCAAAAAATATTGATTGGCAAAATTTTGTGGTAGGTGCCAATACAAATTTCAAAAATCCATTTATCACCAATTACGAAACAAGACATGAAAAAAATGCAAGCTTTGGAAGTCATTTAATCATGCGCGTTCAAAAACCAATTGGGGACATTAAAATTGTTGTAGGAGGGGAGTGGCAGGTGCAGGATGCCAACATCAACAACTACGGTAATAAAAGAGGAGTGCGTGATACATTACAATTTGCCGATCAAATCACTACAAAACAAGGATTCCTATTTGCAAATGCGTCCATTCGTTTGCAACAAAAATGGCAAATCGAACTTGGAATCAGTGATGCGTATATGGGTTATGATTATTACCGCAGTACTAGTTTAACTGAATCAGCGCAATCAAAATCCAACCTTGGTTTATTAGCGCCGCGCATGGGCGTTTCTTATAAAGCGGCAAAAAATACAAATCTATACCTGCAAATTTCAAAAGGATTTTCGCCACCCACACTTGCAGAAATTAGACCTTCGGATGGTTTGTTTTACAAAAATTTACTACCTGAGTATGGTTGGAATTTTGAAATGGGTGTAAAAGGAACGGCGATAGATAACAAACTGAGGTATGAATTATCGGTCTATCATTTTGGCGTTAAAGATGCGATTGTTAGACAAAATAATATGGCGGGGGTTGAGTATTTTGTAAATGCAGGATCTACCAGACAGGCAGGCGCCGAATTTCAATTCGATTATGTAGCTAGGTTTAGTCAAGCGCATCAATTACAATTGCAGGCTGGATATGCCTATCAGCCATACCGGTTTTTGCAGTACAAACAAGCGGGCATTGTATATAACGGAAATGCATTAACGGGAAATGCAAAACATCAAATAACTTCTTCTATCACTTACGACTACAAGAAAGTACTATCAATTTTTATGAAGTTGCAATCACTTTCTAGGGTCCCACTTACAGATGCCAATGATGTGTTTGCAAGCAGTTATCAATTGGTTCAATCCGGTATTTCTATAAACCATAAGCGAATTCGTTATTTTGTAAGTGTCGATAATTTACTCAACAAATCCTACAGCCTTGGCAACGATATTAATGCAGCTGGAAGGCGCTATTACAACCCTTCTTCGCCTCGGAGCTATATGGCGGGCATAAGTGTTCAAGTGGGCAAATTTCGCCGTTAAACAGGCTATTATTGCCTTTTCTGGCCTGTAGCTGCCAAATATCACGATTTATATAAACTTTTAACACTAAAATGGCCAATGTGGGTGCTAAAAGGATATTTTTGTTAACGTTAAAAGCAAATATCTATGACTGGACTTTTACTGTTTATTGTGGGTACACTTGGTTGGCATATTGGGGTGTACGGGTTATTTAATAAATCTAAAATTGAGGGATGGAAGGCCTTTGTTCCATTTTACAATACCTACCAAATGGTGGAACTTACCGGTATTAAAAAATATTGGTTTTGGTTACAGTTGATTCCTATTGTGGGGCAGTTCATTACCATTTGGATTACCATCATTTACGTGATGCACTTTAAAAAAGTAAGTTTACTCGATCATACCTTACTTGTTTTTTTGCCATTTATTTACCTCCCATATATTGGATTTGCTGCAAGCACAAAATGGTATGGTGAAGAAGCACTTACGCATTACCATAAATCAGGTACACGTGAATGGATTGATGCGGGTGTGTTTGCGATTGTTGCCGCAACCATTATCAGAACATTTGTTTTTGAAGCTTACGTGATTCCATCTGAGAGTATGGAAAAAACATTACTTGTCAATGACTTTTTGTTTGTGAATAAAATGAGTTACGGTGCGCGCATGCCGCAAACGCCAGTTTCGTTTCCGTTTGTTCACAATACCATGCCTTTTTCTACTACGGCGCCATCTTATACAACATGGGTGCAAGTGCCGTATACGAGGCTCCCTGCATTTGCCGATGTTAAACGAAATGATGTTGTTGTGTTTAATTTTCCTACTGGCGATACCATTATTAATTTGCCAGAGTATGGGAGTAAAAGACCTTATTACGACGAGTTGCTTTATTCATTTAAAGGCAACCGTGAAATGTTACAATCAGAATTTCCAATACATGTGCATCCCATGGACAAAACCGACAATTATATCAAGCGTTGTGTAGGTATTGGGGGCGATGTATTACAAATTAAAAATGGAGTTTTGTTTGTGAATAATGCGCCTGCATATATTCCGCCTGCATCACAAACAGAGT
>JBJOOG010000043.1:0-3237 GCA_046051465.1 Bacteroidota bacterium | reverse complement strand
CAACACACCCAAATTGAAATTATCAAAATTAAGGTCCATATTGATGTTCGTTTTTTCGGTAGTTAGTTCTACATCGCCTTGGGCGGTAAACGATTCTACTTCTTTGTTTTCAATATTGGCTTGTAAATTAAATTTTCGGAGCGCCTCATCACCCGTTAATTCTAGGTTGAGACGACCAAGCTGTACATTGTTTATGGCCAATTCGTCAATGGCAATTTTAGAAACCGGTTGGTACACTCCCGCCTGTTGCTTTAAATTTACGCTGCCATTCAAAAACCCTTTGGGTGAAAAATCATCTATACTGGGCAGTAATTTGTCAATGGGCACAGAGTTAAATTGAAGGAATAAATCTTTGTCGGTTTTTCCTGATAGATTTCCGGTCAACGAAACAAACTGGTTTTCGTGTGAGAGCACCAAATTATCAAACGTAAAATGGTGTAACGCTTTGTCAAATATTACTTTGTTGTCATCGCCATCTTTTTCATTCAAATACCATAAAAAATCTTTGTATTTCAATTCCGACTTTTGAATACCAACGATGCTTTGTTTAAGAGTATTGATGGTGTGATACAGGTTTAAGGCATAGCTGTCTTCGCCTTTGTCTCCTCCTTTAAATTCCGAACGCACAAACAAGGTATCATTAGTTGTAACGTTAATTAAACTAAAATCACGGATCTTGTACTGTTTTGTTTTGATGCTATCCAGTTCGATGTAGGCATTGTACAATGGATTTTTATTATCAATTTGTACGTTTACTTTATTAAATACAGTCTCATAGGCCGAAATTTCTGGGGAGTTAAATTGAAACTTGAATTCATTTTTGTCGGCGTTTATACTTCCCTTTAAATCGGTATTGGTTGCAATAGAAATACCCGGGTAAAACACATCAATCACCTTGTTGTAAACTGTAAAGTCAAATTTCATAAACTGGCCCGCTTTGACCTTGTTGGGCGAATAATTGGCATACAAACTTCCCAATGCATTTTCAATAATTGGTTGCAGTTGTTTTACTTGAAATTTGCCTTGAATTTTTCCGTTGATGATATCGGGTGATGCAATGGCAATGGTGCGCACACCGCCTTCATCAAAGCTGGAACTAATAGAAAAATCGTCAAAGTAATAGGTATCCTTTTTGTTTTGATAGGAAGTTTCGGTTAAGGCTACCATGCCTTTGATGTTATCAGCTGTTGTTCCCGACAATTTAATGTCCATGTTGCCTTTAAAAATAGAAATGGAGTCTTGAGTCACAAAATTCAATTCATGCAAATTGGCATAATCAACTGCCGCATGAAAATCATAGGCAATTTCTTTTTTGTTTAAATTGACCGAACCCATAAAATCCAAAAACAAATTCGGATCATTTACAATTAGCTTTCCATTAAAAATTGGATTGTTAAACCGGCCGTCAATTTGAATGTTTGAATACTGGTATTTATTAAAATTCAATTGCGAGATGTCACCTTCAAATGTGGTGTTTAAATGTTTAACATCAAATCCACTCCCATCCACGTTTACGTTGAGTGATACTTTTCCTACATCTGTCCGTTGCAACAAATCACCAAGGTCAAATTGCGTTAAACCAACCAAACCTTTGTAGTTGGCTTTTTCGATTTGAAGTAAATTGTCCATGGTAAAATTGGCTTTGGCCAAACCCAATTTAGATTGCACACTGCAATTGGCAGTCAAGGTATTGGCAGTCAATTCGGTGGTTCCTGTAAGCTCAAAGGTGCCAAATCGGCTCATGACTGGCGGTAAATTTTTTCCCAACACATTGGGCAACAAAGCGGTCAAGGTTTGGTAATTGCTTCGAAGTTTGGTAAAATCGCCCTTCATGTAAAACCGTTCGTTGGGACCGCCAAATACATTCTTAAACACCACGTTTCCAGCAATCAACGAACCATTCCCATCCGTAACACGCAATTTTCGGAAGGTTAAATTGTTGAGCGTGCCCGTAATATGACCTTTCAGGGTAAAGTTTTTGCCCTTGGCCAATTCATCATAAAAATACCGAATATCGTCGCTTGCCAAAGAGGCCTGATCAATGGTGAAGAAAAAGCGTACCCGGTTATTAAAATCCGAAAAATCATCTAACGTATATTTAAGCGTTACATCGCCTTTGTATAAGGAATGCGGTGTAATTAAGTCTATATTTTGAAGGCGAATTTGCTCTTTGGTGTAGCTAAATTGAGTTGAAGCGTTTTTTACATATAAGCCGCGGTAATCCAAAAATGAAAGCTTGTCTATAGCTGTAGTAACGTTTGAACCCAAAATTTTAAATTGACTCAATTCACCATTAATCTGGGTAAACTCGGCATCACGTGGATCTTTAAAATTCAAGTCGAGATACAAAAAGGTACCGTTGCTGATGTGGGCAGTATTTGCAGTAAGCAGGAATGAATTGGTTGAGGGTTTGCCGTCGTCAAAAGCAGCAATAAATTCGTCAAGATTAGACAAGGTATCGCCTTTGTATATTTTCATTTGCATGTACAATCCGTCTATACGCAACTCATTAAAAATAAGGTCGGATTTGTCGATGAGTTTTTTGAAATCTTGAAACGAAGCGCTAATGCGGTTGGCGTAAATTAGGGTGTCTTTGTGACTATCCAAAATGAGTACTTTTTTAAGCTTTACGTCACCAAAAAGTGTAAAACTGGCTTGATCAATTTGAATATTGGTATGGTAATCTCGGTTGATTATTTGCGTAAGGTAACGTGCAATTTTGGTTTGAACAACGGGAAGCGTGAGCGCAATTGCGCACGAAAGCAAAGCAAAAATGAGCAGCAACAAGCCGCGAAAAAGTATGTGGAGTGGGCGTTTTATAGGTGCAAAATTTTAATGTTGCTGAACACAAATTATCAATTGAAATGCAGCGGCTATTTATAAAAATAAACTAATTTTGGCTACGTCGTAAAAATAACCTTTTTTATGATGAATTCTCAAATTATATTTCCAAAAATGCCCAGTAATACATGACACAAAATCAGGTGTATATCTTAGCCATTGAAAGCTCCTGCGACGATACCGCAGCTGCTGTACTTTGTAACGATAAAGTGCTGTCAAATGTTGTGGCCAATCAGTTGGTACACCAACAATACGGTGGTGTTGTGCCAGAATTGGCCTCAAGAGCGCACCAACAAAATATTGTTCCAGTGGTCGATGCTGCACTAAAAAAGGCAGGTATAACTGCAAATCAACTGCATGCAATCGCATTTACACAAGGCCCAGGACTATTGGGTT
>JBJOOG010000042.1:0-7262 GCA_046051465.1 Bacteroidota bacterium | reverse complement strand
AATCAATACCCTACATACTCCGAAATCTCCAAGCCATAACCTATCATACCCACGCGTTTGGCTTGCATGGAGTTAGTAATGAGGCGAATGTTGGAAATATCCAAATCATGTAAAATTTGGGCGCCAATGCCAAAGTCTTTGACGTCCATTTTTATTTGAGGAATTTTGGTAATCCCTTCAGCTTGACGTTGTTTGAGTTCGCTTAAGCGGCTCAGTAAATCTGAAGAATCTTTTTCGCTGTTTATGAATACCACAGCTCCTTTTTGTTCTTGTGTGATCCGTAAAAATACATCTTCCATGATTTTGTCTCGACTATCAGTCAATCCATTCAAAATGTCATTATTGGCATGGTTTGAAATAATTCGAGTTAATACAGGTTCCCCATTGTTCCAACTTCCTTTGGTAAGGGCAATGTGTACTTGTTTGTTGGTGGTTTGCAAGTAGGCGCGCAGTCTAAAAGAGCCAAATCGCGTTTCCATTTCAAAGTCTTCTTTTTTCACAATCAAGCTGTCGTGTTGCATGCGGTAAGCCACCAAATCTTCTATCGAAACCAACTTTAAATCAAATTTTTTGGCTACTTCAACTAATTGTGGCAAGCGGGCCATACTGCCGTCTTCGTTCATGATTTCAACAATCACGCCTGCAGGTTTAAATCCGGCAAGACGCGCAAAATCGATGGCTGCTTCGGTATGACCGGTTCTACGCAAAACACCGCCTTGTTTGGCAGTAAGGGGGAAAATGTGCCCCGGACGAGCCAAGTCATAGGGTTTGGTGTCTTCGTTTACCAAAGCCAAAATGGTTTTGGCTCTGTCGGCAGCCGAAATTCCTGTGGTTACGCCTTGTCCTTTTAAATCGACAGAAACGGTAAAGGCCGTTTCCATGTGATCGGTATTGTTTTTTACCATGGAATGCAATTCCAATTCATGGCAGCGTTTTTCGGTGAGTGGCGCACAAATTAAACCACGTCCGTGTGTAGCCATAAAATTGATCATCTCGGGTGTAACGAGTTCAGCAGCAGCCAAAAAATCGCCTTCATTTTCTCGGTCTTCATCGTCAACTACAATGATAACTTTGCCTTGGCGAATGTCTTCAATGGCTTCTTCGATGGTATTTAATTGTATGAGATCCGTTTTCATTTATACGTTTTTAGAACCGGGAAATATTTTTTTAAAGAAAGCTTGTATGGGTAAACTAATTGCATCAAATGAAAACGAACCCAAATCATTGGTTGCTCGATAAGATAAGAAACCTGCAAGTGGCAACAACACCAGTGTTGACATCCAACAACCCAAAAAGGGCGATATGCCGTTTTCTTGCGCTACTTTTTTGCCAAAAGTATTGATGAAGTGAAAGATGATGAAAATTAACACAGCAAATACGATGGGTAAGCCCAATCCTCCTTTACGGATTATCGCCCCTAAAGGCGCCCCAATAAAGAACATCAAAATACAGGCAAAGGCAATTACAAATTTGTCAAAAAGGGCAATCCAGTGGTTATTTATGTTTTTGGTTTTGGCTTCCATTTCAAATTTAGCACCCTCAATCGAGTAATTTGTATTGGTAATGCTACTGTGGGCCATGGTGAAAATGTCTTTCTTTTGCAACACATTTTTGTCTGCTAACAAATTTTCGTTGTAGCTATATTTTTTTAATTTGAGTTGATTTGCTATGCTTTTTTCATTCAATGCATTACGTTGCGAAATATTTTCGGTGAATGATTGAATATCTCTGCGGTATATTTTTTGGAGTGAATCTAGGGTGTATTTCAACTCACTCACGGTAAGCATGGTATTCGTGTTTGTGATTTCAGCTGTGCCCTCGGCCGAGCCATTTAATTTTGACAAATCAATATTTATGATGTATTTCTTGAACGATGATTTGGCAAAAGGCAATTTATTGCGGTCTTCGTATTTTTTAGGAATCACGTCTTCATAGTAGTAGCCATCATTGAGCACCATTTGCAAGATGTTTGAATCATTGCTGCTAATGAGCTCGCCGTTTTTGGCTTTAATTACATTTTTGCTTCCGTCGTATTGGTTTACTTTTTTGTGAATGGTAATTCCTTGCAAGTAATTTCCATTTTCACCTGATTTTTTATCTACTTTGATGTTGTAAAATCCCACATCACTAAATTGTCCTTCGGCAATCGCCATAGCCGGTTTTACCTGCGCAATGTCTTTTCTAAAATTGATAAACTTGTATTCGGCCAAGGGAATTACATTATTGGCAAAGAAAAAAGCGGCAATACTTAACAATAAAATAAATAAGGTTGAACTACGCATGGCTCGACCAAAGGAAATTCCCGATGATTTGATCGCAGCAAATTCATAGTTTTCGGCCAAATCGCCAAAGGTCATGATGGAGGCCAATAAAACCGAAAGCGGCAACACCAAGGGTACAACACTTGGCATTTTGAACAATAAAAATTTAAGAATTACAATGGTGTCTAAATCTTTTCCGGCCAATTCAGCAATGAAAAGCCAAATGGTTTGCAGGATAAAAATGAGAAACAAGATCACAAATACCGAAGTAAACGTAAACAAAAAGGTGCGTAGAATGTATTTGTCTATAATTTTCAAAGTCTATTCTATCGTATTGATGTAATAGTTGGGGTATTTGGCTTTATCAAACTTAAATTGATTGGCCGAGAGCTTTTGATTTGTTTTGAACGAGACTACGGTCAAGGTTGTTTTGGTACCGTTTTTACCCACTTCAATCAGGTTGTAAATTTGTTTGGCTTTTACGTCTATACCCAACAAAATTTGTTTGCGTTGATCTTTAGCAGTAGTTGGAACCAATTTAATGTATTGGATACTGCGGCCTTTTACATTTTGACTAATATCCCAAGAATAGGAATAGCCCTTGTTGTAAAAAGTCAACATTTTTGATGGAGTAATCAAATTGTCTTCTTTGTCGTTTCCTTTCGATATGGTAATTTCTTCATCTTCCGGGTTGATGGTATATACACGTTTGCCGTCAAAGAGTTTAGTAACGCCCATGAGTTGCAATTGGTATTTGTTGTTTTGCAATACTACCGATCCGCTGCTTTCTTGGTTTACATTTTCCTTGGCATTTTGCAAACTGTATTTAAAATCAATCTTGATGGTTTTATAACTTTTTACTTTTGAACTTACTTGGTTCAATAGATTTTTTGCTTTTTTATCTTGGGCTTGTACTTGTATACTTAGGGCAAGTAGTAGTACCCAAAAAAATAGTTTTTTCATTTCAGCTTACTCGTTTTGTTCATTATTAAAAAACTGATCCAAAGCACTTAAATCAGTGATGTTTACATTTCTGGCTTTACTTCCTTCAAAAGGGCCCACAATACCTGCAGCTTCCAATTGATCAATCAATCGACCGGCGCGGTTATAGCCCAATTTTAATTTACGTTGCAACAACGAAGCCGATCCTTGTTGAGCAGTAACGATAATTTCGGCTGCTTCGCGAAACAGTGAATCGCGTTCGGATATATCCATGTCCAAGTGACTACCTCCGCCATCTTCGCCTACAAATTCGGGCAACAAATAGGCATTTGGATAGGCTTTTTGAGAACCAATAAATTCAGTTATTTTTTCTACTTCTGGTGTATCAACAAAGGCACATTGCACGCGAATAACATCGTTTCCGTTTGAAAACAATAAATCTCCACGACCAATCAACTGATCGGCGCCTTGGGTATCCAAAATGGTGCGGGAATCAATTTTTGACGTTACGCGAAAGGCAATACGGGCTGGGAAATTGGCTTTGATAATTCCTGTAATTACATTTACCGATGGACGTTGCGTGGCAATAATCAAGTGAATACCAATAGCACGGGCCAACTGCGCTAAACGAGCAATGGGCGTTTCTACTTCTTTGCCAGCTGTCATAATCAAGTCGGCAAACTCATCGACCACCAATACAATGTAAGGAAGGAAATGATGGCCCAACTCGGGGTTTAATTTGCGGGCTTTGAACTTCTCGTTGTATTCCTTGATGTTGCGCACCATGGCGTCTTTAAGTAAGGAGTAACGGTTGTCCATCTCCACGCAAAGTGAATTTAACGTATTGATTACTTTGGTGTTATCGGTAATAATGGCATCGCCTGAATCAGGCAATTTGGCCAAATAATGGCGCTCTATTTTGTTAAACAAAGTGAGCTCTACTTTTTTGGGATCAACCAATACAAATTTTACTTCGGCCGGGTGTTTTTTGTATAATAACGAGGTCAATACGGCATTCAATCCAACCGATTTTCCTTGACCTGTAGCTCCTGCCATTAGCAAGTGGGGCATTTTAGCCAAATCAACCACAAAGGTTTCGTTCGAGATGGTTTTTCCTAAAGCAATGGGCAATTCCATTTCTGCTTCTTGAAACTTGGTGGATCCAATCACGCTTTTCATGGAAACCATAGTAGGGTTTTTATTGGGTACCTCAATTCCAATGGTGCCTTTACCCGGAATTGGAGCTATAATACGAATGCCTAGTGCAGAAAGCGAAAGGGCAATGTCGTCTTCTAAACTTTTAATTTTCGAGATGCGAATGCCGGCTTCGGGTACAATTTCATAGAGTGTAACAGAAGGACCAACCGTGGCTTTGATTTGCGCAATTTCTATTTTGTAGTTGCGTAAGGTTTCAACAATATTGTTTTTATTTTCTTCTAATTCCTCTTGATTTATGGTAATTCCGCCGCTCGAATATTCTTTCAGCAAATCAAGCGTAGGGAATTTGTAGTTGGACAATTCCAAGGTAGGATCAAATAAACCAAAATCGGCTACCAAACGGGCAGCTAAATTTTCTTCGGTAGTGGCTTCCTCAGCTGCCATTTCAATTACAAAATTTTCGTCTTGTGTAGGAATGATCTCAGGAGCTACATATGGTTTTTCAATATGGGCATGTACTTTTGGGCTAGGGTCCAATTGAATTTCAGATGAGTTAGCTATGGTAGGTTTAAGTGCTTCTTTATCAATTTCAAACGATGATGTTTTTAAGACCGGTTCGGGAATTTCTTCCTCTTCGATTTCGGGAATGAATTGTTTTACAGGCGTGTCAGCAACTGCGTATTCTTCTAAGTTGTAGTCCGTTTCAGCTGGTGTAGGTTGGTTTTGCAAAGCTTCTAAATCAGCTTGAATAGCTTGTCTGCGTTTTTCTAGATAATTTTTTATCCCGTCAGGATTGATTTTTACTTTAAACAAAAGGTAGATGCAAACAGCCAATACCAATAACAAAAATGTACCTGTACTGCCTACGTAATCACTTGCAAATAGGTTCATTTCGTAGCCCACAGTTCCACCTAATTCAGGCATACTATCGGCAAAGTAACCTAAACCAATAGCAAGCACAACCAAAGCAAATAAATCCCAAAATAAGATGTTTTTTAAACGCTTTAAAGGCACGTCAAAAACCAGAAAAGCACCTGCTGTTCCAAAGAGTTTTACAAATAAGAATGATGCAACACCAAATCCCTGGTAGATAAAAAAATCAGCTAAAACGGCACCAAATTTACCCAATAGATTTTGTGCCTTATCGCCACGTTCTGTCAATGCATTTAAGGTGCTTTGGTCTTGATTTCCATGCATAAAAAAGGAAACAAAAGCAACCAATAAAGCCACCGCAAACAAAACCATCATAATGCCAAGTAGCACCCTATGCTGGCGTGTGAACCTCCACGATGTAGTAGGTGTAGATTTATTTTCGGTGCTTTTTACTGTTTTTGCCATACCAAATAAAGTGGGTTATAGAAGTGCCATCAATCGAGGAATGTATATGATTCCCCAAACACTAAGTGCAGCCATGGCCGCAAAAAACACACCGCCTGCAGCAATATCTTTTATAAACCCAATACGCTCGTGGTAATCCGGGTGAATAAAATCAGCAATTTTCTCGGCAGCAGTGTTCAAACTTTCAATACTCAACACCAAACCCAATGCAAGGGTTTGAAACATCCATTCTTCTTTTGAAATGCCAAAATAAAAACCAAGTCCTATTGTAACCACACCCACAAAGGATTGCACCATAATGCTGTGTTCTGTAGTGATGAGCTTAAGGCAACCTTTAAAGGCAAATCCGATGCTTTTAAAACGACCTGTAAAAAAAGAGTTGTCTTTTTGAAATTCCATGCCTAATCTAGTTATTTAAAGCAGAAATTGCTGCGTCATAATTGGGTTCGTCTGCAATTTCACCTACTTGCTCGGTATACATTACCTTTCCATTTTCATCAATTACGATGACAACTCGTGAATGCAAGCCAGCTAAAACACTTTCAACCATTGTAAGCCCGTAATCTTGGCCAAATTGTCCATTCACAAAATCAGATAGATTGATCACATTTTCAATTCCTTCAGCACCACAAAACCGTTTTTGAGCAAAGGGTAAATCTCTTGAAATGCAAAGTACTTTGGTATTGCTAAGTCCAGCTGCTTTGGCATTGAATTCCCGAACCGAAGTTGCGCAGGTGCCAGTATCAATACTTGGAAAAATGTTAAGCACCAATCGACTGCCCGCAAAGTGGGCCAAATTGGCTTTGGAAAGATCAGTTTGAATTAAAGTAAAATCAGGAGCCATTTCGCCTACTTGAGGCAAGTTTCCTACTGTATGAATTGGATTTCCACCCAAGGTTATTTGTGCCATAGCGTGTTTTTTTTAAGCCTCAAAAGTAAACAAATATATTGGGAATAAAAATAGTTATCTAGCAACAAGGTTAAGCCAATTTGAAGGAAAAAAGGAGTTGTTTGTTCATAATATTTGGTAGTAAAAATAGTTTTCCATTTTTTTAAAATTAACTAATGTCAGTTGTTGGTTGTCGGTTGAATCTTGTTCGTCTCTTTTCTTATTAATTTCATTCACTTCAAGTTCAATATTATTTTTGTGTTACAAAACAACAAATAAAAATTACTTAACAAATTATTATCGTAATATTGCAATATTAAAATTTAAAAACATGGGAGTCACCAAAACCGCTCATTATACCGAATCGCAAAACCAATTGGCTTTGGTCTTTAAGGCCTTGGCACATCCGGCCCGATTGGCCATTATTGACTATTTATTGTCGGTTGATCGCTGCATTTGTGGCGACATTGTAAACGAATTACCCTTGGCGCAACCCACCATTTCGCAGCACCTCAAAGAATTGAAACAGGTGGGTTTGATACAAGGAAGTATCGAAGGCAAATCCATTTGTTACTGTGTGAATCCTGAGATGTTCAACCTAATCGAAAAATATTTGGGTAGGGTAAATAGGAGTAGTAATTATGATTGTTGTTAATTATGAATTATGAATTATG
>JBJOOG010000041.1:0-3789 GCA_046051465.1 Bacteroidota bacterium | reverse complement strand
AACATGATATCGCTCAACGATGAGGTTGGAATTTCGGCGTGAAAACGCTTGTTTCTTTTAATGGCCATGTTGCGGTTCTTGAATGGTGTTGATAATGTCTAAGGTCTGTTTTTGCACTTTTAAGCTGAAGCTGTCGATCATCATATTAAACAAATGATATGCTGAATAGGCTACCACACCTACCACCAAACCGGCGCCGCTGCTGATCATTTTTTCGTATAATCCGCCCGAAATGGTTTGGATATTTAAATTTCCAGTAGTTGAAATGGTGTGGAATATTTTAATAACCCCCGAAATGGTTCCGATGAAACCCAAAATGGGCGCAATTCCCGAGATCAATCCCAGGTGTCCTAAGCCCTTTTCCATTTGAGCAATTTCTACATTGGCGGTTTTTTCCATCACCGATTCAATTTCGCCAATGGGACGGCCAATCAAACAAATGCCGCTTTTTAAAATGTTGGCAGAGGCCGAATTGTCTCGGCTGCACAACAAAATCGCATTGTCAATTTTACCCGATTTGAGTTGAATTTTAATATCGTTGACTAAATTGGCTTCTTGCTTGGACGCTTTTCGAATGGATAAGTAGCGCTCAAAAATTAAATAAACACAGTATACGAGCAAGAAAATAATCGGGAAAATCATGATTCCTCCCTTGAGTACAAATTCCAAATACGAAATGTTTTCGGTTACGCTCACATCAGTAGTTGCAGGGCTTGATGCCGCAGCAGCCAAGCTGTCGGTTAGGGTGTTTGCTTGTAAAATAAAGGATAATAAAGTCATAGTTTGCCTGGATTAAGTATGATACAAATGTGCGTAAAATTATAAAAATCTACTCTTTAAAAGGGTAGAGTTATAAACAGCGTTATACACAATTACCTAAACGCAAGAGCGGGATTAAATCGTATGTAACTCGGTTGATAAAATCACACTAATTTTTAAAAATCTAATTTTCGGTTTCAATTTTAAACTCTATTTTTGCGCATGCAACACAACGTACTTATTTTAGATTTCGGATCGCAATACACACAACTTATTGCCCGACGCGTTCGCGAATTGAACATCTTTTGCGAAATTTTTCCTTACCACAGTTTTCCTGCAGATTTATCCACCTACAAAGCCGTTATTTTATCGGGTAGTCCGTTTTCGGTTCGTGCCGAAGATGCACCGCATCCCGATTTGAGTCAAATACGCGGAAAAATGCCTTTGTTGGCCGTGTGTTATGGGGCCCAATACTTGGCTCATTTTAGTGGTGGCGAAGTAGCGCCTTCGAATACACGAGAATACGGTCGAGCCAATTTGGAATACATCAAAGCCAACGAATTATTTTTTGACGGCATTTCTAATCATTCTCAAGTGTGGATGTCGCACAGCGATACCATTAAAACCCTGCCTACCAATGGCGTAAAATTGGCCAGTACACACGACGTTGAAAATGCCGCCTACCGCATAGAAGGTGAATCTACCTACGCGATTCAATTTCATCCTGAGGTCTATCATTCTACCGATGGGAAACAACTTTTAGAAAACTTTTTAGTAAAAATTGCTGAGGTGCCACAAAACTTTACACCAACTGCCTTTGTTGAGGATATTGTGGCCGAATTGCAAGAAAAAATACAAGACGATAAAGTCGTACTCGGCCTTTCAGGAGGAGTAGATTCTACCGTAGCAGCTGTGTTGTTACACAAAGCAATTGGTGCGAATTTGTACTGTATCTTCGTGAACAACGGCTTGTTACGCAAAAACGAATTTCAAAATGTATTGGATCAGTACAAAGGCATGGGACTCAACGTAAAAGGAGTAGATGCTTCTGATCGATTCTTGAGTGAATTGGCCGATGTATCCGATCCCGAAACCAAACGCAAAATTATCGGTCGCGTTTTTATTGAGGTGTTCGATGACGAATCCCACCAACTCACCGACGTAAAATGGTTGGCTCAAGGAACCATTTATCCCGACGTGATCGAATCAGTGTCGGTAAAAGGACCTTCGGCTACCATTAAATCGCACCACAATGTGGGTGGTTTGCCCGATTTTATGAAATTAAAAATAGTAGAACCCTTGCGCATGTTGTTTAAAGATGAGGTCCGTAGAGTAGGGGCTTCCTTGGGAATTGATCCCGAATTATTGGGGCGTCATCCGTTTCCAGGTCCTGGTTTGTCTATTCGTATTTTGGGTGACATCACACCCGAGAAAGTACGTATCTTGCAAGAAGTAGACGCCGTATTCATTGACGGATTAAAATCGTGGGGATTGTATGACAAAGTATGGCAAGCCGGAGCAATTTTACTACCGGTAAACAGTGTGGGTGTGATGGGAGATGAACGAACCTACGAAAAAGTAGTGGCCTTGCGTGCGGTAGAATCAACCGATGGCATGACAGCCGACTGGGTGCATTTGCCCTATGATTTCTTGATGAAAGTATCCAATGACATTATCAATAAAGTGAAAGGCGTAAACCGCGTGGTGTATGACATCAGCTCCAAACCGCCTGCAACCATTGAATGGGAATAAATCAAACACCAAATTCAACCAACTTGAAAACCAGTACCTATTTACCGATAAAACAGATTTACCTGTTGATGGTTTTTTTGTTGTGGACTTTAATCTCCGCAGCCCAAACACCCAATTATACCAAACATACGGTAAGCAAAGGTGAAACCATCACACAAATTGCGGTTAAATATGCTGTAACTCCTTTTGATATTTATCGGTTAAATCCCGATTCACAAACAGGCATCAAAGAAAACGATGTGTTGTTGGTGCCCAAGTTTACTGCTGCAAAACCAATTACTCCAGCTAAAACTGCCCATTCATCGGCTACTCGAATTATTCAACCCAAAGAAACCTGGTACAGTTTGTCACGCGAGGTGGGTGTTCCGGTCGAGCAATTGTTGGCGTTAAATCCAACCCATTTAGACTTAAAAATTGGCGATACCATTCAGCTTGTTGCAACTAGTTTGCCCAAAAAACAAGCACAACCTGCTTTGCCAATTGCGTCCTCTCAAGTCAAGCATGTGGTGCAGGCCAAAGAAACCAAATTTGGCATAGCCCAAAAGTATGGCATTAGCGTGGCTGAGTTAGAACTGCAAAATCCTTCTGTACAAGCAGGTTTGCAAGTAGGCGAAGAATTAATTATTCCCAAAGCGGCAGTTGTAAAGTCAATGGATTCAGCAATTTCTGCTTCAACTGCACCCAGAGCTGTGGTTAAATCTGTGCAACAATTGCCTGTAAATAAATCTGCCCAAAGCAAAAAATTGATTTTGTTGTTGCCTTTTAATGCAGCCAAAATTCAAGCAGATACCCTTACGCCCTTGCCCAATAGACTCAAAAAAGATGCCTTTTTAAACCTGACATTGGATTTTTATACGGGTGCTTTAGTGGCTATAGATTCGGCTGCAACCTTGGGAATAAACGTTGAGGTACAGGTGTTGGATTCAGAAGAAACCAAAAGCAGTTCGGCCGTGGATGCCTTGTTGAAAGCCAACCGCTTTGACAATGCTTCAGCGGTTATTGGTCCTTTTTATCAGCAATACGTAGACAAACTTTCAGCCAAATTGAGTACCAAAGACATAGCTATTTTGTCCCCACTCTCTAAAGACGCAGCCAAATTGAATGCCAATGTGTACCATACAATGCCTTCAGTGGAAATTCAAAAACAAGCGGTAATCAATTACATGCTGGCACAAAACGGGAATGTTATTGTAATATCCGATCCCAAAAAAGTAACAAATAAAAATTGGATTGTTCAAAATTATCCAGGTGTTAAATTTGCCAAGTATACAGATAAAG
>JBJOOG010000040.1:0-2861 GCA_046051465.1 Bacteroidota bacterium | reverse complement strand
AATTTACAAACAAAGCGGTACAGCTTGCCGCCAATGATTTGGGAAATAAATTCAATTCGTCGAGCACCAAATAAATGCGGTCCAAGCCAAACGATATCCCTACTCCACTCATGTTTTTCAAGCCAAAAATTCCGGTTAAGTCGTCATAGCGACCGCCACCACCAATGGATCCCATGGCCACTTCTTTGGGTGCAGCCACTTCAAAAATTGCGCCGGTGTAGTAGTTTAATCCGCGGGCCAAGGTTACATCTAGTTCCAATTGAGCGGTTTGCAAACCTAAAGCATGTATCGCGTTGCCAATAAATTCTAACTCTGAAACTCCTTGAAGCCCTTCAGGTGAATCGGCCAACAGTGTGTTCAATTGATCTAATTTTTCAGACCAAGTTCCGGTAAAATGAAACAAAGGAGAGACCTTATCTATAGCAGCTTGGGTTAATCCTTTTTCCAACATTTCTTTTTGCACGCCTGCTTCGCCTATTTTATCTAATTTGTCTAAAGCAACAGTAAAATCAATCAATTTATCGGCAGCACCAATTACCTGAGCTATGCCCGATAATATTTTTCGGTTGTTGATTTTAATAGTAGTGCCCGCCAATCCCAATTCGGTAAAAACCGCATCATACAATTGGATAAACTCCACTTCCTGCCACAACGACTGCGAACCTACCACATCGGCATCGCATTGGTAAAACTCACGGTAACGTCCTTTTTGTGGTCGATCGGCGCGCCACACGGGTTGAATTTGATAGCGCTTGAACGGAAACTCCAACTCATTTTGGTGTTGCACAACATAGCGAGCAAACGGAACGGTTAAATCATAGCGCAGGGCTTTTTCAGAAATTTTAGTGCCCAGTTGTTTGGCGGTTGTGCTGGCCAATTCATCGGGAGAAATCTTGTCTAGAAAATCACCCGAGTTAAGGATTTTAAAAATCAAGCGGTCACCTTCCTCACCGTATTTCCCCATGAGCGTCTCCGAATTTTCAAACGAAGGCGTTTCGATGGGTTGAAAACCAAATTGTTCAAAATTGCGCTGAATGATCCCCATGATGTGTTTGCGCTTGAGCACTTCTAGCGGTGAGAAATCACGGGTACCCTTTGGAACACTTGGTTTTGCTGCCATATTACTGGAATTTAGTGGGAAAGAAATCTGAGCTGCAAATATCTTATTTTTATGCTAAATACACACCCAATCCCACAAACTTGTTTCATTTATTGTAAATTCGTGCCAAATTTTACCCATGTTTAAATTACTGCGCGAAAACATTCGAATTGCTTTGGGTTCCATCAAAACGCAATTGCTACGCACCATACTTACGGTGCTCATCATTGCCATTGGAATTACCGCTTTGGTGTGCATACTCACGGTGGTGGCTGCGCTAGAAAATACGGTTTCGAGTGATTTTGCATCGATGGGTGCCAATACCTTCAACATCAATCAATATCCGTTTGAAACCCAACGACGAGGTGGCGGAGAACGCGAAATCATCAACCCCATTATCTCCTATCCAGAGGCCGTGGCGTTTAAAGACAAATACCAGTTTCCACTCACCCAAACTTCACTATCGTTTACGGCCGCATCCAATGCCGAAGTGAAATTTGATTCCAAAAAAACAGATCCCGAAATAACCATTTTGGGAGTAGATGAGAATTATATGGTCAACTCCGGACTGGAGACAACTGCCGGACATAATTTCACCTCTTTCGATATCAAAAACAATTCGGCTACCTGCATACTGGGTTCTGATTTCTTGAAAGATTTATTCAAAGACGTAAATCCCATAGGTAAAACCATTTCTATACGCGGCGCCAAATTTAAAGTGATTGGGGTGCTCAAAGAAAAAGGATCCACCTTTGGCAACAACCAAGATTTGCGCATATTACTACCAATACAAGTGGCGCGTTCCTTGTTTACTGCGCCCAACATCAATTATACGCTAAGTGTAATGGTTATTAAAAAGGACGTGTTAGAATCAGCCATTGATCATGCCAACAGCGTGATGCGGCGCGTGCGCAAACTCAATCCCATTCAGGACAACAACTTTGGCGTTTCACGAAGTGATGATTTGATCAATAAAATTCTAAGTATTACCCAATATTTGGGCATATCGGCCTGGGTAATTGGCATCATTACCATTTTTGGATCTTCAATTGCGCTCATGAACATCATGCTGGTTTCGGTTACCGAACGCACCCGAGAAATTGGAGTTCGCAAAGCATTGGGTGCCAAGAAAAGTACCATAGCCATACAGTTTTTTATCGAGACCATTGTGATTGGACAATTGGGCGGATTATTGGGCATTATCATCGGAATCTCTGCTGGCTATGGCATTGCCTCACTCCTCAGCTTTGCTTTTGTAATTCCCTGGTCGGCTATTACGGCAGCAGTAATAACCACTTTTATAGTAGCGGTAATTTCGGGTTCTTATCCGGCCATGAAAGCGGCACAACTTGATCCGATTGAAGCCCTGCGCTACGAATAATTAGCGGCTGGCACGAATCATACGGTCGTTTCCGTACAAATCTTTTCGGAGTTCTACCTGAGTAAATCCGATTTCTCGAAACAACTGCAATGTGGTTTCACCCAAATACTGATTAATTTCTACAAACAAATTGCCATTGGGCGTTAACGATTCAAAAGCCAACTCCCCTATTTTTCGGTAAAACAAAAGCGGATCTTCATCGGCTACAAACAGCGCCAAATGCGGTTCGTGTTCCAAAACATTGGCTTGAATTTCGTGTTTTTCGAGTTCCCTAACATAAGGCGGATTGGATACAATTACGTCAAATTGGTGATCTAACTGTTTTGTTTCCAAAATGTTTTGGCAAATGAAATGAAGCTGAACGGCGTTTTTTTCGGCATT
>JBJOOG010000039.1:0-12862 GCA_046051465.1 Bacteroidota bacterium | reverse complement strand
TTCCGCAGCTAATACTGGGTGATAATGATGGATTCACCGTTACAACAATAGCTGATCTAAGACTCTCGCAACCCCCAACCGTTTGGCTTACATAATAGGTTGTAGTTCCAACCGTAGTGGTTGAAGGTGTAGGTGCAGTTGGGCTAGCAGTACCGCCAGTTGAATTCGTCCCGTACCAGTTAAGAGTAGCTCCAGGTAAAGCAGTCGCGGTGAGAGCAGTTGCAGTGGCATTTTGGCAATAATTTACTGGAGTTGTTACTGTTGGTGGTGCCGGCAATGCTGGGGTAACACAACTTCCTGGTCCACCATTACAGTTTCCGTTAGCAATAGATTTATTAATAGTAGCTCCTAATGCAATGTCATTTGTATAGTTCGGTGTAAAGTACCAAGTATTTGCGCCATCCGTTGTTCTGTAGGCAATAACTGGATTTTGTATCGGAATATAATTAATAAGTCCTGGCGTTGTAACGCTGTAAGCATTAAAAATCTGCTTAGCATTAAGTAATGATGTTGTTGGGGATGCACTAGTTGGATTACATAAAGGTAAGGTCGGATTAAAATCAGCATCAAATCCAGCAGATATGATATTACTCGCAGCCGACGACCAGTAAACTAGGTCAACAGGAGTGCCGGCGGGAGTATATAGCGCAATCCAACCATCTAAATTAACAATTCTTAAACCAGTGCCTATAATACAATAGTTTGCAGAAGTTACTGCCCCTAAACCCAGATCTGTATTAGCTGCAACAAATCCACCCGGAGCTGCACTTGCGATAACAAAGTGGCTTCCTGGACCAACACTAGTTCCAGGAGGTATCCTAATCACTCCACCCTGAGGGCCAAAATTTGTTTTCATTGCGATGAAGTAACCGGATATATCTATAGGCGCACATCCCTTATTATACAATTCAATATATTCTTTGGAATTTGCAAAAGCCAACCCATTTGGAGGTGATCCGGTTGAACCATCAGGTCTTATATAAATTTCATTTATTACAATTTGCGCACTTAAGGGAATTGTAAGTAAATAAATAAATAAAAAGAAATAATATTTTTTTCTTGAGCTTAAAAATAGCATTGGATATTAAATTTGAAAATAATTAATAAATCAAATTTATTTTTTTTAAAATCAAAACACATTTTTAGAGGTAAAATAAATATTTCAATTCATTTTTGTAATAAAATGAAATATATAATACATTGAAAATGAATTATATAAAATTAAATCAAGATTTAATTTGTAAAACAAAAGTAAGTGTTACAGGTTGAAATAAAAATTGTCAAAATGATCAGTAGTGTATTTGTCTGCATTTTTTTTATTGTTCAATTGGGCTGTATTTTTTATTTCATTTGAGATGAAACAGATAAAATGCTTTTTGAAGGCATCCTTAATGGGCGATTTAGATTTTATAAATTCAAAATCATTGAAGCTAATATCGTGTCCATTAATTTTAAACTCAAAATTGCCACTTTCATTAAAAAACAGTAATTCTTGCGATAACTTGTAGTTGCTGTCCTTGTTCCAGTAATCCACCATTCTAAATTTTGCAATTGCTAAATCTTGGTGATAGAGCATAGCCTTGTTTTTTTTGGCAACTGAAAAAAGTACCCAATAGATAAGCGGCTGAAGCAGTTTTGGATTTTCGTTTATCTCTTTTTGTTGCTTATTGAATTGATCTTTAAATGAAAGGGACAAGTAAAATTGCTTTGACGATTTCTCATATCCTATTTCAATTCCCAATAACTCACTAATTTCTTGGGCATTGATGTTGGGCGTTTTTGATGTGGTTGTATCTGCTTTAAGGTTATTAGCATATGAAAAATACAGAACCGAATAATAGCATACCAGCAGCAAGATAAATTGTGAAATGAAAATGATAAAACAAGCAAGCAATACGGGGTAATAATCATTTAATAATCCCGGAATCATTTTTGATAAGGGAAGAATTATTTGGGTAGCTGCAAGTAAGCCAATAATTATTTTTAGGTAAGTCAGGATTAGTTTATTAAATCCTAGTTCTGAAAATGAGATATATAGTACATACCCAATTGCAAATAAGCAGCTTATTGAAAATATAGAATCTAGACTGATAATGATTACACGCGCCAGTAGATTAAAATGACTACCTATTTTATCTGTAATTGTAAAAAAAGTAATGACAACTGAAAATATTAAAAATACATTTAAAAGCCATTTGTCTTTTTTTACAAAAAATGAAGTGAAAAAATTTTTCTTTTGAACGGGTATATATGCCAAGCTCAGAAAAAAGAAAAGATTATTCATTGATGATAGAATTCGATCATTTATCAAGTAAGACAGGGTGAATTCTTGAAGATCAAATACTTTATAAACGGATACAATGGACCAAGAAAATACGGCAAATACAATAAAAATCAATCCTTGATTTACCTCTTTATATAAATTATTTAGCTTGCTTTTTTTGGAATGCGATAGCCATAAAAGCAATAAATATGTTCCCGCAAGGCAGGTGATTCCAAATAAGCTTATTAAATAAAATTGTTTAAATGTCATGGCAAAACAAATATATTATAATAAACCTAAAAAAATGAGTTTAAAATTATTTCCAAAAAGTATAAAATCGTAAACCAATAAAAGCAGTTTAATACTCACGTATCAAGTAAACCCAGCCCGTATGTATTTTTCCAGAACGTTGCTCAATAGAATAAAAATAAGTTCCATCTGGCAATTCTGTTCCATCGGATGACCTTCCATCCCATTGGTTGGTATAATTTTTTTGTTCGTACACGACCATTCCCCAACGATTAAATATTTGGAGTCGTTCAACATTTAAATTTGTTAAATCAAAATTGTCATTGTCTCCATCATTATTTGCAGAGACCCCTTTTGGAATGGTGCAAAAATCATTTGTAACATCAAATTGAGCTCTGTTATCACAATTTAAAGCATTAGTTGCTACAGCCGTATAAAGGCCTTCTCCAGAAATAACAATTGAATTACCTTGACCAATCAAATTGTTGTTATAATACCATTCAACAGTATTGATGTTTTGATTTTCTTCAACAATTTCCAAAACAAAATCATTTCCATCACAACCGCCACTAATTGTGAATTGAGGAATAGGATTAACTGTTACTGTAAAAGTACTATTGCGCGCACATTGACCATTATCGGGCGTGAATGTATAAATTGTTTGTCCAAGTATTGAAGCGTCAATTGTAGATGGATCCCAAGTTCCAGAAATAGAATTGTTTGATAATGAAGGCAAGAGTACTTGCGTAGAAACTCCTTCACAGACAGTTAAACTAGTGCCAAAATTAAATGTTGGAATAACCTCGGGCGTAACGCTTACCGAATAAGTAAAAGCAGTCGCACATTGGTTGGCATCAGGTGAAAAGGTGTAGGTTCCGTTTGAGGTATTGTCAACTACAGCAGGATTCCAAGTTCCTTGAATTCCGTTGGTTGAAGTAGCTGGCAAACTGGGTGCTGTAGCACCGGCACAAATAGTGAGATTATTTCCAAAACTAAATGTGGGTGTAATTTGTGGAGTTATAGTAACTGTTAATGTGGCCGAAGTAGCACATTGGCCAGCATTAGGTGTAAAAGTATAAATCGTTTGTCCAAGTAATGAATTATCTATTGTAGATGGATTCCAAGTACCAGAAATAGAATTATTCGATAAAGTAGGCAACAGCGGTTGTAATGAAACTCCTCCTTGACAGTATGTTAAACTGGTTCCAAAACTAAAAGTTGGAATTGTTTGTGGTGTTATTGTAACGGTAAGAGTTGTTGCTGTAGTACATTGTGGACTATTATCAACTAACGAAATATCATCTAACGAAAAATCATTTCCATTTGCTGCAAAGATTCTATCAAAAATCTCAATTTGAGCTGTTGTATTTGAACCTGAATTCCATTGATAAGTATATTGTGTTGTTTGACAATTGGTATTTGGCGCTAATGCAGTACCAAGGGTAGTACCATTGATTTTAATTTCAATTAATGCTTGATTTGGAGTAGCTATAGTTTGCAACCAATAACTAAAAGTATAGGTTTTATTTGGAAGTACAGCTACTGTTTGTCCCCAAACTTTATCATTCCCTGCGTTTGATGTAGAACCATCAACAACCATCATATTTCCTCCAGAAGGAGCATTGCTTACACAAGGCTGAAAAAATTGAAACCAAGAATTGGCAGAAGTTACAATTCCATATGCTCGCTGAACTCCACTTTGTCCTGCATTTGTGATGAATTGATAATCAGTACTAAAGCTTGAATTTCCTTGAGAAAAATCACCATTTACAATTAAATTGGGGCCAGACGAACCCGATGAATTTGGAGTAAAAACATAGGTTCCGTTTGCGGTATTGTCAACAACAGAAGGCGACCAAGTTCCTTGAATTCCATTGGTAGAAGTTGTAGGTAAGTTCGGCACAGCGCTGCCAGCGCAGATTGATAAGTTGTTTCCAAAACCAAACGTTGGAATAACCCCGGGCGTAATGCTTACCGAATAAACAAAAGCAGTTGCACATTGATTGGCTTCAGGGGTAAAGGTGTAAGTTCCGTTTGTGGTATTGTCAACAACAGAAGGCGACCAAGTTCCCTGAATTCCATTGGCAGAAGTTGTGATTAAATTAGGTACAGCAGCACCCGCACAGATTGATAAGTTGTTTCCAAAACTAAATGTGGGAGTGGTTTGAGGCGTTACGGTGGCTGTAAATGTAGTTGTAGTTGCACATTGGTTGGCTTCAGGGGTAAAGGTGTAAGTTCCGTTTGCGGTATTGTCAACAACAGAAGGCGACCAAGTTCCCTGAATTCCATTGGCAGAAGTAGCAGGTAAGTTTGGTACCGCAGCACCAGCACATAGTGATAGGTTGTTTCCAAAACCAAACGTTGGAATAACCACAGGCGTAACACTTACCGAATAAGTAAAAGCAGTTGCACATTGGTTGGCATCAGGCGTAAAGGTGTAGGTTCCGTTTGCAGTATTGTCAACTATAGCCGGATTCCAAGTTCCTTGAATTCCATTGGCAGAAGTAGCAGGTAAGTTTGGTACCGCAGCACCAGCACATAGTGATAGGTTGTTTCCAAAACTGAATGTTGTTGTGGTTTGCGGATTTACAGTTACTGTAAATGTGGTTGTAGTAGCACATTGGCCTGCATCTGGTGTAAACGTATAAATTGTTTCTCCAAGTATTGAAGCGTCAATTGTAGATGGATTCCAAGTTCCAGAAATAGAATTGTTTGATAATGAAGGCAAGAGTACTTGCGCAGAAACTCCTTCACAGACAGTTAAACTAGTGCCAAAATTAAATGTTGGAATAACCTCGGGCGTAATGTTTACCGAATAAGTAAAAGCAGAAGCACATTGGTTGGCATCAGGAGTGAAGGTGTAGGTTCCGTTTGAGGTATTGTTTATTGCTGTCGGATTCCAAGTTCCTTGAATTCCATTGGCAGAAGTGGCAGGTAAATTCGGTACAGCAGTACCAGCACAGATTGATAAGTTGTTTCCAAAATCAAACGTTGGATTAACCAATGGAATGTCATCATTTACAGTAACACAGAATTCTTGCGTGCAATTCGTGTCCAAATCGGTTACGCTAACACAATAGTTGCCTGCACACAAATTGATTGCTGTTGATGTAGTTTGTCCCAATGGGTCATTCCATAAATAGCTGTAATTTCCAGAACCTTGGGTAATTGTCACGGTTGCAGTTCCATTACAGCTAGTGCTTGTTGGGGTGTCGCAAATGCCAGAATTACAATTTAGTATGATACTTCCGGGAATATTTCTTTGCCATAGTCCTCCATCGGGCATTCTGCTGAATGTATTGCCGGTAGAGCCCAAGCCCAAAATAGTGGTTTGTCCAACATATGAAATTAATGTTGGATCTAATAGATAAATTTCCTTAGCAGAGAGTAAATTTAGACCCGTTGTTGAACATGAAGGTATAGAATTTGGAATACAAGGCGCGTCATCCAAATCATCATCTGTGCTAATTTTTTGGCTTTCATTGGTGTTTACTGTCCAGTAAATGGCATCTACAGGATTTCCATTGGCGTTATATAAACCAACCCAGCCGTCACCATTGGCTAGCACAAATTGATTAATGGCACAATAAGTAGAGTTTACCGTGGTATTAAAATCTATATCAGATAAATTAACTGCCGATGTAGAGGTGCCGATCACGAAATGAGATTTGGGTAATATAGTTGTTCCAAAAGGTAAAATAATTGTTCCTCCTCGAGATAAGACGCTACCCGGATTTGCATTCGGTTTTGCAGCTGTAGCTAGGGTATAACATGACAAGTCAACCGGATCGCAGGTAGGATTGTAGAGTTCTATGTATTCGGTACCATTGGCTACCAATCCTTGGGCAGTAGTGGGAAAATGCATGACTTCGTTAATTACAACATGATCGCCCGACGGAACACACAAGGAAGAGCTTCCGTTGCAAACCGTATTTGGACTGGTGTTTGTATTTGCAGTTATAGCCGGATTAACTACTAAGGTTAGGGTTGTAGTGTTTGCACATTGATTTGCAAGTGGAGTAAATGTATACACTGTGGTTACTGTATTTGTAAATTCAGGCGACCAAACACCAGATATTCCATTGTTTGAAACAGTAGGAAATACAGTTGCGTCAATACTAGCGCCGTTACAAATTGGATTTGGTGTGCTAAACAATGGAGTACTAATTGGATTTTGTAGGGTTACCACATCAGGAAGCACGGTAGTACAATTGTTTATTTCAATGGAAAAGTTTGAATAGGTTCCAATGCCTAAATTGGGTATTACAATTGATCCTTCCTCATTCGACAAATAATTTATTGGTCCCACAGTTGTTGTCCCAAACGTGTATTGAATGGTGTATGTTTCATTCAAAGTTAAACCAGCAAGGGTAATTGACCCATTTGGAACGTTACAAATTGTAGGGTTGCTACCCGTAACTTGCGGAAGTGGGATAATGCTAAAAAAGGCTTTGTAGTTGGTGCCTCCATTATTTAATAGGATGGTATCGTCGCACTGACTGGTTGAATTAAAGTCCCCCGAAATTTCGTAATACACTTCAAGGGTGTAATCACCTGGCGGTACATTGGTTAAGTTAATAGGTGAATCACAGGACGGTTGAGAAACACATTGCCATTTTTGCTGACCTGCCACACATGGACCACCTCCAACACTAAATTCATTTGTTCCTGTGTTGCAATCGCTAAAGAAACCTAAATTTCTACCCGTAAAACTTCCACCCGTTGCTGAATTTAAATAATAGCGATAGTACAGGGTGGCTCCACACACGTTTGTATTTCCGTTTTTATAGGTTTTTACTTCTGATCCTCTCATTATCAAGGTGGAAGAATTTTGAATGTGTACCCCAAAATTTTGAGCAAATGTATTTCCAGGTTCTTGGTTAATTAAATCAACTCCGGATCCAGTAGTGTTGTAAAATTTTCCATCTCCAGGAGTAAAGCAATCATCCATCCATACCGCTGAAGCATATGCGCCAAAGTCACAATCATTAATTTGAATGGTAATTGTTGCGTTTGTAGCACATTGCCCTGTGTTTGGTGCAAAAGTATAGGTAGTTGTAGCTGTGTTATTTAAGGCAGGACTCCATGTTCCCTCAATTCCGTTATTTGAAGTAGTTGGTAAAGCATTGATAGTTGTTCCGCTACAAACCGGGCTAGAAGCATTAAAAAGAGGGGTCACTATGGCCGAAATTTGCACATCAACCGTTCTAGTTTCTGTACAATTATTGGCATCTGTAATGGTAACAGTATAGGTTCCGTTGGCCAACAAACTTACGTTGGGTATTATTGGGTTTTGTTCTGTGCTGCTAAATCCATTTGGTCCACTCCACTCCCAAGAAACACCCTCAGAGCAAGTTAAATTAAGCGTGCTATTTTCGCAAACAGGGCTATTGCTTGTTACCGTTGGATTTAAATTACAATTTGAACAATCAAGCGATGCGCCAAGTGTTTCTATGTAGAATGGCGATACAGCTGAGCTTGTTCCATCTACAATAAAATAGTAATACTTTCCTGGAGTCAATCCAGATAAATTAAGCTGGTTGTTTTTTGTTGATCCATTTGTGTATTGAGGAGTGGCATAGGTGTCATTTGTTACTAAGGTGGGACAGCCTCCGTTCAATACCGTGTTATCATTATTTGTACAGGGGTTATCATCCGGACCTGCATCAATTCCCAAAATCTGAATGTTATTTGTAATTCCCGATATAGTAATACTAGCATTAGCTTGCGCTGCTCTGAACTTAAACCATGCTGAATTATTTTGTGCCGCGTTCCAACTACATCCCGTAGTATTTGGATTATACATGTCGGAAGTTTGATTGGTAAATCCGTTGTTGGAGGCAACTATAATTTCGGCAGTTCCCAAACAGTATGGTGTTGCGCAATTGTCATAGCTGTTAAGTGTAGTGTAATCTTGAACTGTATAAGGTGTTTTAAACACTAAATCTACATTATTAAATCTACCACCAGTTGCAAAAGAGGTTTCTGTAATGGTAATGGTCCAAGTTCCATTTGGGTCTATGCCATTAAATGCCGTGAAATCATCTTGCGAACGGTAATACCCAATGCTAAAAGGCTCTGCTGTTCCACCATGTTCAAATAGCCTGCGCAAATACGGATTAAATCTAAATTTGGTATTAATTTGCTTAATGGTAGAATTCGGTAGGCCGCCAACTGCCACCAAATCAATAGTGGCTGTCCCTTTGGTCAATGTAATTCTATAGGTGTTGTAGTTTCGAGTATTTGCGTTGTCGCCCATACTCAAATTCACTTGAACCAATTCAAAAATCCCTGAATTTAAATTTGATATTCCAGATACATTAACTGTTTTGGTTAACGTTCCATTCCAAGAACCTGCAGCTTCGGAAATGGAATTTGAAAAAGTCTGAGCCGAAGAAAAAGTGAAACAAAAAAGGAATACAAATAAAAGTAGAATGATTTTTTTCATTTTGGTTTTATTGATGATTAATCTGCGAATATAAAAAACTTAAGAAATTACATTTGATTTCATAATCAATTTAAATATTATTTTTCTTTCATATGAAAACAAAAAATGCAACACAACTAGTTAACTTTCAGTTCATTTAACTGTAATTGGCATGTATAGCTTTTCGTTTTTTTATCAGCCCAATTTAACTGTCATTCTGTATAAACCTTGCTCTGTCATTGTTTTTACAAATCTAAACTGGAAATTCCACATAAATTTCTACTCATAAGCTAATTTATATAATTAAATTGGCTAATTTTGTTTAACGAAATTAAAAATATATTAAACAAAATGAATCAGCCCATTTCGCCTGTTTCTCCTGCAGAGCCCCTTACCGAAATTCAAATCGACCGCATCATTGAAATGGCTTGGGAAGACCGCACGCCTTTTGATGCCATTCGTTTTCAATTTGGTTTATCCGAAGCCCAAGTGAAAGCGCTCATGAAAAAGGAACTCAAATTCAAGAGTTATACCCTATGGCGCGAGCGAGTAGAAAACTGCAAAACCAAACACGCGGCCAAACGATCCAATGAGATTGACCGATTTAAGTGTACCCGCCAACGCGCCATTTCAAACAATAAAATTTCCAAACGCTAAGTTATGTCTACCAAAAAACCAGATAACGTGGTGTACACCGACGAGACCGGGTACAACGCCAATGTTTTGCAATACTCTACCAGTGTAGGGGCACCCGCCATTCGATTGGACGATGTGGTGTCTTGGAAAAGCCGAGGAATCACCAGTGTAAACAAAGAATTAGCTGCCAAATTTGACGAACTCAAACAGCAATATGAGTCGTTAATGCACGAGTACGAATGCAACGAATTGGTATACAACGCCAAGTTTTCGTTTGAGCCAGTAATTGGGGAGACCTATCATTTGTACCGTGCTGCCGATGGAACTAATTTTTTGTCGTTGATTTCTCCTGCCGAATGGAACCGAGAACACCTGGGCACTTTTAAGCTCAACCACGACAAAAAATGGATTGAATTAACCCAACTATAAACCACAACCCTATGCCAATTTCGTTCAATTCGTTGGCCATTTCTGAAATGGAAAAGCAATACCGCGTGCATCTCATCAACAGTTTGGGCGGATTTAAAAGCGTGGTTTTGGTAGGTACTGCAGATGCACAGCGCAATACCAATGTTGCCATTTTTAGTTCTGTTTTTCATATTGGTGCCAATCCGCCCTTAATGGGTTTGGTGTTTCGGCCCACGCCACCCGAGCGCGACACCTACAATAATATTTTGAATACGGGTTTTTATACCTTGAATCACCTCAACGAATCGATACTTAAGCAAGCGCATCAAACTTCGGCGCGTTACGACAAAGGAATTTCTGAGTTTGACGAAACGGGTTTAACGGCTGAGTATAAATCTGACTTTTTTGCGCCTTTTGTGGCCGAAAGTCACATTCAAATTGGACTGGCCTTTCGAGAAAAAATTGACATTGCCATCAATAATACAACCCTGATCATTGGCGAAATTGTGCAACTTTATGTGCCCGAAAACACCATACAGTCCGATGGCTTTCTCGATTTAGAACAAGCCAATACCCTTACTTGCTCCGGTTTGGATAGCTATCACAAAACGGTACAATTGGATCGTTTGTCGTATGCCAAACCCGGTTTAGAAATTACCTCATTGCTTGGGCGTTGAGTAAAAAAGCCATAAATATTGTTTGGTTTAAGCGGGATTTGCGGTTTACAGATCACGAGCCGCTTTTCTTGGCCCAACAAAGCGAGCTTCCTGTTTTACTGGTCTATTTTTTTGAGCCTTCAGTAATGAACTACGATGATGCCGATGAGCGTCATTGGCGGTTTATTTACGAGTCCATTCAAGACATGCAACCTAAATTGGAGCCGTTGGGGGGTACAATCTACACCTTTCACGCCGAAGTTTTACCCGTATTTCAAGCATTATCCAAGCAATTTTTGATAAAAAATGTGTTCTCGCATCAAGAAGTGGGCAATAAAATTACCTACGATCGAGACATGGCGATGGAGACTTTTTTCAAGTCAACTCAAATTGTTTGGCAACAATCGCAATTGCATGGCGTGATTCGCAAATTAGCTTCCCGCAAAAATTGGGACAAACGCTGGGAGGCCGTTATGCAGGCAATTCCATTATCAAACACGATAGAAGATTTGACCTTTCAGGGGTTAAACGAAGAAGTATATGCTACATTAAAAGGAGAACCACTTCAACAAAGTATTACAAACAGAAATCCCAATTTTCAGCAAGGTGGCGAATATTGGGCGTGGCGCTATCTCGACAGTTTTGTAAAAGAGCGCTATGTGAATTACAGCAAACACATTTCGAAGCCCAGCTTGAGTCGAACCTCATGCAGCCGTATGTCGCCCTATTTGGCCTATGGCAACATCAGTATGCGCATGGTGTATCAGTACACCAATCAGTTTTATGAATCGTCCAAAAACAAGCGCGCCATCTTAAATTTTGTGTCGCGTTTGCATTGGCATTGCCATTTTATGCAAAAATTTGAGGACGAATGCCGCATGGAATTTGAAAACGTAAACCGCGCCTATGACGTTTTGGTGAAACCCAAAAATGAAACCTTCATTGCCGCTTGGCAACAGGGCAAAACCGGTGTGCCCATTGTGGATGCCTGCATGCGCTGTGTGGTGCAAACGGGCTATTTGAACTTTAGAATGCGCGCCTTGATCGTATCTTTTTTTTCCTTCAATTTATGGCAAGATTGGCGCGAATTGCATTTTCTGGCCCGTCAATTTTTGGATTACGAACCCGGAATTCATTACTCACAATTGCAGATGCAGTCGGGGACCACGGGCATCAATACCATTCGCATTTACAATCCCATTAAGAATTCAGAAGAACACGATCCCGAAGGAATTTTCATCAAAAAATGGGTGCCCGAATTGAAAGATGTCCCCATCGAATTGCTGCACGAACCATGGAAACTCAATGCCATCGAACAGCAGTTTTACAACTGTGAGTTGGGTAAAGATTATCCGTTTCCCATCGTTGATATTGAAGAAACTCGAAAGAAAGCCAGTGAGCTTGTTTGGAGTTTTCGCAAAAAAGACGAAGTAAAACAAGAAGGCGCTCGAATTTTGAACAAACACGTAAGTAACCCAAATCAACCTAAACATGCGCGGCGTAAAAAAACAAAACCTGCCCAGTAAAATTTGTGTCAGCTGCCTCAAGCCCTTTGCTTGGCGTAAAAAATGGGAAAAAGTATGGGACGAAGTAAAGTACTGCAGCGACAAGTGCAGGAGTAAAAAATAAAGTATGGCTAAAACGCTGCGATTAATTTTAGGAGATCAGCTCAATTGTGAACATTCGTGGTTCAAAACGGTGGATGAATCGGTGACGTATGTGCTGATGGAAATCCGCTCCGAAACCGATTATGCTACCCATCATATTCAGAAAATTGTCGGGTTTTTCACGGCCATGCAAGCGTTTGCTGCCGAATTACAAGCCAAACAACACCAAGTGATCTATATCCATTTGAATGATTCACATAACCAGCA
The DNA here is from genome assembly GCA_046051465.1 of Bacteroidota bacterium. GTDB lineage: Bacteria > Bacteroidota > Bacteroidia > Flavobacteriales > Flavobacteriaceae > Flavobacterium. Next base: position 349 of record JBJOOG010000039.1, on the reverse strand, counting down.
AAGTTTCAAGCAAAACATTACGCGCTTGGTTGAAACTGAAAAGTTTACTTGCTTTGAATACCAATTGCCCGACGAATATCGCCTGGATCAGCAACTGATTGCCCTTTGCGCTTCATTGCAAGTACCAACTTGCGTTTGTGATTCGGAGCATTTTATGAGTGAAAGAAACGAACTGGGTGATTTTTTTTCAGGCAAGAAAACCTTCCTGATGGAAAGCTTTTACCGGGCCATGCGCAAAAAACACAATGTCTTGATGGAAGGCGACAAGCCACGCACTGGCCAGTGGAATTACGATGGCGAAAACCGCATGAAACTTCCCAAAAACCATGTGCCTACTCCGCCTTTGGTG
>JBJOOG010000038.1:0-4126 GCA_046051465.1 Bacteroidota bacterium | reverse complement strand
CTACCCAATACCGCATGTTTTGTGTTTTTTTAGAAAGTCTAAAAGTACTAAAACGAACTAAGATATGGGTAGTCTACATTATAATTAGTAGAAAATTAACAAACTGAGTTTAGTCTTTTCTGGGGCGTCTAGGACGTGGGCTGTCGCCAAATGATTCCGAACGTCTGGGTGCTCTAGAACTAAATCCGTCTGATTTAGGTACATCCGAACGTCTAGCTGGACGATCCGATCCGAAACCGCCGCTTCGTCCTTCACTGCGTCCACCAAAACCACTTTCTTTTCTAGGTCCAAAACCACTGCCGCCACCACGAGGAGAACTGCTGCGTTCACGACTAAATCCTCCGCCGCCGCTTCTGCCTCCGCCAAAACCACCAGAACTTCTTCCGTTGTGGTCTCTGCGTCCGCTGCTTGGACTGCTGCCTTCGTTTTTAGATATTTCAACGTTTATGCGACGTCCGTTTAAGCTAAAGCCATTCAAAATACTCATTACTTTATCGGTGTGTTCTCCGTCGGTGTTAAAGAAAGAGAAACCTTCTTTTACATCTACTTTGAATACGTCATCACGACCTAATTCTAAGGTTTCTTTCAAGAAATCTTTCAATTGCATCCAATCAAAATCATCGCGTGAACCAATGTTAACAAAATAACGCACCGGATCTCCTGCTCGAATTTCTCTTGGTTCTGATCCTCTTTCGGAACGATCGCCTTTTTCACCCGATAAATCGCGTTTCTTTTTGTAGTAGGCAATGAATCGATTGAATTCTACCGACACCATTTTCTTGATTAATTCTTCTTTGCTCAAGCCGTCCAACACTTCGTTAATGGCTGGCAAATAGTTGTCAATTTCGTGATCGACTTCGGTGTCTTTGATTTTATTGGCCAAGTGCAGCAACTGAATTTCGCAGATTTCAATTCCGCTTGGAATTGTTTTTTCTTCAAATTTCTGTTTGATGATGCGCTCAATAGATGAAATTTTACGCAATTCACTTTTGGTGATGATTACAATCGACGTTCCTAATTTACCGGCACGTCCAGTTCGTCCTGAACGGTGGTTGTAGGTTTCAATTTCGTCGGGCAATTGGTAGTTTACTACGTGTGTAATGTTGTCAACGTCAATTCCACGGGCCGCCACATCGGTAGCCACCAACATTTGAATCTGACGTCCACGAAACGATTTCATCACGACGTCGCGTTGTGCTTGTGACAAATCGCCGTGCAAAGCTGCTGCGCTGTATCCGTCCTCGATTAATTTTTCGGCAACGGCTTGGGTGTCGCGTTTGGTACGGCAAAATACCACCGAGAAAATATCGGGATTGGCATCGGCCAAACGTTTCAAGGCTTCATAACGGTCACGGGCATTTACACAGTAAAATTCGTGTGATACAGTAGCCGATCCGGAGTTCTTGGTTCCTACGGTTACTTCAGCAGGTTCGTGCATGAATTTTTTGGCAATTCGGGCTACTTCAGCCGGCATGGTTGCCGAGAATAACCAAGTGCTTTTGTCGTCTGGCGTATCAGATAAAATAGAAACGATGTCTTCGTAAAAGCCCATGTTTAGCATTTCATCGGCCTCGTCCAAAATACAGTAATTGATGTTTTTAATGTTGACCAATCCACGATTGATCATGTCTTGCATTCTACCGGGAGTAGCTACAATGATTTGTGCCCCGCGTTTAATTTCGCGCGCTTGTTCGGTAATACTGGCCCCGCCATAAATTGCAACCGTGTGCAATCCGTTTACGTATTTGGAGTATTGTTTGATCTCGTTGGTGATTTGTAAACACAATTCACGGGTGGGAGATAAAATTAAGGCTTGTGTACTTCTGTTTTCAGCATCAATTTTTTGAATCAGCGGAAAGCCAAATGCTGCCGTTTTCCCTGTTCCTGTTTGTGCTAAAGCTACTAAATCAGTGTCTTGTTCCAATAGTACTGGAATCGCTTTTTCTTGCACTTCTGACGGATTCTCAAATCCTAGATCTTTGATCGCCAGCAGTAGCGACTCATTCAGACCTAATTGTTCAAATTTGTTCATTCTTTGTTTTTAAAATTTGGTGCAAAAATAGGGCTAATAAGTGAGATAATCTAATTTGTTACTAATTGAAAATCAGTAAATTAGAATTAACGGTAAATTAAGAAAGGAATAGGAGTTAGCCAATGCGTGTCTTTAAACAGAAAAAATGAAGACTAGAGGGCTGTTAAAAACTTTATCAATTGCTGTACTGCTAGCCCACGATGACTGCAATTGGCTTTTTCCAAAGGCGAGAGTTCGGCAAAGGTTTTTTCGTGGCCATCTGCTTGGAAAATTGGATCATAGCCAAAGCCGTTTGTACCTCTTTTTTCTAAAGTAATTTGCCCTTTTACAATCCCTGTAAATAAATGTTGCTTTCCATCTAAATTTAAGGCAATTACCGTTTTAAATTGTGCCGATCGATCGGTTGCATTAGCCAAGTTTTGTAAAACTTTTTGCATGTTGTCTTCGGCACTTTTTTGTTCGCCGGCATAGCGCGCCGAGTATACACCAGGTTCGCCATTTAGGGCTGAAATTTCCAATCCGGTGTCGTCGGCAAAGCAAGGAAGTCCGTAATGTTGGGTGATGTAATCGGCTTTTAGGATGGCGTTACCTTCAATGGTATCAGCCGTTTCGGGGATGTCTTCGGTGCAGCCAATATCAGCCAAACTCACCAATTCAATTGAGTTGGGAAGCAACAATTGAATCTCTTTTACTTTGTTGATGTTATTGGAGGCAAAGACAATTTTCATAGCAGTAGTGTTTGGTTTGCAAAGATAGAAGCCCAATTTAGATACCCACAATTTGCCTGCCTGAATTGTGAATATTTATTTGGATAAAAGCTTTTATGCTTTGCTTTTTTAGCCTTATTTTTGCCCCAAATTTTACGGAATTCAACACCTTAACAGTATTTGCACCATGGTAAAAGATTTATTTGAACGCATCCAATCAAACAAAGGACCTTTAGGAAAATGGGCTTCTCAAGCAGAAGGCTATTATGTATTTCCAAAATTAGAGGGCGAATTAGGGCCGCGAATGCAATTTCACGGCAAGACGATTTTGAATTGGAGTTTAAATGATTATTTAGGATTAGCCAATCACCCCGAAGTGCGCCAAGCCGATACCGATGCTGCCATCAAATACGGAGCCGCCTACCCAATGGGAGCACGTATGATGAGTGGACATACCGAATACCACGAACAATTGGAACAAGAATTGGCTGCATTTGTGATGAAAGAATCGGCCTATTTATTGAATTTTGGGTACCAAGGGATCATGTCAACCATTGATGCATTGGTTACTCGAAACGATGTAATTGTATATGATGTGGATGCTCACGCCTGTATCATTGATGGCGTGCGTTTGCACAGTGGTAAACGATTTACGTACCGCCACAATGACGTGGAAAGCATGGAGAAAAATTTGCAACGTGCCACCAAATTGGCCGAAACTACTGGCGGTGGAATTTTATTCATCACTGAAGGGGTATTTGGGATGCGTGGCCAACAAGGCAAATTGAAGGAAGTGGTTGAAATGAAGAAAAAATACAATTTCCGCTTGTTGGTTGATGATGCACACGGATTTGGAACACTAGGAAAAACGGGAGCTGGAGCAGGTGAGGAGCAAGGATGTCAAGACGGTATCGACGTGTATTTCTCGACTTTTGCCAAATCGATGGCCAACATAGGGGCATTTGTAGCTGGTGATAAAGACATTATTGATTACTTAAAATACAATTTGCGTTCGCAGATGTTTGCCAAAGCCTTGCCAATGATTCAAACGATAGGTTCATTAAAACGCTTGGAATTGTTGCGAAACTCATCCGAAATCAAAGATAAATTGTGGGTAAACGTTCGTGCCCTGCAAGAGGGATTGACCAGCCGTGGGTTTAACATTGGCGACACCAATACGTGCATTACACCGGTATACTTAGAGGGATCTATTCCTGAAGCGATGGTAATGGTGAATGACTTGCGCGAGAATTACGGCATCTTCCTCTCTATTGTGGTCTACCCAGTTATTCCAAAAGGAATTATCTTGTTGCGTATGATTCCAACGGCCTCTCACACTTTAGAAGACATCAACGAAACCTTAGCGGCCTTTGAAGCCATCCGCGAG
>JBJOOG010000037.1:0-7414 GCA_046051465.1 Bacteroidota bacterium | reverse complement strand
TACACCAAGACTTGACCCCGAACTCAAACCCAGAACGTAAGGTCCTGCCAAGGGATTTCGAAATAACGTTTGCATCAACAAGCCACTTACCGACAAGCCCATACCAACTAAAATGGCAGTTATGGCTTTGGGTAATCGGTAGGCCAAAATAATGTAGTCCCAGGTGCTGTTATTTGATCCACCGCTCAAGGCATCAAGCACCGCTTTAAACGGAATTTGTACAGAACCAAACGAAATATTTGCGATAAACAAGACCACTACCGCTATACTCAGTAGCAGAAAATAATGCGGAATTTTAGTTTTTTGGTGCATTAGTGTAAGGGCTCAAAAAAATACAATTTGTGATGCGGTAACAAACTTGGATGCAGTATTTTAACTAAATCTTGTAACACCAAGTCTGGACGATTGGGCGCCAATTCATAGTAAATGATGCCGCCAGTTTTTCCTTTTTTGCTGCTAAAAGTAACTATTTTTTTATGCTGAAATGCTGAAAATTTGGTGTAATGTATGTTGCTTGCTGCCATTTCTTTGTAGCTGCTAAATTGGGCTGGTCCTATCCAAAATGAGGCAGTCGCAGCTTTTTCAAATACCGATTCAAACGGCAAGGATAAACTTCCGCTTCCTATTGAATCGTTCCATAAATAATTGCCTCCCGCAGCGGTAATGAATTGAGCTGCCCAACTATTTCCCTCTGGCAAGTACCAACTGTCTTGGTACATGGCGCCGGCCAATACGGTAGGCTTGTGGGCTACATTCTTCACCAATTTTGCCGTTTGTAAATACGCCCGTTCGATTTGATTAAAAATCTTTTCGGCTTGGGCTTCTTTGCAAAACAATACGCCAAATAATTTAATCCATTCGGCTTTTCCTAAGGGAGATTGTTCGTTCCAATCGCCATTTAATACTACAGCTAGGCCTGATTTTTCTAAAAAATCCAAGCCTGTATTTTGGTTGTCAATGCCATACCCAATAATTACATCTGGGCGTAAGTTGAGTACTACTTCGGTGTTTAGGTTTTGGTTGTTGCCCAATTCGGTCACCATGCCTTGCTCAATTCGGGTGCGAATTTTCTCTGATGAAATGTATTCTAAATGGGGAAATCCAACCAATGCATTGCTTTCGTTTAGCATATCCAATGAAGGCAAGTGGGTGGTTGAAGTAGCCACTAGTTTTTTCACAGGCACAATAATGGTAGGATACTTTTGCAAGCTATCGGGAACAATTGCCTCAGGCTTGGCCATAACGTAGGTGTAGGTTTTGGTCGAATTGGGCCACGGATTTTTTATGGTAACAAGCGTGTAGTTTTCTTGCTTTTGAATAGATAATCCAGTGGCATAACGCACAACTGCTGTAGTAGCAGTCGATGGTTTGGTTGATGGAGTCTGTTGGCAGTTTACCAAAAGAAAAATAAAACCGACCAGGGTTATAAATAGAAAAATTCGTTTCATCTTGATTCAAATTGCGGACAAAGGTAGCACGATTTGGTATTTACATTTCAAATAATTTTTTTTAGCTCAACACAATAGAGTATATTTGCAGCCAATATTAGGTTGCTTTTTAATTTTTTAAAGCATTAAAAGGGAATTGGGTGATTGTATTGTTTCTACAGGGTTGATTTTTCAAAAATCAAAAATCCTAAATCAACAATCAAAAATCCCAAGCTGTTCCCGCAACTGTAAGCTAATCAGCTTGTTATTATCTACTATGCCATTGTTCGCTTTAGCGAATGAGAAGGTTGATAACAAGACGCAAGCCAGGAGACCTGCCTCTTATTGATGAGTAACAAACTTTCGGGAAAAAAAGTTTGAGTATGGGTAAATTCTGTGCTTTTCTCCCTTTTATCGCATGAATTAGTTATTAAATTCAATGAAAAAATTAATTGTAGTCTTGTGTCTATACACAGGAGCTATTCCCTTGTTGCAGGCGCAAATTCAGGATAGTTTGCTGTCTACAAAACTCAGAGAAGTAGTCGTTTCAGACACCAAATTTGCACTAAACAGACAGAAATCAGGGAAGATCATCGAGATTATTACTGCTCAAGATTTGGCCAAAAAGCAAGGACAAACCTTGGCCAATCTGTTGAGTCAATTGGCTGGAGTTGAAATCAACGGCAACCAATCCTTTGCAGGTAAAAATTTGGGGTATTATATCCGAGGCGGTCGCAATCGACAAACGGCCATCTACATTGATGGAATTCCCGTAACAGATGCTTCAGGCATTAATTTGGAATACGATTTGCGTTTGCTCTCTATTGATCAAATCGAAAAAATAGAAGTGATGAAAGGCGCTTCCAGTACTTTATACGGTACCGGCGCAGCTACTGGAGTGATTTCGATTACCTTAAAAAAATCTTCCCTTAAGCGCTTGGCTGGAAATGCCAATTCCTCTATTGGCACCCAAAATACGGCTCAACACGCCACACTAGCCGGACAAGAATTTAATCAAGGGGTTTCGGTAAACGGAACGATTAACAAAGTAAGTTACTTAACAGCACTGAGCAGCACTGAAACCAGAGGGATGAGTGAGGCAGCGGGTAACCAGACCGAAGCCGATGTGTTTTCGAGATGGAATATCAGACAAAAGGTGGGTTTTAACGCTTCTGAACGCCTACGGTTTTCTTTCTTTGGTAATTATGACCGCATCAAAAGTAGTTTTGACAATTCGTTTGACGGGATTATTGCTAATGCCGATGATGCAAATAACGCCAGTTTTTCTGAGCAATACCGCATTAGTTTGGAATCAATATATACCAATTCATTTGGGGAATTTGCGCTTAATGCGGGAGTTAGTTCAATTGAAAGAACCATTTTAAGAAGCAATACCATGTCTACTAACGATGAAGAAGTATATTTAGGTAGATCTGCCTCTTTTGATTTGTTTGCTAAGCACAAAATATCCAATCAGTTGTTTGTTGTGTCAGGCGTGCAATACCAGTTTTTAGATATGGCACAAAAAGATCTTTATACCGATGTACAGCCCGAAGATTCTAAATTTGTTATCGTCGATCCTTATGCTACTGTAGTTTACAATGCTGATTTTGGGTTAAATATCAATGCAGGATCCCGATTAAATACGCACAGTGCTTATGGCAATCAAGTTGTTTTTAATGTGAATCCTAGTTATGTATTTAAAACATTTCCGCTTAAACTATTGGCTTCGCATAGCACCGCATATATTACGCCAAGCTTATACCAATTGTACGGACCCTATGGAAATTTGAAACTTACTCCCGAAAGATACGCTACTACTGAATTTGGTTTTGAAACGCGTTTGACTGAGCCCAAAATTACCTTTAAATCCATCTTTTTTTACCGGGAAGAAAACAATGCAATTGACTTTTTCTACAATCCTGACACCTTTGAATCATTTTATATCAATCGGCAAGGAACATATTATGCACAGGGGTTTGAGGCAAGTTCGCGTTATACAGTTTCTTCACGATGGAATACAAGTATAAATTATACCTACACGCAGGTGCCCGAAGAACTCAATCGCTTAATCCCCAAACACAAAGTAAATTGGGATGTGTCTTACGAGTATAAAAAAGGAAGTACGGGCTTGACTTATCAGTTCGTAAACCAAAGAGCAGACGCCTATTTTGATGGCACAAGCTTTGAAACCGTTGAGGTGGTGCTCCCTTCATACCGACTTTTGAATGCCACGTCTACCTGGGAAATTATACCCAAACGTTTTTATGTTTTTGGTTCAATTACCAATGTGCTAAATGAAGATTTTCAGGAGGTAATTGGCTATAATGCTAGAGGAAGAAATTTCAAGGTGGGAATCAATGTTTTATTTTAATCGAAATTTTTGCAGCTTTGCCCAATTATTAAAATGCTGTTAAGGCCCATTAACTTCACAAATAAGCCTTATTTTCGCTAGACCATAAATGTGCTTTTTTGTGTTAAAAAGTAGAATTAACGTAGTCATGAAGAAAATAGGAATAGTATTGTTGGCAATGAGCTTAAGTTTTTGTGGAGTTGCTCAAAAAAAATTGGCTGACTTTGAGGGAATGGATCAGGTAAAATCGGTTGTGGTCAATCAAAAAATGTTTGAATTGATGGCCAAAGTCAAAATGGACGACTCTGATAAAGAAGCGGCTCGTTACTTGGCCATGATAAATAAATTGTCACAGCTTACATTTTATTCTACAGCAGATAAACACACCGCCTCAGAAATGAAGTCAGCGGTGAATCAACATATTGTAGCAGAAAAAATGACTGAAATGAGTCGGATTTCTGAGAATGGAAAACAAACTTTCTTCTATACCAAGCCAGATGAAAATGAAAAACTGCTTAGCGAAATTTTGTTGTTTGTTGATAGTTCTACGGCTGAAGAAACCATTTTGTTTTCTTTGCGCGGAACAATTGATATAAATGAAATTGCCTTTTTGAGTGAACGCATAAAATTGACCGGTAAAGAGTCGATTCAAAAAGCGGTTAAGGGCATTAAAAAATAAGTTTAGTTTTTAAAATACTTCATCGGTACCCAAAGCATTCCAAAACATTCTCCGTGTTCTTTGCCCACGTGCTTGTGGTGCATTTTGTGGGCTCTTCGTACAGCCTTAGCGTATTTTCCATTCGCGTTTCTGAATAGTTTAAATCGCTGGTGAATGAAAATATCGTGTACTAAAAAATAGGTCCATCCGTAGGCAAAAATTCCCAAGCCAATGGCCAAACCAACAGCCAATATGTTTTGTTGCCACAACACAAAAAATCCCATGCTCACTACAGCATAAAAAATAAAAAAGGCATCGTTGCGCTCAAACCACGAATCGTGGTCTTTTTTGTGGTGATCGGCATGCAATACCCATAAAAAACCATGCATAATGTACTTGTGGCTAAACCAAGCCATGAATTCCATTCCGCAAAAAGTGGCAATAAAAACGGCAATATAAAGTAACATAGATTATATGATGTTTAATTTGTAGGTAAAATAACAACGCGCAAACAAGCCAATTTTTTGGTAATCCGACACACGAATGCGGGTATTTTTAATTTCGGCCGATGGCGTTTTGCTTAGTTTGTGGAGTAATTTTTTGTAATAAATAAAGGCAGTATAGACACCAAATTTTGCTTCAAATGGCAGTTGAACAATGCCTTCATAGCCTGCGGCAAAATCGGCTTCAATTTCTTGGATGATTTTGGCTTTGGCTTGTTCGTCTAATCGGTTTAAATCGGTGTTGGGAAAATAGGTTCTACTCAACACTTCGTGGTCATCTTTTAAATCGCGTAAGAAATTTACTTTTTGGAAGGCCGATCCCAAACGCATGGCGCTGGCTTTTAATTGATCATATGCAGCTACGTCTCCTTTTACAAACACTTTTAAACACATTAAACCCACCACATCGGCTGAACCGTAAATGTAATCTTGGTATTCTTGTTCGGTTTCATAGACTGATTTGGATAAGTCCAATTTCATGCTTCTCATGAATGCATCAATCAATTCTTGTGGAATATTGTAGGTGTGTACGGTGTGCTGAAACGCGTTTAAGATGGGATTTAAACTAATTCGATGCGTTAATGCATTGGCCAAATCGGTTTCAAATAAATCAAATAAAGCTGCTTTGGGATAGTCATGAAAACTGTCTACAATTTCATCAGCAAAGCGAACAAACCCATAGATGTTGTAAATGTCTTGACGAATGCTTGGAGCCAACATTTTTACCGCAGAGGAAAATGAGGTACTGTATGTTTGGGTAACTCTTTTGCTACATTCAAATGAGAGGGAGTCAAAAATGGATTTCATAGGACGAAAAGACAACAATTAATTCAACAAATTTTTTCAATCAATTCTGCAACTAATTTACCAGAAATTAGAGCAGGAGGCACTCCTGGTCCAGGTACAGTTAATTGACCTGTGAAATATAAATGTTGTACTTTTTTGCTTTTGAGTTTAGGCCGTAAAAAGGCTGTTTGTAACAAGGTGTTGGCTAAACCGTAGGCATTTCCTTTGTAGGAATTGTAATCATTTATAAAATCATTTACGCAAAATGAGTTTTTAAAGATAATGTTATTTTTCAATTCCTGACCCGTAAGTAATTCTAATCGTGTAATTATTTTTTCAAAATACGTTTCACGTATTGCTTCTGTGTCTTCAATTCCGGGTGCTAAAGGGATTAAAAATATAGCAGCTTCTTTTCCTTCAGGAGCCGAATTAGTATCTGTTTTTGAGGGAAAACTCGCATAAAAAAGAGGGTTCTCAGGCCATCTTGGATCGTCGTATATGCTGTGTGCATGTGCGTCAAAATCAACATCAAAAAACAAGGAGTGGTGTTCTACGTTGATTATTTTTTTATCAAAACCCACATAAAACAATAAGGACGAAGGTGCAAAGGTTTGATTAGACCAAAACTTTTCAGAGTAGGCTCGGTGTTGCTCATCCAATAAGGTCTCTGAATGATGGTAGTCGGCTCCACTCAATACCACATCGGCCAAAATGGTTTGATCATTCACAATAAGCCCAGTGGCTGTTTGATTTGTAACCAATATTTTTGACACATTTGAATTGGTTTCGATCGTAACGCCCAATGATTTAGCTAGCGATTCTATGGCCAAAATCACGCTGTACATTCCATTTTTGGGATGCCATGTGCCAAGTCCAAAATCGGCGTAATTCATAAAGCTGTAAAAGGAAGGAGTGTCTGATGGTTTAGCTCCCAAAAAAAGCACGGGAAATTCTAATATTTGAATTAGCTTGGTGTTTTTAAACTGTTTGCGCACATCTCTGCGAATGTTACTGAAAAATTGACCTACTTTTTTGGCTGTTTCAAGAGTGATTAACTCCATGGGAGAAACTCCAGGATTGTATACCAAGTCTTTAATGGCAATGTCGTAGTTTGATTTTGCCTCGGCCATGAACTTTTCCAATTTCGCTCCAGCTCCTTTTTCAATTGATTCAAAGGTTACGCAAATTTCATCTAGGTTGTCGGCAATGGTTACAAAATCGTGCACACCAAAATATACTTGGTACGCAGGGCCTAGTTTTTCTAAGCTGTAATAATCGCTTGTTTTTTTACCGAAGTCGGCAAAGAAACGTTCAAAAACATCGGGCATCCAATACCAGGTTGGGCCAATATCAAATGTAAATCCGTCGCGTTTGAGTTGTCTGGCTCTTCCGCCAATTGTTTGGTTTTTTTCGTAAATCGTAACTTCATGCCCGGCTTGTGCAAGGTAGCAGGAGGCCGCTAAGGCAGAGAATCCAGATCCAATTATGGCAACTTTTTTTCCCATGTTTACAATTCGTTTACCATATCAAAAATAGACTCAAATTTCTTGATGGAATTGGAGTACAAGCTAGGATCTATGTGCTCGGTCATTCTACCCATACACCACAGTTCGGTTGTATCATCGAGCAATTCATTTTTAATGTCTTCGATGTACTCGTTGATTTTTTCTTTGTCTGGTTGAACAGT
>JBJOOG010000036.1:0-33238 GCA_046051465.1 Bacteroidota bacterium | reverse complement strand
TGAGCGACTGTACTTGGTCATACGGCACCTTTCCTTTGTAGATTATGTGCGGCTGGAGTGCTTCTGGAATACGTTTACTTAATTCGGCCCAAGTTGAATCGGAACCGGATTGTGTGTCATTGGAATCGGCACCCACTAAAACCAAGCGGGCAGTTGGATGATTCTCACAAACTAATTTCATGATTTCGATGAGTTCAAACACGCCTTTTTTGCGGATAAGCGTGCCAAAATAAAGAATCAAGCCGGGTTCAAATATGGCGGGATTGGGATTGGTAAACTGATTCAGGTTAATCCCGTTGGGAATTTTTACGATGGGCTTTTTCTGTATTTTGAAAATGTATTTGGTAATGGTAGCGGCAAAATCAGTTGGTGTCGAAAAGGCAATTGCTTTGCGCATCGCCCATTTTTCGAGCAGAAAATTTTTCAATTTTTGAGTCCTTCCTTCCAAATGACAAAAATAGGCATCGGTGCCGTGAAAGCGAATAACCAAAGGCGCTTTGAGTTTCATGAATGCCGTAATTCCGGTCCAATCGGGGGCTTCGATGAGTTGAATTGCTTCTTTTTCTATGGCGGTATTGAGGTAGTTTTGAATGGCTTTTCGGTAAAAATACCAGCCAGCAAAGGCATATTTTTGAAAGGAAATAAAATGCAACTGCACGCCTTGATCTTCTAGCTGTTGTGTTTGGTTTTGTCCGTAAATAAACACATGTACCCGATGGCCCAATTGAGTTAAGGCACGTGCACTATTTTGCACACTGCTGCCAATGCCTCCGCTTGAATTGCAGAGCGCATGTGGATATTCGGGGGTGAGCAAACCAATTGTCATTTCCATTTGTGTATAAAATCAGCAATGGGTAAATAAAAATCGGCGGCGTTGGTTTCTACTTGTTCAGCTGGCCAGTTCCACCAAGCGATGGCCAATAAATCCTGTATTTGTTCGGGACTGTGTTTCATTTTCACCACTCGTGCCGGAACTCCGCCTACTACAGCATAGGGCGGAACATCTGTTGTAACTACAGCGCCGGCCATGATAGTCGCACCCGAACCGATAGTTACTTGTGGCAGAATAATTGCGTTCATCCCTATCCAAACGTCGTGGCCAATTTCGGTGTGGTGCGATTTCGAAGGAATTTTACTGGTTTTGAAATCTTCTATTGATTGACTTTGAAATCGAATAGACTTGTTTTTTAACTGATCCAAATGCGGAAAAGAGGTGATTTCACTTTGTTGATGAAAGCCATCATCGAGTACAAAATGCACGTCGTTGGCAATCGAACAATAAGAGCCAATGTGCAACGAAGAATTTGGATACCACTGCCATACAAAGGCACCATTGTGATACGTTTTATACCCAATTGTCGTGTTTTTGGCGCGATCCAAATAAACTTTATGCTGGCGTTTCAGGAATCGATAATATTCAATTCCCAACAGTTTCCACATTAAATTTCGGAGCGTATTTTTCATGGAACTGGATTAGGAATTAGGAAGTACTACATAACTCGTAGCGCCTTGGTGAGAAATAACCGAAGCCAAGGGAGCGGCTACGACAGCTTTATCGGCTACATCAAAAGTTACCACTGCATTAGCACCAATGAGCGCGTCGTTCCCAATGCTGATGCCACCCAAAATGACGCAATTGGGCCCCATAAATACCCGATCACCAATGGTGGGAACACCCGTTTTTTTTCCGCGATTCAATACACCAATGGTCATGCCTTGCGACAGATTACAATGTTCACCAATTATGGCATCGCCATGAATAACAATGCCGCCAAAGTGTCCGATATACAAACCCTTTCCAATTGTGGCGCGGTAGGAAATGTCAAAGCCGTATTTGTATTTCATTTTTCGCCAACCCAAGAAAAACAGATAAAAAAGAAAACGGTTTTTACGCCGAAAGTATTGGGTGAGTCGAAAATAGGTCAAGAACTTTAAACCCGGATTGGGTTGCCACCAAAACACCTGCATCAAAGTGCCCAGGGATACATTTTGGTGTCCACATCGTTGGTAATCGGCCAAAAGAATTTCTTGTACCATTTGTTTAGTTTAAGAGTTCATCAAATACAGTCCAAATACGGGCCGAAGCCAAATTTGCCGGTTGCTGATTAATTTTTTCAAACCAATCGCTTGCAGCTATTTTTCGATCAGGTGTATTTTCATCTAGCATGCCTAGAAGCACTTCTTCTATTGCCGCTGCCGAATCAATCCAATGTACTGCATTTGAATTGGGCATAGATCGAAAGTGTATAAAGTTATAAATTTTTTGTACAGACCAATCTGGTACGGGGCAGTTGGGCACATCATACCGAATATAAGCACAGGGTTTGTGGTGCGTGGCGTAATCAAAAACCATTGAAGAGCCCAAATTAACCACAAACTCGGTGTGGTAAATGGTATTTACCAGCACCGTTGTATCGGCTTGGGTTGGTAAAATGGCATTCCATTCGGCGCCTTGTTTTTTCCACTTGGGCGCCACAGAAACAATACAGTCTTTAAATTCTTGAAGCACGGCATCATAGCGTGAAGAAAAATCAACTGGGCAGCGGCGAAACAAAATTCCCAATGCTTTTCCTTTTTCATTCAATTGGCGTACAGCTGCGGCCAAATCGGCCAAATAAACCGGATCATTGGGCGAAGTGGTTATGTCATCACCCGAAAAACAAATGTACTGTTTGGTTAAATCCAGATTGTGTTCGGCAAAAAAGTCTTCGCGGGTTTGCAGCAAGGCATTATCAAAGTGCGCTTCAAATTGCGGGGTTCCTGTGATTTTTATTTGAGAATTGGTAACCTCAGGATAGTAATACTGCAATTCAGATTTCATGTGTTGGCTCCAAACCAAGTAATAATCGGGTTGTACCAATTTGGTTCCTTTGGGCAAATTATCCCATGAAAAAATAAAAGTTGAAGTAGGAATTTGCAGAGATTGAGCTGCCATTATCGGAGCCAAAGCAAGCGACAACCGCTGATTGGTGCAAAACAACAAATCGGGTTTTTCTTGTTGCAATACAGAACAACAATAAGAATAGTAAGGTGTTTGCTTTTCTAAATAGGCCAATAGGCGTTGGATGCGCACTAAGCCTTTTGGGGATTGATGGGTGAAAACGAGTAGCGACAACACGATTTTTTTTACCCAGGCGCTCGCGGTTTTGGGCGTACTTGGAAATCGGTAGCTGTCATATACGGCATCTTGACTTCGTTTTTTGTTGAGCGATAATTCGATTTGGATTTGTGCGTTTTTGACCAATTCGGTCCAGCGGTGATTTTTTGGTCTTGGAATTTTAATTTCAGTATAGCCCAAATCCGAAAGGGCAAATGGACTGGCATTCCAAAACACCACTTCATAGCCCCTCGCCTTTCCTAATGCATAGAACTGCGTAAACGCAAAATTGCGCAAACCAACTCCATCGGCTAGAAAAATAAATAGTTTTTTAGGCTGCATCACTGGATTGTAAAGATTGACGGCCGGTATACTGATGCACAGCATAAGACAGTAAAAAAAACTGCATGGCCCTTAGCGGAAACATATACCGTTGTTCGGAATGAAATATACACACATAAAGCAAACTCCATCCCCATAAAAATAAAAACGGAAAAAATAAAGTGTACTTTTTTTCTTTGAAAAGCAACCATAAACCCCACATTGCGCCAAAAACCAGCACATAATTTACTGCATTGATATAGCCATGAATTCCCCATTTGAGCATTGGACTTTTATCGGATTTCATTAAAGGACTAATGACAAAGCTTTGGGATTGAAAAAACTTAAAAAAATACTGGCGCAGGGTGAGCAAAGTATGAGACAAAATATCTTGTTTAACCCATTGAATAAAATAATCGGTTTTGTCGAGCTGTTGTGCTTCGCAAATGGATTCCAATTCCTGTCTTTTTTTTAAGTTGTTTAGATAATCAGAAGAAGCAAAAGCATCTTGCCCATGTTGTGGCAACCAATTAAAAGGTTCATCGCGCAATTCAAAACGCGACCAAAGTAACTGATTTCGAAACACGGTGCTTTTAAAATTGGGGGACTCTGTATTTACAGATTGCTCAAAGGATTGCAAGGCCAAAAACCCAATAAAAACTATTGCTGTGCATTTGAGCTTTAGTTGCCAGGTTGTAGAGAAGGTCCAAAAATAGAGCACAAAAACAACGGCAAAAGGAAGTAAATTTGGTCGAGTACCCACCAAAAGAAGCAAAGCCAAAGCCAATTGTGTACCCTTTTTGGATTGATCTTTTTGCTCTACCATGAGCACCCAGGCATAGACAAACCAAGCAACGGCAAAAAATGCAGCCGGTTCAGCCAAAATTCCCATGGCATAATACAAGGGTATGGGAAACAAACAAAGTAAAAGCATGGGCCAAAATTGCGCCGTTTTGTCAAACTGCAAATGCGTAAATGTTTTGACTAACAAATGCATTGCGAGCGCAGTTACAAACACATTAAACACAACCCCCGACAAATAATAGGCTGTTGAAAGGTGTAAAAAATGCACTAAAGCATATGGTATTGCATAGTAAAGTAAGGTAACCAAGCCCTTATCTACCCGAACAGCACCCTGAAATCCAGATGCAATATAATCGAGTAATTGAATGGTGCCTTCGTGGTATTCTCCATCGCCAAAGGGTTTTGGTTTAAATGGCAAAACAAAGAACAGCAAACCCAAAAGAAGCGTGCACAAAAAAGGGTAGTTCACCAAAAAACTACGAAGCTGTTTCATCCTTTTGGTATTTTTCTTTAATGATATACAAGGGACGCTTGCGCGCTTCGTCGTAGGTGCGCCAAACGTATTCGCCAATGATGCCTAGCATCAACATGATTAATCCGCCAATGATGAGGATTAAAATCATGATGGGTGCCCAACCGTTAAACGGCGTATGGTGCAAAAATCGATTATAGGCAATGAGCAATGCATACCCAAATCCAATCATCGAAAATAAAATCCCCAATAAGGACATTAATCGAATGGGAACATACGAAGTGTTTAGTAGGCCATCAATAAAATACTTGAGTTTTTTGGTGAGCGTCCATTGCGATTTTCCGATGGTGCGTTTGTTGCGTTTATAGGGGACAAATGCAGTACTGAAACCCAACCATAACACATCGCCTTGAAAAAAGCGGTTGCGTTCGTCGAGTTGATTCAACACCCGAACGGCTTTTATGTCGAGTAGCATAAAATCAAATCCTCCTTTGGGCATGTTGGGATTAACATAGCGCATGAGTCGATAAAAAATCTGAGAGGTGGTATTGGCAATAAAACCATCTTCGCGATCAATGCGATGACCAATTACAATTTCGTTGCCCGATTGCCATTTGGTGATAAGCTCTTGAATTAACTCGATGGGTTCTTGTAAATCGGCCGACATCAAAATAACTGCTTCACTATTTACCTCTTTTAAGCCGGCAATCATAGCAGGTACTTGTCCAAAATTGCGGGAAAACGATAAGACTTTTACGTGCGAATCGCGCTCGTGTAGCGACACTAGCTCAGATAAGGAATTGTCATCGGAGCCGTCGTTTACAAAAATAAATTCATAGTCAAATCCCATGGATTGTAACATGTCCAGGCACTTTTCATAAGTAGTCAGTAAGGAACCTTGGTTTCTGTAAACGGGAATGACAAAAGCTATTTTCATAAGCAAAAATTAGGTTGAAATGGTGTGGTTGATACAATTCACAATGTGCATTAAATCGTCCGTAGTTAATCCAACATATAAGGGCAAACACAGCACACAACTGGCTACCTCCTCTGACACCAAACAAGGTGTGGAATCTACAAATGACAAGGTATTTAGGGAGGGATAAAAATACCTACGGGGAAATATCTGAAGCGCCTCTAGTGCATGTTGTACTTGCAATAACTGCTGTTCACTTTTAAAAATAACCGGGTAATAGCTATAATTCCATTGGGTATTTGGTCTAATTTTTATGGTTCTTAGCGCGCTAAAATTCAAATGGGCTGTATAGAAATCGACTACTTTTTTTCGCGCATCCAGTATATCTTCCATATGCGGAAGAACAGCTAATCCCATGGCCGCTTGCAATTCGGACAGTTTACCGTTGATGCCCAACCCATGAAATTCGAGTGGACCATTGTGCCCAAAATTATGACTGTAATACAACTGATGAAATAAGTCGGGATCAGTACAAAAAAGCGCACCACCCTCGGCTGTATGAAACAATTTGGTTGCATGAAAACTACAACTACTTACTGTTCCATAGGCAAAGATTGATTTTCCATTATACGTCACACCAAAACAATGGGCCGCATCATAAATGACAGCCAAATTATGCTTAGCTGCAATGGCCTCAATCGCCTCAATCGCGCAGGGATTTCCAAATACATGTGTAGCCAAAATGGCTGTAGTTTTAGACGTAATGGCTGACTCAATTAGGGTTTCATCAATGGTTAAATACTCAGGATGAATATCTACAAAAACAGGGGTGCAATTTTGCCATAAAATGGAAGCGGTAGTGGCTACATAGCTAAATGGAGTTGTAATGACTTCTCCGTTTTTGGCCAAAAGTTGCAAGGCAATTTGCAGCGGAATAGTCCCATTGTTCATCAGCAATAGAGAAGAAACCTGCAAATAATCTTTTAGTTTGGCTTCTAATTCTAGCACCAACTCCCCGCGATTGGTAATCCATTGATTGGACCAAATGCGCTCCAATTGACTTTGGTAGGACTCGAGTGGAGGAAAAAATGTCTTGGTTACGGGAATCATGAAGCGTTCTAAAAGTTATTGGCTCCACAAATTAACAAATAAATACTTTTAAAATAGGCGATTGAGGCCATAAACTAGTGTGTTCTTTTTGGAAAATAAGTGTCTCGAATCCGTAAAAAATAGGATTCCACAGTGGCCGTTAAGAGTATCCCAGCTGCAACAGACAAAACAAAAACAAGTGCAAATTGTAAAAAGGTATTCGAAATGGGGAGGTAACTCACTGCATAAATCACCAATGAATGAAGAAGGTAAATCGCATATGAATTGAAGCCAATACGCGCCACAATCCTCACGAGTAAGGGACTAAACAACCGATTTAATGTATTGTCCATTTGTTCATCAAACAACACGCATAACAACATGATACCAAAAGCCAGATAGACCAACGTAAATCCAAGTGTACGCACAAAAAATGAAGTAACATAAGGAATAAATGGAGTAAAACTGAGGAGCAACAAAGCAAGTATGAACCCTTTATTTTGGTGTTTTAGTACAAAAACACGCCAAGTTGATCGCTTAAAATAATACCCATAAGCAATACACACGCCAAAAAGAAGTGCGTCGATGCGCAGGTGTGTAGCGGTAACATGGTACACATTTTGGTCGGGAAAATAGACATTGGAGGCATAGCGCAGTAGTAAAATTAAACCGAGCAAACTCACCAAGCACATCATAAATCCACTTTTATACAGCAACTGATGAAATTTTTGGGGTGCAAACTTCACTACTGCACCAAAACTAAGGGCCAAGAAAATGTAAAAATGTTCTTCTACAGCCAACGACCAACTTGCCGGATAGGCATAGCCCCAGCCCAAAAAATAGTTTTGGACAAATAAACAATCGTAGAGCGTTTTTTGAAAATCAAATTTATGGAAATAGAGTTTTGGCAAAAGATAGGCCACAAGAGTGAGGTAATACAGCGGATAAATTTTAAACCCACGTCGAATTAAAAACAAACCAGGCGAAACCGAACCAAATTTTTGGTATTCCTGAAACAATAAACCAGAGACTAAAAACCCACTCAGTACAAAAAACAAATCAACGCCAATCCAGCCCATGGTTTGTAACATTGGAGTAAGCAATTGGTGCCGAAACAAAACCAAAATAATGGCTATCCCACGTAAAAAATCGAGTTTTTGAATGCGTGTATTAGAAGAAATTACTTGCATTTAGTGCACATCGCGAAATTGTTTCTGAGCCGTTCGTGCCCAAAAATTAGGTTTGATTAATGCCTCAAGAAACAGTTGTGCGCTTCGACCTTCACCAAACTGCTGGGGCATTTCCTCCGTTGATTTGGGTTTTGCAGATTGTATAGCCAACAAAATAGCCGAAGTTTCGTAAGACACATTATGAATACAAGGATGGGTAGCCCGATTGAGTTGTCTAGTACCGATGTTTATAGCTGAAATGCCATAACTGGGCGCCTCGCGAATTCCTGCGCTGCTGTTTCCAATGATAAATTCGGCTTGTTTTAGCAGTTGTAAAAAGTATTCAAATCGAAGCGAGGGAAACAACCTGAATCGTGGATGATTATGCAAGGCTTCATAGGCTTTAAAAATGTGATGGTTGCCCATGTCGTTGTTGGGATACACCACTACGTAATTTTGCGTGTCCTCTATTAATGCATTGACCAACTGTTGGGCATGGATTTCCATCTGATTTAATTCGGTAGTAACCGGATGAAATAAAACCACAGCATACGTTTCAAAAGGAATCTCATAATATGATTTAACAGCTTCAATATCAGGTAATTGTTTAGAAAACATAATATCGATATCTGGAGAGCCAATTTCAAAAATGGTTTGCTCCTCCTCACCCATTTGTAGTAATCGTTTGGCTGCCTCGGCATTAGACACAAAATGCAAATGACTCAACTTACTCACGCTGTGGCGAATGAGTTCGTCAACTGTACCTGAGCGTTCACCTCCCTCAATATGTGCAACCAAAAAATTATTAAGTGCTCCAACAATAGCGCCTGCAAGGGTTTCCACACGATCGCCGTGTACCACAATTAAATCGGGTTGCAATTCTTTGCAATAGGCCGAAAATCCTTCGATGGTTTTGGCCAAAGTGAGGTCCATGGTTGATTCATGCGTATGGTTTTCGAACGTATGGATGTTGGTAATCTTACAGCGCTGGATTTCAATGAGTGTATAACCATACAATTCCTGTAGATGCATGCCAGTGACAAACACAAAAACTTCGAAGTCGGAGTGTTTCTCGAGTTGCAGCAAGAGCGGTTTTATTTTTCCAAAATCGGCACGGGTTCCGGTGAGAAATACTATTTTTTTCATAGGTTATTTGGCCACATCGTCCCAACTGAGTTGGGTGTCTACTGGAATATTTTTACTGGCACATTGACCCAAAATTGAATTGAAATGTTCGGCCAAAATGGGACCTGTACCCGGGCGTTTCACCCAAATATTATCTGTAGTAAAGGGTTCTCCTTTCGCAATTGGCGTAATGGTACAAACCGTAGCAAATGCAAAATCGATGGTCACTTGTTCTTCAAGAGCGGGTTCTTTAACACCTCCACGCATTTGCCAAATTTCATGACTGCCTTGTATCAATTGCGCTGTGGTGGGTTCGTCCATGCTACACACAATATCAGGTCCTTGTCGATTCATGTGATCGGTAAAATGGCGTTCTAAAATGGATCCACCCAAAGCAACAGCTGCCAAACAGGCATTGTTATTGAGTGTATGATCACTTAATCCAAATACCTTATCCGGAAAAGCCTCATGCATTTGACTCATGGCGCCCAAACGAACCAAATGGGTTGGGGTTGGATATAAATTGGTGGTATGCAACAAAGCAACTGGAACCTGGTGTTTATCAAAAATGGCAACCGCTTTTTGAATGCTTTCTACGGTATTCATGCCCGTACTTAAAATGACTGGTTTTCCAAAAGAGGCAATGTGCTCCAATAACGGATAATTGTTGCATTCACCCGAGCCAATTTTATAGGCCGGAACATCAAATTTTTCTAAGCGATTGGCCGCTGCTCTTGAAAAGGGCGTCGAGATAAAAATCATGCCTTTGGCTTGCACGTATTGCATCAGGGCAAATTCGTCGGCTTCGTTGAGGGCACAGCGTTCCATGATTTCATAGATCGAAACGTTTGCATTGCCTGGAATTACTTTTTTGGCAGCCCCACTCATCTCGTCTTCTACAATATGGGTTTGGTGTTTCACAATTTCAACACCCGCACGGGCAGCTGCATCAACAAACAGTTTGGCCAATTCGAGTGAGCCTTCGTGGTTGATGCCAATTTCGGCAATGACAACTGGCGGATAATCAGGACCAATTTTTCGGCCTGCTATGGTAATAAATGGGTTCATATTAACTAATCTGTTTTTGGACTACATATTCGGCATATTCGAAATCAGCGAGGGTATCAATGTCTATCTGCGCAAAAGGATGATTTACCTCAAAGGGAATTGCATCAGCATTAAACA
This sequence comes from Bacteroidota bacterium, assembly GCA_046051465.1. Taxonomy (GTDB): domain Bacteria; phylum Bacteroidota; class Bacteroidia; order Flavobacteriales; family Flavobacteriaceae; genus Flavobacterium. The sequence continues at coordinate 23,060 of JBJOOG010000036.1, read as the reverse complement.
CTACATCTTCTTGCAATACGCCAGGCGTTGTAATATACAACAAGCCATTTTCATAATACAAGGGATCCATGTCTTGGCTGCGTTGACCGATGGTATAATTATACGGATAAAAACGGTGGTTGACAATTTTGCCTAATTTATGGTGTGATCGGCTAACAGAAAATAAGCTGCTGGCCGCTTGTTGGGTAAATAATGCATAGGTCTCGGCCAATAAATTAGCGGGACGCAATGGATTGGTGGGCTGCAACAGACAAATGGTTTTTACGTCATCTTGCAGTTGCGTAAGCGCGTGTTGCAAACAGCTATAAGTGGGTGATTCATCGGTGGCCAATTCGTTAGGACGATCGATAACCTGAGCGCCAAATTCAAGAGCCACGGCTTTGCATTCGGGATCATTGGTTGACACATAAACGGCCTCAATTAGCTCGGGGAATTGTTGGGCATAGCGAATACTGTGCGCCAACAAGGGAATTCCTCCCAGCAATTTGGTGTTTTTCCCTGCCAATCGTTTGGAACCTCCGCGTGCCGGAATGAGTGCAATGTTCTTCATACTACTGCTCGTAAAGCCGAGTAAAAATAACTATTTTTCTGGATTCCAATAGATTTTGGCTTCGTTTAATTGTTGGTAATTGTAGAACATTTTAGCCGATAGTGGCTTTCGGTTTTGAATTAATTTTGGGGATTTTTGAAACAAATCGAGTGAGGCCAACATGAGCGGATTAACGAGTTGAAATTGCCCTTTACCCATAATTTTTTGCAGCTGTTTTGCCAGCGAATACAACCAAAAATAAACGGCCTTTTGTAACGGGTACAGCATGAAATACGTATACCAATCGGCACGCAAGGAACAGCGATAGCGAAAAGTAAAACCGGATTTGTTTTGGGCACGTTCACGCAAATCTACACGGTGGTGCACCAAAATTTCAGGCACATAGTATACGGTAAATCCCTGCTGAAACAACTGTAATCCAGCCCAGTTTTCTTCGCCATAAAATTGGTACCATTCGGGATAATCGGGAAGAGCATCCCAAGCCGTTTTTCGCCATACGTGGCCACAACCCACAAAACTTTTTACTACTTGTGGTGTTTCCACAGTACCTATAGAGCTTGGCAAATGAGTAGACCAGAAAATACGAAAGGCCAAAACACCAGCCATGGGTTGAGATTCAAAAGTTTGATGAATCAATTCTAGCGCATTTTCAGTTATAAAGTGGGCATCATCATCCAACGAAATTAAATAGTTTGCCTCTATTTTATTGAGTAATTGATTGCGGCAATACAAATAGCCTTTTGAAATTTCATTGCGCCAAAGTTCAACAGAGGGAAATTGTTCTTGAATTACTTGAGCAGTTCCATCGGTGGAACCATCATCATAAACCACAACGCGAACCGCGGGATTAGACATTAAAGGCAGTAGTGATTCCAAAGTAATGCAAAGTTGAGCGCATCGATTTTTGGTCGCAATGAGTAGGGCAAAAGTGACGGACGAGGAATCCATTTGCAGCGGTATTAATAAGTAGAAGCTTGTGGTTTTGGCAGGCCTTTGTAGCGGTAAAACCAAGTTTTCACAACACGTATTTTTAAAAACTTTTTAAATAATTTGTGTTTTACCAATAGCGAAATTGGGGAAGCTGTGGGCAAATAAACTCCTGGAATAGCTTGAAGTACAGCTTGCTTTTGATCAAATTTGATGTCGTCCTTCCAAGGCTCGTACACGTTGCCCATGTGGAACGCATAATTGGAATAAGTGGTAAGACGCCAGGTGTTTTTGCGCCAAGCCAATTCGTCGAGGTACGTTTCGCTGGTTCCTCCCATACGATATTCGGTAAACGATTGAATCGAATCAAACAATGCGCGCTTGTAAGTGGCCACAAAATGCCCCGAACCCACATAGGCGGTAATTCCCGAAACCGATTTTACACCCAATGTGTGTTGGCCGTGTGCCGGATTGGATGGCCCCCAGCCAATACTTTGGTGAAATTTTTCCATTGCTAGTGGATCATGTACTGGAATAAATCGAAGTCGATTGGAAGTAAATAAATCAAACAACACATTAGAACAATGCTGCAAAAACAATCGATACATTGGAACAATGCCTACTACTCCCGCTTTTGGAAAGGACAGAAAAACCTCATGGGTAGCCTGTTGCCAACCGGGCAAAAACAACACATCACTGTCGGCCAAAGTAACCAACGCTTCTTTGTGGCCTACAATTCCTTTAAGTAAAGCATTGACTTTGCCAATTGCCTCTGTATGAATAAGTTCATGTATTTTACCTTGCTCCCATAATTGGGTTAAATACTGCGCAGTAATTGTATCGCTGCCGTTATTCACCACCGTAATAAAAGTAGCCGAATGGCTTGTAGAGAATAATGAGTCCAAACACTTTTGTAGCACGCGTAAACTGTCTGCAAAATAGCCGTCTTGCTGCGGAATATGCACCGGAATAACTACCTGATGCGTAAAAGTCGCTTCAGCTATTGGTTGGTCTTTATGTGGATTATAGCCAACGCGCATACTTATAGGGTGGTGTCGATGTAAAATAAATTACCCAAATCTTGGTGTATCACCGATTTGGCCAGCAAGCGATACTGAACACCTTCAAGGTATTTCGTAATAGGGGAATGCAAATCGGCAGCCAAAGGCGTATCGGTTTCGATGACTACAAGTTTGGGACGAAAGCGATTCCAATCGTTGGTTTTTAATACCTCGAGATCATAGCCTTCGACATCGATATCAAAAAAATCCAAGCGATCAGTAGCTGTCAAGTGCTTAGACAAAATCGAGTCCAAACGATAAACTGGAATTGATTTTACGGCTTTAATTTGAGAAGTTAACTGGTGTTTTTCAATAAAGGATAGATCCAAGGTGTTCATGGAACTGTGCGGATCCTGCAACATATAATATTCGAGCGGATCTTGTTGGTCTCCGATGGCACAGTTTTCAAAAATATCGGTTGAACGATAACGGGAATAAAGTGCTTGCAGCTCGGGATTGGGATCGATGCAAATGCCTTTCCATCCGCGCAAATGAAAATAATAGGTATTGGATGCTTTTACTGGATGCCAGCAACCCACATCGACATAGGCACCCGGCGATGAAGATTGGATCAACTTCATGAGCTGAATGTCGTCGCCCGTTTTGGAAAAACTGACTTGGTATTTTTTATACAGGATGCTGCGAATTGTATCTAAAATCATTGGGCGGTCCAATTTTGGTTTACTAAAAAGGCGCCGTGTTTGCGCGCAATTGGCATTTGTCCAGTTTTAAAGAAATCAGAGGAAACTACCTCGAGCTCAAAAGCGTCGGTAATTTCGTCACAAAATCCATTTTTATAGGCCATCCAGGTGGTGGCGCGGTATTTTCCTTCGGTTAAGGTAAATTGCGGCAACTCACAACTCAGCTGTTTAATTTCATCTGAAGATGGAGATGAAAAATTGGCATCATAGCGGTTGGATATCGTAAATACCGGAAAATTTAATTCGTTGCGAAACACAACATAAAAGGCTAAGGCACCCAAGTCTTTTTTGGGAATGGCTCGGTTAAGGCTAAAGCGCATACGAACAGAGCTTCCTACAACTAATTGCTGTTGAAGACTATCATTTTCATCAAAAGAGATGGATTCTACAAACAAATCGCCTTCGGTTTTTCGGTTTGAAAAAGCAATGGCTGGGAATAAATCGGTTTTTAGATACTGTTGAATCGCATGCTCAGTTGGATATTTTTCAGAGATATGACCTTGGTTCATGATCAACACCGATTGGGTTAAAGCCGTAATGGCCGTCATGTCGTGGCTCACAAACAAAATGGTTCGGCCTTCGCTTATGGAAATGGTTTGCATTTTACCAATGGCTTTTTTCTGAAATTCGGCATCACCTACTGCCAACACCTCATCAACAATTAGAATTTCGGGCTCCAAATGTGCGGCAACGGCAAAGGCCAAACGCACAGTCATTCCACTGCTGAAGCGTTTCACAGGCGTATCTATATAGCGTTCGCAACCGGAAAAATCTATGATTTCGTCTAATTTTGAACTGATTTCCCGACGCGTCATGCCCAAGATGGCGCCATTTAAATAAATATTTTCTCGTCCAGTCAGTTCGGCGTGAAAACCAGTGCCCACTTCGAGTAAACTGGCTACGCGGCCTTTTATTCTAATTTCGCCACTGGTGGGACTGGTAATGCGGGAAAGCACTTTGAGTAAGGTGCTTTTGCCGGCACCATTTTTCCCAATGATTCCAACAGCTTCGCCTTGATTAACCTGAAAATTGATGTCTTTGAGTGACCAAACCACATTGCTTTCACTTTTGCTGCTGCGGTCATTGGTCTCGCCTACTTTAAGAAATGGATCGGCTTGACCAAGTACTTTGGTGGCCCAAAATCGTTCGAGGTCACGCGACAAAGTTCCTGTACCAATTTGTCCAATTTGGTAGGCTTTAGATAGCTGTTCGACTTGTATAACAGGTTTACTCATTTAGATGGTATCTACAAAATTCTTTTCTGTTCGACTAAACAAAAACAAGCCAAAAACGAGTAATAATAGGGTAGCCGTTAAAGCATAGAGTAAACTGCCGCTACTAAAGCTTCCTCTGCCCAAAAATCCATAACGAAAGGCTTCAATAATGGGTGTCATGGGATTGAGGGCAATAATCCATTTGTATTTTTCAGGGGCGGCACTCAACGGATAGATAACGGTTGTACCATACATCAGGAGTTGCACGCCAAAACTGATTAAAAAAGTAAGATCGCGGTACTTGGCCGTTAGGGCAGTAATGATTAACCCAAGACCCAATCCAAGTAAGGCCATGAGTAGTACCAAAAAAGGAAATAAAAGTAAAGCAAAATTAAACGTGACCGCCATGTCATGAAAAACCACAAAATAGCCAATTGCCAGAAGCAACAACAGCAATTGGACACCAAATCGAACCAAATTACTCACCACAATGCTCAAAGGTAGAATGAGCCGTGGAAAATATACTTTAGAAAAAATCGACGCATTGTCCTTGAAGACCGTACTGGTTTTGGTGAGACAATCGGCAAAGTAATTCCATGCTGTAATTCCCGACAAATAAAACAAAAACTGAGGAAGTCCATCGGTGCTAATCTTGGCCAAGTTGCCAAAAACAAAAGCAAAAACAAGCGTAGTAAACAAGGGTTGAACAAAAAACCACAGCGGACCTAGAACAGTTTGTTTGTAAAAACTTACAAAATCGCGTTTCACAAAAACCACCAACAAATCACGGTAGCGCCATAAGTCTTGGATTTTCATATCCAACACAGGCGATTTGGCCTTGATGATTAAATCCCAATCTGCTTGGGTCTGTGGTGCATTCATGGGAGGAGTTCCTAACATAGCTCGACAAATATAAGAAAACCAATCGGTTAAAAAATGGGGAGAAAAAGCACTTCGGCTACTCATCACTGAAAATATTTTGCAGTATAACAATTTAATAATGGTATTTGTTCTAACTAATTACCTAAATTAGCGGCAATTAACTAAAAAAGCATGTTTCCATTCCTCAGTAGAAAACCTTTTTTGAATGATTTAATTCCAAGCAACCATGTGGATATACATGCTCATTTGTTGCCTGGCATCGACGACGGTGCGAAAACCATTGAGGATTCGATTGAATTAATATCAGGCATGCAAGCACTTGGCATAGATCAGTTTATAGTTACACCCCATGTAATGACTGCCGTTTGGGAAAATACTCGTGCAAACATAGAAGCCAACTATACGTCTACCAAAACTCAATTGGCTACTCAAAAACCCGACGCTTCTTTGCATGTAGCGGCCGAATACTTAATGGATGGTACATTTTTGGAACTCATGCACAAAGAACCTTTACTGACACTCAAAGACAATTATGTGTTGGTAGAGATGTCGTACTTGAGTGCACCGATTCAGCTGTACGATATTATTTTTGAAATTCAATTGGAAGGATACAAGCCTGTTTTGGCTCATCCTGAACGCTATTTATTTTACCACCAAAACACCCGAGAGTTCAATAAACTCAAACAGCAAGGATGCTTGTTTCAATTGAATTTATTGGCTACTGTAGGCTATTATGGTGCCAATGTAGCCCAAGCTGCTGAAACGATTTTACAAAAAGGAATGTATGATTTTGTGGGAACTGATGTACATCATCAAAATCACTTGAAAGGATTATCCCAACGCATTAGAACAAAAGGAATTGATAACCTCAAAGAGGCCATGTCAAATAATCAACTATTCCGTAAATAGGTTGAGTGCTAAGCGTCTTACTTAGAAATTAGACGTCTATTTCTTTTTAGCAAACGGATTACGAAACCAAGATTTTTTCTCCTCTTCTACTCCATAACCATACCCGTAACCGTAGCCGTAGCCATAGCCGTAACCATAGCCGTAACCATAACCATAGCCGTAACCATACGCTTTACGCCATACGGTTCGATTAAGTAATATGGACATGTTGGGTAATTTTTTCTCGATAAAAAATCCTTCAATCACTTTAAGGAATCGTTTATCTAAGTAATTGGAACGGATTACATAGATAAAAGCATCTGCATATTTGGCTACCAAAGTAGTATCTGTTACCAAGGTAATGGGTGCAGTATCTACTACAATGTAATCGTATTCTGTTTTGAGTTGGGCAAATAATTCATCCAATTTTGAATTCATCAACAAATCCACTGGATTGGGCGGAATTATACCTGAGGGAAGAATAAATAAATTATTCAATTCCTCAATTTTCACGATGTAGTCATTGATGTCTTCATTTTGCTTTGCCAAATAATTCGTTAATCCCTTGCTTGGAAGTGTCACATAGCGGTCAATTTTGGGATTCCGAATATCTAATCCAATCAAAAGTACTTTTTTGTTGGTCATGGCTATGGTACTGGCCAAATTCATGGTTACAAACGTTTTTCCTTCTTTGGGCAAGGTAGAGGTTACAAAAACGGTCTTGGCCATACCTTCTGGTACAGCGCCCAACATAAAATCCAAATTGGTTCGCACAATACGTATGGCTTCGGCAGAACTTGATCGGCTAGATGCTTTAAAAATTTCATCTTCGGTTTCGGATTCAGGAACATCGCCCAAAAATGGAACAAGTATTTTACCTTCAATGTCTTGGCGGTATTTGATTTTGGTGTCAAACAAATCAGAGATGTAAATCAAAGAGATGGGAAACAAAATTCCAGCCGCAAAAAACAACAGATAAACAATATATTTAATAGGCGAAACCGGCGCCGATGTGGCTCGAGCCGCATCAATAACTTTCGCATTTGGTGCTGTTACCGACAAGGAAATAGCCAATTCCTCTCGTTTTTGCAACAAATACAAATACAAGGTTTCTTTTATTTTTTGTTGACGATCGATAATACGGTATTCCCTTTCTTGGGTGGGTACTCGAGTTATTTTTGCCTGATTCAGGTTGTTTTGTTTGGTGATATCAATCAACTTGATCTGCAGCCCTTTTTGCAAGCGATTCAAACTTTCTTGAATGCCATTGGACAATTCGCCAATTTTCTGATCGAGATTAATAATGATTGCATTTTTGGCGGTACCGTCTTTGCTGATACGGTTGCGTTGCAAAACCAAATCGTTGTGCTGAATAATTTGTGGTGTAGCGGTATTTCCTTCTTCGGGTAGAATATTCACCGGAATAAGCTCGCCTTTGGCTTTTGTTTTCATGAAATCAATCATGGAAGCTACCACTTTAATTTGCGTTTCAGTTTCGATGGAAGCTTTTTCAAAATAAGAAGAATTTTGTAGAAATATCCCCGACTCTGACACGATATCGGTTAATTTATTGGCCTTTTTAAAGCCCTCGGCATCCTTTTCTACATCACCCAATTCTTCTGAAATAATGCGCAAACGATTCTCAACAAATGCTTGGGTAGTTTCAGAAACATATTTTTTATCAGCTATGGCATCATCATTGTAAATTTCAATGATGGTGTTAAGTAAATCTTCGGCCTTTGCTCGAACGGGATCATTGACACTCAATTCGACTACACTGGTGTTTTTGTTTAATGGAGCAATGGTGAGTCGAGAACGGTAACTCTCAACTACATCTTTTAAACGCTTTTTAATAGCCGTTACTACAAATTTCTTAGAGGGTTTAGCCGCAAAGTGTACCGTTTTGTTCACAATCAATTGCTGATTATTGGCTTGAAATACGGCCCCATATGCGAATTGTCCAATTTTGTTTTTGTCTTTTACACTCAGTTCAAAACTATTGTAATCTATTCCTTTAATGACATAAGTTATTGCCTGATTATCGTAGCTCTTTGCGTTTTGTAGAAAGACTAATTTTACTGGAGATTCTTTGTACAACTCCACATCCTTCACACGGGCTTCTTCAAAATAGGTTAAATCAAAGTCAAGCTTTCGAACCGCTTGTTCAATTACTGTTCTTGATTTAATAATTTGAATTTCATTGTCTACATTGCTCTTCACTCCGGTAAGCAAACCCAAATCGGAGAATGCCTGAAGCTCAGATTGTACGCCTCCTTTGGACTCGTCTTTTACTAAAATACTGGCCGATGCTTTGTACATCGGAACGGTATATCGGATATAGAGAAAGGCCAACATTAAACTCAATACGGCGCCTGCAAGTATCCATTTCCAGTGAATAAAATACTTTTCAATTTGCTCGCTTATGTTGAGGCTTTTATCTTTATTTTCGGTAACTAAATTCTGAAGTTTTTGCATGAGGAATCTATTTATTAACGAAGCAACACAACCAATAAAGTAACCAAAACTGAAATAGCTGAAATAGTTGCCGTAACATTTGGTCCTACAGCCGAAGCATTTACACGGGTTTTATTTGGCTCCACAAATACTACATCGTTTTGAGCTAAGTAGTAAAAAGGTGAATTTAAGAAATCCGATTTGGTGATGTCAACCCGGTTGTAGGTTTTTTTTCCCTCCACTTCACGAATGATTAAAATGGTATTTCGCTTACCATAAATGGTTAAATCACCGGCCAAACTAAGTGCCTCTAGCAAGGTAATTCTTTCGCTCGCTAAAGTAAACGAATTGGGCTTAAGCACTTCCCCCAGTACCGAAACTTTGAAATTCAAAATTCGGAGGTTTACTATCGGATTCTTGATGTACTCAGCAACCGCTGAAACTAATTTCTCTTTGGCTTCTGTGCGGGTTAAACCGCCCAACTTCATTTTACCAATTACTGGGAATTCAATATAACCGTAGTTATCAATAAGATAGGTTTTGATTCCATTCTGGTTGTTGTTGATTTCGTAATTGCCTTGAATTTGCGGCAAATTAAAAGGAACGGTCAATTCAGGATTTTCAGCCGAAACAATGATGCTCAACAAATCGTCGGGCTGTAATTTGGCTTCGTATAGGGTGGAGTTGTCGTAACTTTTAACTTGATCAATGTCTTGCATATAGACTACTTTTTTCTTGGAAACACAAGAAGTCAATAGGCCAACTAACAGCAAAAAGTAAATGATTTTTTTCATAGTATAGGATTCACAAACTAATTATCTAACGACTCAAATACCGAATTCATACTGATGTATTCGGGCACCACTTTTTTCATCTGCATCACCAATTCATTATTTGTTCCAGTTGTGGTCAAAGTAATCAGATGGCTAATTTCTGTTTGAATTTCGGTATGATTTTCAATTATTTCTTCAGCTATCACAATTTTTTCATTGTGAGTTGGCAGCGTTTTTGAGGTGTCGTTGAGTAATTCTTCAAACAGTTTTTCGCCTGGTCGCAAGCCTATCACTTTGATTTTGATATCTTGTTCAGGAACAAAGCCAGCTAATCGAATCATTTTCTTGGCTAAATCAATAATTTTTACGGGTTCGCCCATATCAAAAATAAAGATCTCGCCTCCGTTACCAATTGCTGCAGCTTCTAATACCAGCTGACAGGCCTCCGGAATCGTCATAAAATACCGAATAATCTCAGGATGCGTGATGGTTAAAGGACCACCTTCTTTAATTTGTTTGGCAAACAAGGGTACAATTGAACCATTAGATCCCAATACATTTCCAAATCGGGTTGTCATAAATTTGGTGGTATTGCCATCGGTTTGGTTAGTCAAGTAATGCAAACTTTGTATGTATTTTTCTGCAATTCGTTTACTAGCCCCCATTACATTGCTTGGATTCACAGCTTTATCGGTAGAAATCATTACAAACCGTTCTACCTTATATTGAATAGACAAATCAGCTAAATGCTGGGTGCCGATAACATTTGTACAGATTGCTTGCAAGGGATTGAGTTCCATCAGCGGCACGTGTTTGTAGGCCGCTGCATGAAATACTACCTCTGGCTTGTACTTGGTAAAAAGCGTTTCTAACACCTCCTTGTTTCGGATGTCAGCTATATAAGGACGTATTACTTCTGTATGTAATTCTTCAAGTTCAAGCACCAATTGATGCAAAGGCGTTTCAGCCTGATCCAATAAAATTATTTTCTTTGGATTAAACTGCAAAACTTGGCGCACGATTTCACTGCCAATTGAACCGGCAGCACCGGTAACCAAAACCGTTTTGTTTTGAAGCGTTGACGAAATGTTATCTGTGTTTAACACAATTGGTTTTCGTCCTAGCAGATCCTCAATGTCAAAGCTCTTTACCTTGTTTGAAATTTGAGCTTGGTCTTCCCAGTCGGTAATTAATGGAACTGTATATACTTTAAAATTGTATTCCAAACACTCTTCAACTAAAGCTATAATATCTGTTTTAGATAAACTTTTCTCAGCAATAATCAATGCATCTGCTTTTAATGAACGCAGAATGGTGTATGTTTTTCTGGAATGATTGACGATGGGCAAATTCAACAAACTCTTTCTGGAATTGTTAGTGGTATTGTTGTCAATAAAACCCAATAGATTAAAACGGGCAGGCATTTCTGATTTCAAGGCGTTGGCTACCGAAATGGCATTGGCATCCACACCATAAATAACCGCGTTGATTCGTTTTTTTTGATCTTCAATGGATGAGTACACTTCAAACAGGTACTTCACCATGATTCGAAATAAAAAGAGCAACGAAAACGCCAGTATATAATTGATAAATAGTGCCGAATTGAGATATGCTTTGTAGCCAAAGTTAAACTCCCAAAAATAGTTCATCACAAACAAAAACATAAATGCCGCTGAGGTAGACAGCAAAAGCTTAACCCCATCTATAAATGTGGAGTGACGAATAATTCCAGAAAAGGTTCGGAAGAATATAAAAAATAAGCCATTGACTGCAATGATGGCTAAATTACCAAGCACAAGTACAGTCCCACTATGAAAATGAACCAGTAAATTAAGCAGTAAAATGTGTGTGATTACACCCGATAGAACAACAATAAATAGATCAATTATAAAAACAATCCAAATGGGCAAGTAGCCAACTGTGCGAAGTTTCTTGAGTAAACCACTGGATTTCAGCAGCGTTATAAGGTAATCAAACATAAACTATTTGAAATTTGGGTAAACAAATGTAAACTTTTTCACCAAACTACTACTACATTTTTCTACTTAAAGAACTCAACCAATACATTTTCAATTCGTTGACGGTCACTATCTGTTAAATTCGAACCAGACGGCAAACACAATCCTTGGTCAAAAAGGGTCTCTGCTACGCGTTGGCCATAATACGGATATTTTTCAAAAACCGGCTGTAAATGCATGGGTTTCCATAGTGGACGTGTTTCTATGTTGTGCTGTTCACACGTCAATCGCAACTGTTCTCTGGTTTTACCATTTGTTTGGATAGGATCAATGGTGATGGCTGAAAGCCAATGGTTGGAATAAAAATGTTCATTGGGTTCTTTCAAAAATTCAATCCCGGCTATGCCACCCAATTGTTTAACATAAAATGAATGCATTGCTCTTCGAAGCGCAACATGCCTGTCCAGGACTTCCATTTGTCCTCTTCCGATTCCCGCCGACACATTACTCATTCTATAGTTATAGCCAATTTCTGAATGCTGATAATGCGGCGCCTCATCGCGCGCTTGTGTAGCCAAAAAAACGGCTTTTTCTTTCACTGTTTGGCTTTTGGCAACCAAAGCACCTCCACCTGAAGTAGTAATAATTTTATTGCCATTGAATGACAACACACCAATTGTTCCAAAAGTGCCGCATTTTTGTCCTTTGTATGAACTTCCCAACGCTTCTGCGCTGTCTTCTAAAATAGGAATGTCATATTTGGCCGCTACGGCACATACCTGCTCTATTTGAAATGGCATTCCATATAAATGAACAGCAATAATTGCCTTTGGTTTTTTGCCTTTTTGAATACGATCTAGGATTGCTTGTTCTAAAGCAACAGGACAAATATTCCATGTTTCATTTTCACTATCAACAAAAACGGGCGTGGCACCCAAGTATACGATAGGATTAGCAGATGCCGAAAAAGTAAAACTCTGACAAATCACTTCATCTCCTGCTTGAACGTCCAACAAAATAAGCCCCAAATGTAGCGCAGCTGTTCCAGCACTCAAAGCGGCTATATGGGATTCTTGTCCAATATATTTAACTAAATCAGCTTCAAAACCATTCACATTGGGTCCCAATGGCGCAACCCAATTAGTTTCAAAAGCCTCGTGTATGTAGTTCAATTCGGTTCCTCCCATGTGTGGGGATGAAAGCCATATTTTAGATGAATTCATTGTAAAATGAAGAAATTTATGCGTTAAATGTGAAATACTATTGGAAACACTTGTTCCAGTGTATCAATGGTCATGCGTGGTAAATATAGGGATTCTTTGTTAAAATCTTGTTTGTGGATATTATTTCCAGCATCGATTAAACAAATGGTTTGCCATCCCAAAGCATTTGGGGAAACAAAATCCTTAGCTGGATTATCGGCAATGTAATAATATACATCCGTATTGAATTGATGAAAAACAGCAAAATTGGCTACAGAAGGCTTAGCTGAACCAAATTCCTCAGAGATCACAACTAGATCAAACAACTCTTCAATCCCGAGTGCTTTTAATTTATTTCGTTGTGTTATGGAGTAGCCATCGGTTACCAAGCCCAATTTATACCCATTTGCTTTAAGTTCCATCAACAATGGTTTACATGTATTTTCGGGATAAGTGGGGACATGATTTCGATACAACTGAAGCAAAGCAGCTACAGTATATTTTGGATATAAGGAGCAAAGCTGCCCAAACGGATTGTCTTTTTTTTGATATGCATCGAGTAAAAATGGATACAATTCAGCGTTTTCTGGATCCACTGTGTTTGCTATTTCTCGATAAGCCGATTTTAAATAATCGAGCTCTAGAGCCAGGGTATCATCTAAATCAAAAACAACTGTTTTTGAACTCATTTTAGCGGGTAAAATTCGGCACCAAAACTTCGTGATCGTAACGAAGCAAGAGTAGATTTTCTTGCCAATCTTGATACACAGGAATTTGTTCCCCTTGTAAATATTCTTGAATTATCCATTTGGGGTAGTTGGCACCCGCCAAATAACTCAAAGGAAAACCACCACCAAATCGGGGATTAATTTCTATTGCATAAATACTTGCGGTATCGTTTTGCATAAAGACCTGCATGGTAATACAACCTCTAAACCCAGCTACAAAACCCATTTTTTTCCAAATGGATTCCAAAAAAGGTGGTCTTTTGGTGACCCCTTTGCTTACTTCACCATCGCGCACCTCAATGCGTTCACGGGGTACGGCACATTTTAAATATCCATCCATACTGTAGTACATGTCAATGGTATATTCTGTGTGTTTGCTGTGATCTAAGTATTCTAAAAACATCAATCGATCGTTCGAAAAATGTTTTTCAGTAAAATCATCGTGGTGGTGCACGATAAAATTCTCTAGGCTTCTACTACCGTCAATCGGTTTTATATAAACAGGAAGAGTGTAATTTTTTTTGTCAAATTCTTTGGCGGTATCGATGCCTTGTTTTTCGAAAAAATCGTGTGATAAGCGTTTAAAATGAAAGGTATTCACCAAATGGTAATCAGAAATCACTATGATAATTCCTTTTTCTGCAAAAAGTTGCCTGTGCTCAGCCAAGGCCAACAATTCAGTATCTATAGTTGGTATTACCAATGCAATTTTATTTTCAATTGCAATGACAAGTAAATCAGCAATGTAATTAGAAGAGGTAACCTTAGGCACTTGAAAACATCCATCGGATACAACACAAGCAGCTGCAAAATCAGGGTTTGCATCTGTAGTGTAAACTTTTGATCCAGGATAAATTAGGGTGAGTTCGTTTTGGAAGAATTTCACTAATGAAACTCGTCTACCTGCCGACGTAATTAAAATATTTTTATTCATCAGTTTTTCCCGTTAAAAGGTTCAATCGTGGCCGCATTGGCCGCATTAATTCCCTCGCTCTTAAGCACCTTTCCTATGGTTTTAAAAAATATTCTCAGGTCCAAAGAAAATGAAATATTAGCTACATACCAAACATCGTATTCAAATTTCTGGTCCCAGGAAATTGCGTTACGGCCATTTACCTGTGCCCAACCCGTAATTCCGGGCTTTACCTCGTGTCTTTTATTCTGAAAATCAGAGTATAAGTGCAAATAATCCGGCAAAAGCGGGCGAGGACCAATGAGACTCATATCCCCTTTTAGTACGTTAAGAAATTGTGGTATTTCATCCAATGAAAACTTTCGTACAAATTTTCCCACAAGTGTAAGGCGTTCCGAATCAGGCAATAAACGACCCGCTTCATCACGAGCATCATTCATGGTTTTGAATTTAATAATCTTAAATATTCGCTGGTTTTTTCCAGGTCGTCGTTGAATAAAAAATGGACTCCCTTGATTGGCTATGGCTAAAAAAAGACTGATAAAAACCAGTATAGGCAGTAAGCACAACAACACGACTGTAGCAAAACAAAAATCCCCAAATGGTTTTATTACGTGTAGATACATTTACTTTTTTACCCTTTTTAATAACCTATTGTATTCGTTATTCACTGCATTCCAAACTAAATCTTGGTTGTAATGTGTGCAAATGTGTTCCCGAATTTGATTTTGCACTTCGGCAGTTGTCTTTCCGTGTTCAATACTTGCTTGCATGGCTTGAACTAATGCGTTTACATTTTTAACTGGAACAATTTTGCCAGTAATCCCCTCTTGGATAATTTCGTTCGACCCATTAACATCAGTTGCAATACTAGTCAATCCCATTGCACCACCTTGTAGCAAAACATTTGGAAATCCCTCGCGATAACTGGGCAAAACTAAGCAATCTGCTGCAGCATAATAAGGCCTAACATCCGCTTGAAAGCCAACAAATATAATCTTTTCATTTGTTTCGATTGCAAGAATTGTTTCGGTTTTTAACGGGTCTAATTCAGCTTCTAAATACCCAACTATCAACAACTTAGCATTTTCATACTGCAATGATGCTGCAGTGAAGGCCGAAATTAACTCATTTATACCTTTGTCACCTACCAATCGTCCAACATACAAAAAAACATAGTCTGAATGATTAATTTTTAGCGAATTTCGAATGGATTCTTTTTCTGCATCTGTTGGAATAGTAAAGTAATTGGTATCAACTCCGGTAATGTTTCCATTGGCAATAATCGACAACGGTTTTCGAGTAACCTTATACCGATATAAATCTGCTTTAACGCCTTGTCCTTCTGGATATATATCTGTAGCAAAAGCACACAAGAGTCGATCCATTTGCAACAACAAAAAATGAGAGAGGCCTTTTTTGGTGGGAAAAATGAGGCCTGTGAACATATGTATACGAATTGGAACACCTGCAAAATACGCCGCCATCATACTCAACAAACCCGCTTTGGGAGAAACCGAATGCACAATTGCCGGCTTTTCTTTTTTAAACACCCGATACAACTGTATAAGAGAAATGATGTCGTTTATAGGACGAATAGCACGTTGCATAGGCACCGAAATAGTTCGAACTCCTTCCCGATTACGCACCGCTTGCAAATGATGATCCTCGCCAGATAAAGCGATTATTTCGTGAGACTGATTTAGATAAGCCAATTGGCCTTTGAGCAAATCATTCAACGTAATGGCTACAGTTGCGGTGCGAATAATTTTGGCCATCTTATCCAATTAGGGTTTTCAATTCATTTATCAACTGTGCTCGTTTTGCTAGCAATAGCTCGTTTTGTTGAGCCAATTGGGCTTGAATTTGGGGATGAGCCTGCTCTAAGTTGGTAAATAATTGTTTCAATAATTCGGGAGAAACAGATTCTATTGGCAGGGTAAAATCGGGCATATTGAAATCAGCCATAATCCCCTTGGCTTTATTTCCTCCATAGCCAATAGCAATTGATGGAACGCAGGAAGTCAATGAAAAAATCACCGAATGAAAACGCGTGCCCACAAAGGCATAAAAGTGTGAATAAACCGATTTGAGTAAATCACAAGGCAAATTTTCATCGATCCAATGCACGGACGGATGATTCCATTTATGCAGTACTTCTTTGATGGCATTGCGGTCGTCTTCGTGTGCATTGGGCCCAATAGATTGATTACAAAACACTACGTGATATCCAAATTCAACCAATAGTATAGCTAATGATTTTACTGATTCCAAATAATTGGCATACAACTGTTCCGGATTGGACAAGCCTGGGAATCGCCATGGGCGAATGGTGATGCCTACCAGTTTTTGTTGTGCCGGATCGAGTCCATAGCGTTTTAAAAGTTCTAAAGCATCAGTTGACGCATCCATTTGCAAATAAAATCCCAAATCGGGACTAACCGGAATGGGATTGCCCATTAATTCACCTAGCTTTTGTGCCGAAAGGGCTTCGCGTGCATATACTTTATCGAGTGTAGCAAACACTGATCTTACTTGATTGGCCACAGTAAATCCTTGAAAGGGCCCATAGGAATTGGGCAAAAACACGACCTTTTTTCCCATTGCTTTTCCCAAACGCACATAAAACAAGAAAAACCACATGAGATAGGGTGCTGTTTTTTCGCCATACGCATGAATAAACCCGCCGCCTTTTACAAACAAAATCTCGGCTGCTCGAAATTGGCGAACCGACTGTGCCGTTTGTTTTGAATAAAAAAAGGAGACCAAAGCGTCCGATTTACAGATGAGCAACAAAAACCATTGGCTACAAAAATCGAGTGCCGCCCGAAACGCCAATCGCAGAAAGGAAATAGCTGATTCTTGAATGACCTCAGCTTCATTGTGTTGGCCACGTCTGGGGTGTTTGAGCAAGGTTTCTATAAGTTGATATCCTTTTGCTTCCGATTGCCCGCACAATAAATCACGCTCTTGAGGAGTATCACCAGTGCTCACAATGTAAATTTGATCAAAACAATTGGTGTCTTGAACCAAACGATGCGTTTCCCAAACCAAGGCTTGATCGCCTTTGTTTAAATCGGTAACTCCCGGTACAATGATAGCGGTGCGCATGTTATTTTCGAATGGATTTTTTGGCACTGAATTGAATATATAAATAAAGGGCTATTCCAAATGGAAAGGCCAATAAAACCGTAGCTTTGTTTTCTGTTTTTGCAAATAAATTAGGGTCTTTGGCAAACAGCGACGAAGATACATAATGAATGGCATTGCGAAACCGCTCACGGAAATTTAACGCAAATTTCATCTTAGCCAAGCGATAATGCGCAAAGGACTTTGGGCTTTGTTTGTATTGATTAAACAAATTCATCGTTAAGCCATCGGGCAAATATTCGACAATGCAAAACACCTCATTACAAACAAGTAATTTATGTTTTTGCTCAATAAATAAATACAGGTAACTGGTTACTGAATATTTTTCTCCTTCAAAAAAAGTATAGGGCAAATACTGGTTAAAAACGGCGCGATTATGCACAAATTTTACGTCACCGGCCAATTTGTGGTTCACATATAATTCAGAAAATTTACAGTCTTTGATTTGAGGTAGTGCTGCTACAAGAGTGCCATCGGTATAGGCATCCAAACCCACTATACCGGCATATTCGGGCGAACCATGTTGATCCCAAAAGGTCAAAATTTTATCGATTGCATCATGCGGCATGTAATCATCCGAATCGATGCATACACACAAGGGCGTGGTCATAAGGTGGTGCGCGGTGTTGTGTGCGCCCACCATGCCTTTGTTTTCTTGGTAGTGGTAGGTAATTTTAATTTTGTTCTCGGCAATAAAGGTGTTTACCAAATCTGCTGTGGTATCCGATGATCCATCGTCTATAACCAACCATTCAAAGTCAGAATTAGTTTGTTCGCACAAGCTGTTGTACAAGCGCGATAAAATATAGGCTCTGTTGTAGGTGGGAGTAAATACGGTGATTGCTTTCATTTACTTGGCTTTTACGAGCAGCACATTTAACACATAGGTAAAGGCAAAATAAATAAAAATAATTCGACCAATAATGAGGTGTTGTTTATCAAATAGTTGTTTTTTAAGTAGCGGGTAAATAATAACTACCCCCAATAAAAACCAAGACAAATAAGCAAATCGATTGGAAAAAGAGGCCCGAATTACCAATACCCAAAAGGCATTCACCAATACATAAATATTATAAATCTGTATATATAATTTGTCTTCTATTTTTTTGACAAAAATAAAGTACCAACCCGCAAACACGCCGGTGGCACTATATAAAAGAAAATCCCAACGAAATCCCAACGAACTAAATTGATCGTTAAACTCTTCTCCCCCACCCAACAAATAATCGGCCACTTTGTCATTAGCAAATACCCCCAAATTTAAAAAGAGTGTTTCAAAAAAACCACCCAACAACAACGACAATGGTATAGCCAACAACCAAATACGCAAATAATTGGCGTAATCCCGGTGAATAAATGTAATTCCATACGCAATGAGTACAATAAACATCGATTTATGCAAAAAATAGGTACTGGCAATAATTGCTATAGTGAATAAGTAATTTTTTCGGGATAAACCCAATAAAAAAACCGAAGTAGCTAAGCCATTTCGTATCCCATTCACGCCATACCCCCAAAACGACATTGAAATCACCAACATCAAAAAGGCGTAAAACCAATAGTCTTCAAATACCTTCTTCGCAAATAAATAGAGAGGAATTACATACAAGGCAGCGCATACCATAAAGTAAAATTCAACGGTCATAATTCCCGAACAGTACTTGGAAAAGAACTCGAAGAGCAAATCTTTATTGGTGGTCAAATCGACGTGATCGCCTGCTTTGTATTTTTCAAAATTAAAGGCATAGGTTGACATATCGGCAAAGTACTTGCCACTAATAGGGCGAGAACCCATATATAGAATAATCAAGATCAACAATCCAATTCCAATATTTTGTTTTACTCGAACATTGGCATAATCTGTAAGCTCGATTGTTAAGGATTGTAGGAGTACCAATATCACAAATACCACCAAAAAATTGTAGTAAAAAACAGTGTATAACTCAACAGGAATTAATTCATTCACAGGCCGAATATTAAGGGGTTTGTTTCAACACGGTTGCCCAATGGTTCATCACCTTGTCTGGAGCGTAACGCAGCACATTTTGTTTGGCTTTTGCACCCATTTGTGTTCGAATTTCAGCATTGCGAATCAAAAATAGTACTTTTTCAACGAACGCCTCTTGGTTTTGATTAGAAACCAAATAGCCGTCTTGATCGGACGTAATGATATGCGCAGGTCCGGTGGGGCAAGCATAGGAAATACAAGGCAGTCCTACCGAGAGCGCTTCGAGTAACACCATCGGAAAACATTCGGTATGCGAAGTCATCAAATACATCGAATAGGCCTGCATGGTTTCTTGCAAATTTGGCACCGCTTGGCGAATGAATACCTGATTTTCTACCTTTAATTCATGGGTTTTGGCTTGCAAGTACGCCACATAATCCGGTTCTCCTTGTCCATAAATTGATAAGGTCCAAGTGGGTTCCTTCTGTACAACTTGGGCCCAGATTTCGATAAGGGCATCAAAATTTTTAACGGGTGCCAAACGTCCGGCCGCAATGGCTTGGGAGGCAACCAAGGGGGCAGTATAGTTTGAAGGCCCAATTGGATTGGGAATTACTTGCTTGGAATTGGACGAATAAAAATCGATTTCTGAGGAATTGAGTAGCACTAAGCCGGTATAACTTTTTTCGCAATAATCTTGAAACGCATAACCCCATTTGGCTATTCCCTTGGCGGCAGATCGGGCTTTAGAAATATAATATCTTGACGAATGGTATTCTTTGTATTTGGCAATCTTGGAAAATAAAAAAGGTGTCCAATAAAAATCAAAGGCATAATTGCATACAATCAAATTATTGGGTTTGAGCTTGCGAATGGTAGTAATCCACCGATACAAATGCAGCGGAACTTTTATCAAATTGGCGGGATGCACAAACGATTTTTCACGTGAATAATTAATTTGTAAATCAACCAACCGAATCTTGGATGACAATTCGTAACAAGGCGAATGTTGTTTTTGCTCGGTGGTAAGAATACATACATCGTAGCCCAAAACATCGGCAAAATAATTGGCTTTTTGGGCCATTACTTTCTCGATGCCGCCGTGCAGGTAGATTTGATCGGTTGAAAATACTACTTTCATTTGGCGAGTGATCTAAAGAGTTCGTCCCATTGTTTTACCACTACTTCCGGCAAATACCGTTGCACATTAATTTTGGCTTGGGCACCCATTTTATTTCGCAAGTCTTGGTTTTCGATGAGTTGCAATAGCTTGTGGGTAAAGTCATCGGTGTTGTTATTGGCTACCAAAAACCCGTCTTCACCTGATCGGATAATATCGCTTGGTCCACAGGGGCAATCAAACGAAACACAAGGAACTCCGCAAGCCATGGCTTCAATGAGCACCATTCCAAATCCTTCGAAACGCGATGAAAAAGCAAACACCGAAGAGGCTAAAAAACGTGTCGCAATATCGGGTACGGGCTCAAAAATACGCACGTTGTTTTCAATTTGCAATTGCTTGACTAATTGGAACATACCTTGCTTTTCATCGGCTTTGCCATAAATTTCCAGCGACCAATCAGGATTTGTTTTTACTATTGTTGCCCAACACTGAAGCAAGCGATCAAAGCCTTTTTGGTGGGTATGTTTGCCTACAGCAATCACGGTCTTGCTTGTAAGCGATGATTGATTCTCGGGATAAAACGACAACGGATTGGCTATAACTTGTATATTCGGCAACTTCCATTCTTGCACATTATCTTGGGTGAGGACCACAAATTTGTCAAATGTTCGGCCCAGCCAATTCATCAACTGCAATTTCAATCCCACACGCAGTCTTTTTAGCAAGGATGGATGTACACCAAAGGCCATTTGTTTGGACACATGCCGTTCGTAAATAATTGGAATTTTGGGCAACAACAGCGGCAAGAAAAACCCTTTGAGTCCGTCGTCACAAACCGAAATCACATCGGGTTTGAGGGTCGAAACAATGTCGCGCATGCCTTTAATATATTGCCAAATGTAGCTTATTGGATTTCCTTTCACCACCACATGATGCAATTGAATCTTAGTGCTGAATTCGTAAAACAACGAAACTCCTTTGTTATTCAACACCACAATATGTACCTCATGCCCCAAGACATCGGCCAAGTAACTTGCCTTTACCGACAGTACCCGTTCGAGTCCGCCGGCGCCGTGTAATCCGTTGGTGATGTAAAGTATTTTCATCGGGCAAACCATTTGGTGAATATGTATCGCTGAAAAGGAAGATAGACTAAATTAATCCCATGTGAGATTAGCAAACACCAACCCAATACCCAAAAGTAAATCAAGACCGGTTGTTGTGGAGCATAACTCCAGGTTTTGGCAAAACTGGAAATTAGAAATAAATGCACCAGCCAAATATTGGTAGAGTGTGTGCTTAAATATTGAAGAATGCGTTCAACTAACGAAGTCAATTGCATGGCATTAAATAAAAAAATAAATGCAATTCCGGTAAATACCGCTACAAACAAACTGGGCACCACAGCATGAGCAACAATAAGTAAACCAATTAATAGAAGTAAAATACCATTGCGAAAAGGCCATTTACTCAAACCATTCATGAGTTTTGAATACCATTTATGTCGAAATGCAATCGCCCCCATTACAAACGGGAATACCGCGTTGGCGAACATGTATGTTTGATGCCAAAGCAATTGAATAATCTCGGTTTCAGAAAGAACTGGAATTTTTATACGAGCATAATACCCGAAAGTATACAGCACAAATGCTCCTGCTATCACAAAATAGTTGTTTAACTTTTCGATTAAGCGAAAAACAATTGGTGTAAAAACTACAAGTAACGCATAACTAGACATAAACCACCAAGCCCCGTTGTAGGAAGAGTCTAAAGAACTGAAATTGTATAAAAATTTGAGCCAAGTGCCCGGATAATCAGCCGATTTTCCCAACAGAGTTCCCAACACCACTGCAAACAAAAGCAAGACAAGCCAGTAATTGAGGTAAAGTTTCAACAAACGCATCCGATTGGTTTGTACAAACGTGGCGGGTTTATTTTGGCGGGTAATGTACAAACCATAGCCGCTGCAAAAGCAATAAATCCACACACAGCAATCGCAAAACAGGGAAATGTAATACGAAAGCGGCTGGTTTCCGACAAAAAAACTTGGCGCAAACAGGCCACGATACTCGCGATTAAACAGGTGCAAACACAACATCATCGCTATGGCAATTCCCTTGGTGTAATCGGTTTGTTGTTTGCTGAGTTCCATCTTAGTTTGGGATTAACGTAGATAAAGCGGTAGTTAAAAATTCCTGAGAACGCTGTTTGGCTTCAGTTAATTTTTCCGAAACACCTGTGTATTCTATTGGCGCCAATGCCAATTCACATTCTTCTAGACTGCTCACCAATAAGTGAGACAAATGGAGTGAGGCCAGCAAATCTCGCATGCGGGTATTTATTTTTTCGGCGCGATTAAACACCATGAATTGTTTTTGAAATACAAGCGAAAAAGCTACCGCATGAAACGAATTGGTGAGCACCAACTCGGCACCGTAAACCAGTGATAGAAAAACATCGGGTCCGTGCAAATAGAAATTTTTATCGGCATAGCGAATGTTGTTGTTCACCGTATAAATTTGAAGCCCTCGCGCCTTGGCTTGCTGCAGTGCAAACTCGCGCAACACCGGGTTTGAATCAAAATCATA
>JBJOOG010000035.1:0-3672 GCA_046051465.1 Bacteroidota bacterium | reverse complement strand
TGTGAGTCCCAAACCAACGATGGTTAGGTTGGTTTCCATCATGTTTTTCTTGTTGTTGGTGATGTTGGTTTTATATATTAAATCTGCTTTGAATTACAAGATTACCGGCAAAGGCGATATTGAGGAAAGAACCTCAATTCCAGTGCTTGGGGAGATCATACAAGCGGAAACAGATAGTCCTTTGGTGATGAAAGATGGAAATCGAAGTTTGATTGCTGAACAATTTCGGGGATTGCGCACGAGTTTGGGTTATATGGGTGATGATAGTGGCAAGAACAAGATATTGATAAGTTCAAGTATTCCTGGTGAAGGCAAGAGCTTTGTGAGTACGAACATTGCTATCAGTTATGCCTTAACAGGACAAAAATCCGTGTTAATTGAAAGTGATATGCGCAAACCAAACATTGCCAAACACTTCAACATTTCAAGGCGAATTGGATTGAGTACTTATTTGAACGGAAATTCTACGTTGGAGGAAATTGTGATTCCCACCCATATCGATAATCTATATGTGATTGCGGCTGGACCCATCCCGCCCAACCCTGTAGAATTGATGATGAATGGAAAATACCAACATTTAATTGAACAGTTGGGTGAGTTGTATGATCATGTAGTGATTGACTGCCCTCCTATTGGTTTGGTGACCGATGCCGAAATATTAGGTAAATGGGTGGATGCTTGTGTATTTATCGTGAGGCATCAACACACCCCCAAACAGTCAATAGGCAACCTATTGGATCGTTTATATAAAGGTGAGAAGTTTAACCGAATGGCGATAGTCATGAATGGTTTGAAGGGCGGTATCAGCGGCTATGGCTATGGCTATGGCTATGGCTATGGGAATGGTTATGGCTACGGTTATGGCTATGGCAACTATGGAGGATACGGTTATGGGTACTATGGTGATGAGAAGAAACCCAAGCGTGTATGGAGGAAAGAGGCCTACAAAGTGTTGGTAATTCCATTCTTCGCCTTTTTGGGCATTAAGTCGAAAGTCCGATAAAGGGTTTCCTGAAAATCTTCGCGAACTGTCCAAATGATTTGGTGGCAAAATAGAGGTGGTGAATTTATAATTTTAAATTTGTACAATCTTAATACGTTGGAAAATGTTTGACCGATTTTTGGCTTTACTTCTGATACTCATTTTATCACCCGTGATATTGTTACTTTTATTGATTACGGCATGCCACTTTAGATGCAATCCGATATTTATTCAATTAAGAACAATCAATGGAGATAGGGTGTTTAAGTTTTTCAAAATACGCTCGATGAAATTAAATTCTCCAAATGTTCCAACAGGAATGTTTACAAACTCAGAAAATTACATATCTCCTTGGGGTGATTTTCTAAGGAAATCGAGTTTGGATGAATTGTTGAATATGATTTGTGTATTAAAAGGCGATATGAATTTCATTGGTCCAAGGCCAATCATGATTGAAGAAATTGGTTTGTCAGAACTGAGAAAAAAAAACGGCGTTAATTGTAAACCGGGCATCACTGGATTGGCTCAAATTAATGGCCGAGATTTAATACAAACGACGCGTAAAGTTGCCTGTGAAAGATACTACAATCGAAAAAAAACTTCTATTAAACTAAGAACATTTATTTTATATAAAACAATTATTGCTGTAATAAAAAAATCTGGTATTACGCATTGAAGTATTTTACATTGCAAAACTGAAAATATTTCTATATTCCAAAATATACTTGCTTGGTATTAATTTCAAATTATCTGGAAGAATATTTTGGTAGTTCGGTAAAAGCAGTGTGTGCTCTGGAAATTGTCGTAATTTTGGTTCAGCATGTGTAAACATATTCGGTTTGTCATTTTATTTTTTGGTTTGATATCCAAAGCGGTGTTTGAATCCATTGATGAGACCAAATCTGTGAATCATTCAATATCTCCTATTATTTCTGAACCCTTGGTAATGTCTTGGTACGAAAATAGCCATACCAAGCGTTGGTTTGATTTGGCTATGAGTGGGGTGGTTCCTCGTCCAGAGCAATTGGGTTTTGTGGCGCAGTGCATAGAAAAATATCCGGCTTATGATGCCAGGCATGCAGTGAAACCTGGCATTACCGGGTTGGCCCAAATCCACAATCCCAATGCCACCATAGACGATCACCAAGAGAAGTTGGTTCATGATTTGGTTTACATGCGCACGGCCACGTTTTGGGGGGATATTCAGGTTTTGTGGCGCAGTTTGGGGGTCATCCTCAAAAAATAGGGGTTGATTTCATTTTTGTTGTAATTTTGATTGAACATGCAAATAAAAAAGTACCTTGTATTGTGGATTTGTTTTGTAAGTCAAATGACGCTGGCCCAAGGGTGGTTGGGAAAAGACTTGAGCAATATCAACGTAAAGGAGTTAACCACTTCTCAGCGAGATGAAGTGTTGCGCGCGGCCAAACGCCAAGGCTTCAATGAAGCCGATTTGGAAGCCATGGCCCGGGCCCGGGGCTTGAATTTGGAAGACATCAAACGTTCGCAACCGCAAGAAGCGGAGGGGCTGATGAAGAAATCAGATTCTTCAGAGGTAAAGAAAAAAGGTGTTTCGGAGAATGTTTTGCAGTCTACGGTGGCCATTTATGGCCAAGAGTTGTTTGAAAGTAATGCTCAGGGTTTCGCCCCCAGTTTGAATTTGGCCCCCACGGCGGGGTATATTTTGGGTCCCAATGATCGGTTATCGATCCGCATTTATGGTTTGCAAGAACAAACCATGAACGTGGTGGTGGGCAACAACGGTTCTGTGGTGATTCCCTATGGCGGAAAAATCATGTTGAGTGGCCTCACCTTGGCTGAGGCTGAAAGAACTTTGGTGACCCAACTTAAAAAATACGGATTTGCCTCTTTGGGCAATGGAGAAAGTCATTTAAAGATACAGATCACAGAATTTAGAACCATCCAAGTGATGGTTTGGGGCGCCAAGCAATCGGGTGCCTATTATTTGCCTTCCTTGGGAACGGCTTTCCACGCGTTGTTTGCTGCAGGTGGGCCGGGCATGAACCGCAGTTATAGAAACATCCACGTGATCCGCAATGGTAAAACCATTCGCGTGATTGATTTGTATGAGTTTTTGAGTCGGGGATCTCGGAGTTCGGATATCACACTGCAAGACAACGATATTTTGTTTATTCCCTATTATGATCGCAGGGTGAGAATTCGTGGGGAGGTAAAAACGCCGGCCGTGTTTGAATTGTTGCCCAATGAGCAATTGCAAGATGCGTTGGGTTTTGCGGGTGGTTTCACAGAAATTGCTTACCGAGACGTGGTTGAAGTATTGCGTTATGGACAGGCGGAAAAGGAGGTCTTTTCGGTTCGGGCCGCAGATTTGGGAGGCTTTGCCTTAACGGGATCAGAAATTGTGACCGTTTCTTCCATTGCGGATCGGTTCAAAAACCGAATCAAGGTAGATGGTGCGGTGGAAAGGCCAGGGTATTATTCCATGGCGGCGGGGATTGATTTGAAACAGGCCATTGAAAATGCCGGTGGGCTGAAACCCAATGCGGTGCGGTCTTATGTGTTGTTATACAGAAACCCGCGTAACGGGCAACGCAGTTATTTGGGGTATCCTTTGGGGCCGGTGATGAAGGGTGATTTGGGCATCGTACTGGAAGAAAATGATTTGATCATGGTGGGGGATAGTTTGGAGATGAATCGCAACGACCAAG
>JBJOOG010000034.1:0-11156 GCA_046051465.1 Bacteroidota bacterium | reverse complement strand
ACATTTTTTGCAGTCGCTTTTTTTCAAGTCCATCGCCCACAATGGTCAACTCAAATTCTATCCCGGCTTTGCTGAGCTGATGAAAAGCCTGCAAGATTATGGGGTGTCCGTATTCGGGTTCGAGTGCACGGGTTACAATTGCTTTGATTTTATCAGATGGAATCGTCGCACCAGGTTTAAATTTAACCGTATTTATTCCTTTGGGTAAGACCAAAATTTTTGCTGAATCTACGCCCACTTTCGCCATGGATTCAGCCATAATTGGCCCCCAGGCATGAATCAAGTCGGCTTTTTGAAATGCGTACTCTTGAATCCGTTTTTTTATGGGCAATAAAATAGATGACGAGGGCCATAAATCGGTAATGCCTTGCTGGGCAATTACTACAGGTCTTATGCCACTCAATGCTGCTAAAAAACCATAACTGGTGGTACGTTCTGCAATTACTATATCGGGTTGTTCTTTGCGAATCAATTGGCGCAAACGAATCCAAGAAAATGCATATTCAATTAATCTAAACAACCGATTACAGCCACCATAACTGGGCGTTTTTAATTCCCAACTCACCAGCTCAAAATTGCCAAATTCACGCAAGCCATTCATCCAGGTTTGGGCGTCGGCGCGGTAGGTTTCACCAAGAAAGAGAATTTTATAGGGCTTCATCTGTCGTTATTCATCTGTTTCCAAACCGCGATACAAGAAATCAATCAATGGTTTCATACTTTGAAATTGCTGTAGGGTATTGGCTATAAATTGGTCCGAAAAAACGGCTTCATCACTTAATTTGTGGCTGAATGTAAAACTCTTTAATTTCAAAAATTCCAACGCGACGTGATTTTTGTCAAAATCTTTTGGACCATTTTTTAATTGGTTGGTCTCGTCCCGATCAAATCCGTTAAAATGATAAACAAATGACGCTTCGCTTAGTAAATCCGTTAATTCTTCATGAAAAAACGCGATTTCCCGTCTAATTTTTCGAAGTTGTTCTGCCGCAGGAAAATAGATGCCACCGGCAATAAAGCTTTTTCCAGGTTCAAGATGCAAGTAATATCCTGGGGCATTATCCCAATTTCGGTTTGTGTTGAACCAAATGCCCAAATGGGTTTTATACGGTGTTTTATCTTTAGAAAAACGCAAATCTTTGTGTATGCGAAAACTGCAATGCTTTGGACTAAGTAATTCCAAGTGTGGGTCAATTGCTTGCATTTCTGCGAGTAGCTCGGCAATAAGTGCTTGGTAAATTGCTTTGAACTGCGCATACCGGCTAGCATTGGCCAAAAACCATTCCCGAGAATTGTTTTGGGATAAATCCGAAAGGAATTGCCAAGATGCTGCTGATATCATATTATTTTACTTTTTGTCTAAGATCTGCTTCACTAATGAATCCGCTTTGTCTCCACATTTCTTTTTGGTTTTCGAGGTAAATAAAAGTGGGGAGCTCATCTATTTTAAGTTGTTTCAAAAGTGTTTTGTGTTCATCGGCATTTAACCGAACCAAGTGAATGTTTCCGGCTAATTCTTTTTGAAGTTGCACTACATAGGGCGCCATTTTTTTGCAGGGCGCACACCATTCGGCATAAAAGTTAATCAGTATTTTGGGATTTGCTTGAATCATTTCCTCATATTCTTGGCTACACATGCCTACAATTTTATCGTTGGGTTCGGCCAAGCCAGCTGCATTCCATTTAAGTATACCTCCACTAAGTTCTACCACTTTTGTAAATCCCATTTCGGTTAATTTGGTTGCTGCTTTTTTGCTTCGTCCGCCCGAAAGACAGTACACAAATACCGGTTTTGAGGCGTCCAATTTTTTGGCTACTGTTTCAAAAGTTGAACCGTTCCAATCTAGGTTTATTGCGCCTTCTAGGTGTTGGCTGGCAAATTCCTCGGCGGTGCGCACATCGAGCAGTTGGGCTTGCTTGGCTTGTTTGAGTTCGTAGGCAAATTGGCTAGCGGGTACCGATTCAAATGGGCCAGATTGTTGACTATGACAAGCCATAATTAGGAAAATGCCGAGTATAGAAAAAAGCAGTTTATGTTTCATGTTTGGACTATTTTTATGTGTTGCTAAATTACGGTAAAACCACGAGCTTAAATTATAAGTGTACAATTTTATAGGATTGATTGGTTTGTTTAACTACCTGCTCGGTGCGTTCGGGATGTGTGTCTGATATAAACAATTGTCCAAAACTATCCTTGTTTACCATATCGATAATTTTGCCAACGCGAAATTCATCCAGTTTATCAAACACATCGTCAAACAGCAAAATGGGTTTTACTCCGCTTTGTTTTTTTATAAATTCAAATTGAGCCAATTTAAGTGCGATTAAATAACTTTTTTGTTGGCCCTGAGATCCAAATTTTTTAATCGGAAAATGATCAATTTGAAACGACAAATCGTCTTTGTGAATGCCCACCGAAGTGTATTGCAATACCCGGTCAACCGACAATTTTTCCTTCAATTGGTCTAAAAAGTTGCCGTCAAACAAATGACTTTCATACACTAGTTGTACGCTTTCGGCTTGTCCGGTTATGACTTGATGATGTGCATTGAAAATGGGCGTAAAATCAGTTATAAATTGTGCTCTTTTTTCAAATAGCTGTGGTCCCAATTCGGCCAATTGTTCGTCGTAGATGGATAGGGTAGTCGCGTCAAAGGTGCGATTGAGTGCAAAATATTTGAGTAGCGCATTGCGTTGACTCACGGTTTTTTGGTACTGGATGAGTTGGTGCAAATAGGTGTTGTCCA
This sequence comes from Bacteroidota bacterium, assembly GCA_046051465.1. GTDB lineage: Bacteria > Bacteroidota > Bacteroidia > Flavobacteriales > Flavobacteriaceae > Flavobacterium. Next base: position 8,409 of record JBJOOG010000034.1, on the reverse strand, counting down.
ACTGAGCCAGTACACTATCCATGAATTTTCTGCGCGTTTCACTTCCTTCTGTAATTAAATCGGAATCGGCAGGAGAAATAATCACCAAAGGAATAAATCCCACATGATCTGAAAATTTTTCGTACATCTTACCATTTCGTTTAAGTAGCTTTTTTTGCCCTTTTTTTAAACTACAATGGATGGTTTCTTTGCGTTCGTTTTTCTCGAAAACACCTTCAATTACAAAAAACTCTTCACCGTGTTTGATGTTTTGCACCGATTGCGGGTTAAAATAACTCTTACCAGTGGCCAAATGGTAAATGGCGTCTAAGACATTGGTTTTTCCTACACCATTTTTGCCCACAAAGCAGTTGATTTTGGCGTCCATTTCGAACTGCTCTTGAGTGAAATTTTTGTAGTTGAATAAAGAAATAGCGTGTAAAAACATCTGGTGAGCTAGCAGAAAAACACAGCCAAGTTGTGCTTTTAAATTGGCTTGCAAATTATTGAAAATATGACGATCTACCTAATTTTTTTCGGCCACAAAACTACCGCTTGGTTTGGGTGTAATTCAAGATCAAATTGGCTGGTGTGGGATGCGTAAATAAATGAATATAATCGCATTTTTTTTGTGCGAGTTTGAATAAAAATTTTATTTTTGCGGCTCACTAAATGAAATGAAATGGCAACATATAACAAAAGAGGATATAAAGCACCCAAAGAAAAAGCGGAAAAACTAGACGATGCCTTTTTGGAGGATGTAAATGTGGATGAAAAAGACAGCACAACGGCAGGCGTTTTCAATACCTTAGATGCAACTGCTTCAAAAACCGAAGAATGGGTAGCCCGCAACCAAAAAATTATTTTTGGAATTGTAGCGGCTATAGCTCTAGTTACTGTGGGTTATGTGATGTATCAAAAATTTATTGTACAACCCAAAGAAGCTGAAGCGGCCAATGAATTATTTGAAGCCCAACAGAACTTTCAAAAAGCAGTTGATGGTGTAAAAAGTGATTCTTTGTTTGCCTTGTGTTTAAAAGGCTCTGAAGGTAAATTTGGATTTGTAGACATTGCCAACAAATACGAAGGCACTGCTGCTGGAAATATGGCCAATTACTATGCTGGAATTGCCTACTTGAATACAGGTAAATACACTGAAGCGATTGCTTCATTAGAGAAATTTAAGTCAGATGACGTAGTGTTGAGCGTATTGGCTCAAGGTGCTATTGGCGATGCGTTTTCTCAAAAAAATCAACCCAAAGAGGCCTTGGAATTTTATGTAAAAGCGGCCAGATTGAATCCAAATGAGTTTACAACGCCTCGTTATTTATTGAAAGCAGGTCAAACAGCTTTAGCACTTGGAAACAAAGCTGAAGCCTTAACTTATTTCAATGAATTGAAAGAGAAGTATGAAAATACTGCTGAAGGTTCAACGGTAGACGGATACATCGGATTAGCACAATAAATCAGCCAAACTCAAGTAAACGGCTTCGGCTTTTCTTGTAAACTACATGTTTTATGGCTACAGCAAATAAAAATTTATCCAATTACGATAAAAACGAAATCCCAAACGCGAAGCATATTCGGTTTGGGATTGTTGTTTCAGAATGGAACGAAAAAGTTACCGAGGGCTTATATCAAGGAGCTGTAACCGCTCTTTTGGATTGTGGTGCGCAACCAAATAACCTTATTCGTTGGAATGTGCCGGGTAGTTTTGAATTGGTGTACGGAGCCAAAAAAATGATCAGTACCCAAGAGGTTGATGTGGTTATCGTGATTGGCTGCGTGATTAAAGGTGAAACCATGCATTTTGAATTTGTTTGTGAGGGTGTTACGCAAGGAATTAAAGACCTAAATGTTCAGTATGATGTTCCAGTAATTTTTTGTGTGCTCACCGACAACTCCATGCAACAATCCATTGACCGAAGTGGCGGTGTTCATGGAAACAAGGGTACAGAAGCCGCCATTGCTGCCATAAAAATGGTTAGTTTAGGGCAGTAAGCTTTGTTAAACAGTACCGGCATCAATCCATAAACCCGCTTGATTTACGTGGGTTTTTTCGTTTTATTTCCATTTTAAACCCACATTTATTTTATAAATTTGTGAACGTCGCAATCCAACGTTAAATTCCATCTTATGCCAGGTATTATTCAACTTCTTCCCGATCATGTGGCCAACCAAATTGCGGCCGGTGAAGTGGTGCAGCGTCCTGCCTCGGTTGTAAAAGAGTTGATGGAAAATGCGGTGGACGCAAAAGCATCAGACATCAAACTAATCATCAAAGACGCCGGAAAAACCTTAGTTCAAGTAATTGATAATGGGGTAGGAATGAATCAAGATGATGCGATGCTCTGTTTTGAACGACATGCCACTTCAAAAATTCGTCAAGCAGAAGATTTATTTTCATTACACACCAAAGGATTTCGCGGAGAAGCATTGGCCTCAATTGCCGCCATTGCCCATGTGGAGTTAAAAACCAAGCAGGATCAACAAGAATTGGGCATTTACATAAGTGTGGAAGGCAGCAGATTCATTGCGCAAGAGGCGGCCGTTTTGCCCAAAGGCACTTCGTTTTCGGTTAAAAATCTATTTTACAATATTCCCGCCCGACGCAATTTTTTGAAGTCTGACACCGTGGAGTTCAAGCATGTGGTAGAGGAATTTCAACGGGTAGCCATGGCTCATCCTGCTATACATTTTACCTTAATTCACAACGGCAGTGAGCTGTATAATTTACCCTCAACCAATTTACGCCAGCGCATCGTAGGTTTATTTTTGGGTAAAACCAACGAAAAGTTAGTTCCCGTTCAAGAAGAAACCGATTTGGTTCAAATTCAGGGTTTTGTATCGAAGCCAGCGTTTGCCAAGAAAACCCGTGGGGAGCAATTCTTTTTTGTAAATGACCGCTTCATCAAAAGTGGGTATTTGCATCACGCTGTTTTGGCTGCCTATGAGGGTTTGTTGCCCGATGGTGCCCAGCCCAGTTATTTTTTGTACTTGCAAGTGCCGCCCAGCAGCATTGACATCAACATTCATCCTACCAAAACCGAAATCAAATTTGATGATGAACAAGCGTTATACGCTATACTTCGTTCCACCATTAAACACAGTTTGGGACAATTTAATGTTGCCCCTGTGCTCGATTTTGAAAGAGATGCCAACCTCGACACCCCCTATCATTTTAAAGATAAATTGGCTGCTACTCCTACCATACAAGTAGATGGCAGTTTTAATCCGTTTGAGTACCAATCGCCACGAACTACTCGATCTTCGCCTCCTAAACCGGACACTTCCAATTGGGAGAGTTTGTATGTAGGCCTGCAACACGATACACAAGCTGTTTACACTTCGGAAGGCCATCGATTTGAGAACGAAGAAATTTCGGCCCGCTTGTTTGAAGAGCCCAACGAAGAGACAAGCAGTTCAAAGCCCTATCAATTGCAACGCAAATACATTGTGAGCCCCATTAAATCGGGGATAGTGATCATAGATCAACACCGGGCGCACCAACGTATTTTATACGAACAACTATTAACCAATATGACAGTGAAACAAGCGCAAAGTCAGCCTTTATTGTTTCCGTTGCAGCTCGCTTTTTCGTTTCATGAACTCCATTTGCTTCAGGATTTGTTACCCGCTCTACAAGCCATTGGTTTTGCTTTTGGCGAGGGCAAACAAGACGAGCTGGTAGTTGATGCATTGCCACCACAACTCAAACCTTCAGAGGTAGAGGCTGTATTGGAGTCTATTTTGCATGATTTGTCTAATGGAATTCCAGCTAGTAGCTTCAGTACCAATGATTCTATTGCAAAATCCATAGCAAATTCTATGGCTGTAAAAACCGGAAGCTACCTCACAGAACAAGAACAAGAGCATTTGGTCAATAGTTTGTTTGCCTGTAAAGATGCCGCAGTATCTCCTTTTCAAAAACCTACTTTTACCACCATAAGCCTTGATGATATAGATAAAAAATTTGCCCTATGATGCCCATAACCCCTACAGTAAAACAGCTGTTAATCGTTAACTTTTTATTTTTTATTGGTTCACAATTGCTTGGTGATGTGGCCTATCAATTTTTGTCGTTGTATTATTTTGAGGGCGATACTTTTCAGTTTTGGCAACCGCTTACCCACATGTTCATGCATGCTGCGGTATATACAGGTGATTTTTCAAACATCATGCATATCGCCTTTAATATGTTTGCCTTGTACTCCTTTGGTAGTATTTTGGAGCATTATTGGGGCGGAATGAAGTTTTTGTTTTTTTATATTTCCTGCGGTCTGGGTGCTGCCTTGTTACACAGTTTGGTTAATTATGTCCAAATTCATCACTTAGTAGACCAACTGGCTCATTTGCAACTTTCCTCAGCCGATCTTCAGGTTTTACTCAATACCAACTATGCCACCATATTTGACGAAAATGGTCAACTGATTTCTAGTCAAGCGGCTTCTATTCTTGAAAAAGCCCGGGTTGCTCAACCCGATTTTAACATTTTGATGAAAGCAGTTCAATTGTATCAAACGCCAGCTGTTGGTGCATCAGGAGCCATTTATGGTTTGTTGGTTGCTTTTGCCTTTATGGCGCCCAATGCAGAGTTAGGCCTCATGTTTATTCCAATTCCCATTAAAGCAAAGTATTTTGTGCCTGGTTTGTTGGCCATCGATTTGTTTATGGGTGTGAGCGGAGAATCTATTTTTGGCGGTGCTTCGGGTATTGCTCACTTTGCCCATATTGGCGGGGCTTTAGTTGGTTTTTTAATGGTTTGGTATTGGAAGAAAAATGAATTTAATCGCCACCGCTGGCACTAAAATTTCCTGTAATGAAGTGGATAAATGATATAGAATTGGCCTACAAAACCGGAGGGATGGAGCAAAAACTCATCTACTGGAATTGTGCTGCTTTTTTGATTTCATTGCCTTTTTGTTACCAGTTTAAATTGGGTGTTTTTTATTTTCCAGATTGGCTTAAGTTGTTACCTGATTACCATTTGTTGCCTTATCAACCTTGGACTTTACTTAGCTATGGTTTTTTTCATGCCAGTTTTTTTCATTTGTTGTTCAACCTAATGGTATTGAATTTTGCCGGTAAATTGTTCCAAACCTTTTTTACTCAAAAGCAATTGCTGTGCGTATATCTTTTGGGTTTGATAATTGCTGGTTTGGGTTTTGTATGTGCATTTAGTTTTTTCTCACTCGGCTTTAGTACAGGATTAGTGGGGGCTTCGGGTGCAATTATGGCTATTTTAGTGGCTACTACTACCTATGCTCCACGCATGTCCATTCGATTATTGATTTTTGGTACAGTCCAGCTTTGGCAGTTTACTTTGCTTATTCTTTTCATCGATTTACTTCAGTTGTTTACGGAGAATACGGGAGGACATATCGCCCATTTGTCGGGTGCTCTATTTGGTTTTGTTTACATCCAATTCTTGACTCGTGGCATTGATTTGAGTAAAATTGTTTCCCGTTTTTTTGATACTTTAGCCGAGCTAACAGGCAAAAAACAGAAATCAACTTTCAAAAAAGTGCATAGAACCTATCAACAAACAAGTGCTTTGCCTAAAGCTAAAGTGGTTATCAAAGACAAAACACAACAGCAAATAGATGATATTTTAGATAAGATTAGCCAATCGGGTTATGACAGTCTTAGCTCTGATGAAAAAGAATTTTTATTTAAAGCCGGTAAATAACACACAGCCCTTTCGCTCGCATGAAGAACCTTTCGGTGTTTAATAAACTAGTATTTTTAGCCAACATAGTGCTCACACTTTTAACAGGTGTGGCCTATAGTATGCCTTTTTTAGCACCCAAGTTGTATCCTTTTGTTGCGGTTTTAACCTTGTTTATGCCCCTTTTTTTAATACTAAATGCGCTGTTTTTTGCGTATTGGTTGCTGCAACTCAAACGGCATATGATTCTTTCGGGTTTGGTGCTGCTAATCGGTATTACGTTTATCACTAAATTTTACAAGTTTTCAGAAACCAATTTGGCTCCTTCAGAGAATGATTTTGAGGTAATGAGTTACAATGTGCGTCTCTTTAATTTGTTTGATTGGCTTCCGGGCAAGGATATTCCAAACACCATTGTTCAGTTTATCAACGAACACAATCCCGATATCTTGTGTATTCAAGAATATTCAACTGCGGCTAAGGTTGATTTAAAGGTGTATCCGTACCACTATGTTTTTATGCAAGGCAAACAGATTAAAACCGGACAAGCAATTTTTTCAAAGTTTCCTATCATTGATCAGGGAAATCTTGAATTGCCAGCGCATTCAAATAACAATGTAATTTTTGCCGACATCAAACGGGGCAAAGAAATTTTCCGGGTTTACAATATGCATTTACAATCCATTAAAATTTCGCCCGATGTGAATGAATTGTCCGAGAATATTGAAGTGATCAACCAACAGCGATCGCAGCTCGTGTTTAATCGCATCAGTACTGCATTTCGTCAGCAGCAGCAGCAAGCCGAGATCATTCAGCAACATAAATTGGCCTGTGAATACCCTATTTTAGTATGTGGCGATATGAACAACAGTCCGTTTTCTTATGTGTATCGCAACATCAAAGGCAATTTACAAGATTGTTTTGAAGAGGCAGGACACGGATTTGGACAGACTTATAAATTCAAGTATTATCCGGCTCGTATCGATTATATTTTTGCCGACCCTCGACTAAAAGTAAAAAGCTTTCAGAGTTTTTCAAATTTTGTAAACTCCGATCATTTTCCAATACTCGCACGCGTTGCCTTTGATTAAAGCACTTGTTGCTTGAGGTATTCTTTGGCAAATCGGCCCTCGTTAAACAAAACATCCAGCACACTCAAATTCGATAAAAACCCATGCTTGTCTGCAAAAACTTGTGGATAAGGTTCAAATGTGGAGGTGTCTTTTTTGCCATTGGCCAGATGCCTGAAATCAAGTACATCTGTACGTTCGTGAAAGTATTCTGTGGTTTTTTCAACCACAAAGGGCATACCCAAACAACCAAACACAATTTCCATTGCCCTGAAATTTAAATCGAGCAAGAAAGTAGGTTTTTCGTGAAAGATGGGCATTAACTGATCTTCAAAAAACTCAAAAAAAGGAGAAGTACGGTAGGCCGCTTCTAGTGATTTAAAGTGCTGTTTTTGCCAATCAAAAGCCCATTCAATTTTAACATCTTTGGCTACTTGGTGTCGTTCTTTGCTGTGTTTTATAGGAATATTGAGCAATTGAATACCATTGGGACTGTAAATGTAGGTTCGGTTGCGGTTGGTTTGTTTCTGAAAGTGATCTTCCACTTCAAATAGAATCCCATTTGCTTGAGCGAGTGCTACAAAATGGCTAATTGACGGAAAATAAGTAGGAAGAAATAACGACTGCATACCGTATGTTAGCTGTTTTGTTTCTTTTTGTTGATAAAATAACTGATGCCAAAATAGGCTGCTAATCCCAACAAGAAAAACTTCAAATACGAAAAAGGTTCGCCCTCACCATTTACAGTAGTAAACACGCGTTCCCAACGTATTTTATTAAATCCACGGCCATTGGGATCCACACTTAACCAAATGAATACGGGTTTTCCAACGATATGATTTTCAGGTACAAATCCCCAATAACGACTGTCTTCAGAGTTGTGGCGATTGTCACCCATCATCCAATAGTAGTTTTGTTTGAAGGTATAGCTTGTGGCTACTTTGTTATTAATTTTAATTTCATTTCCATGCACCTCAAGTGTATTGCCCTCGTATTCTTTGATGATGCGCTCATAAAACGGCAAGGATTGAGCATTTAACGCTACTGTTTTTCCGGCTTCAGGTATGTAGATTGGTCCAAAATTATCGCGGTTCCAAGTTGTGTTTTGCGGGAAAACCGATGAATCAGCTTCTTTCGAAATATTTTTAACAATAGAGACCACCACAGGATTATTCTTGAGTCGAGCAGCAGAATCTGCAGTCAGAGCCGAAAATATGTAGGTGTTTGGTGTACGGTTGTCAATGTAGATCGGGTCGGTAATTTGCAATTCTTTTTGCAAATACGATTCGTCAAAACCTCCTCCATTAGTGGTTACCAAATACGAAAACTGAATGCGTGAACGTTCGGGCAACACCAGAGGTTTTTGATTGATGTACACTTGTCCGTCTTTGATTTCCATTGAATCACCCGGAATTCCTTGGCATCGTTTTACATAGTTTGATTTTTTGTCGATTGGTTTAAGTGCTTTGCGTTTTGATGTATCAAAGAATTTATACACTGTATCAACAGGCCAGTTAAACACAACAATGTCATTCCGCTCAATTTGTTGTAAACCAGGAAATCGAAAATACGGGAGTTGTGGGTAGTTGGTATATGATTTTTTGTGCATAAATGGAATACTATCATGTACCATTGGCATTGAAACGGCTGTAAGTGGTGTGCGGGCTCCGTAGTGAAATTTGCTCACAAAAA
>JBJOOG010000033.1:0-36894 GCA_046051465.1 Bacteroidota bacterium | reverse complement strand
TTGCCTACAAAGCATTTGGCCCAAACGGAGGATTAGTCGCTGGTTATGCTAGTTGTGTAGAATTTGTATTGGCACCTCCCGCAATTGCCTTGGCCTTGGGAAGTTATATGCATTTTTTAGTACCCGAAATACCGGTACAGAGCACTGCCGTTGCGAGTTACGTGATTTTTTCTACTATAAATTTTATTGGCATAAAAGAATCAGCCGTATTTAATTTAGTGGTTACCCTTCTTGCTGTTGGCGAATTAGTCCTGTTTATGGGCATCGTGAGTCCGGCATTTAAAATGGAAAACTTTACCCACAATGGCATGCCTTTTGGCTGGAGTGGCGTATTTGAAGCCCTGCCGTTTGCCGTTTGGTTATTTTTAGGGATTGAAGGACTGGCCATGGTGGCTGAGGAAGTAAAAAATCCAATGCAAACTATCCCGAAAGGATACGGGTATGCCTTGGCAACTCTTATTGTATTAGCCCTTGGTGTGATGATTCTTACTGGCGGCATTGGCGATTGGTCTCTACTCAAAACAATCGACTACCCTTTGCCTGCTGCCATTAGCGAAATATTGGGCAGCGATCACCAGTTTACCAAACTCTTTGCCAGTATTGGTTTATTTGGACTCATTGCCTCCTTTCATAGTTTAATTACGAGTTATTCCCGTCAACTGTTTGCGCTATCACGTAGCGGATATCTACCCGAAAAATGGAGTGAACTACACCCCAAATTCAAAACCCCACATTGGGCATTATTGATTGGTGGGGCAATAGGCCTAGTAGCTTTGCTTACCGGAACTACTTCCCAAGTAATTATTTTATCGGCATTTGGAGCCGTAACCATGTATGCCATAAGTATGTTGAGTTTGTTTCGTCTTCACCAACAAGCCGACTACCAACCCCTGTACAGAACTCCCTTTTATCCCTTTTTCCCGCTCATTGCTTTGGTGCTATCGCTTGTTTGTTTGGTAGCCATTGGTTATTACAATCCATTAATGGCCCTTTTGTTTTTTTGCGGATTATTGCTCACATTTATGGGGTTTAAATGGTTTGGGAATTTAGAAAAAACAGCTATCCTCACCCGCGAAGAAATGTAAGGTATGTACACGTATACGGCACAACATCACAACTATCATTTTCCTGATTTAAAAACGGTTTTGGCAAAAGCCAGTCCCTTTCGTACGGGCGATGCATTGGCTGGTCTTGCCGCACATTCGGCTACCGAACGCGTGGCTGCACAATATTGTTTGGCCGATATTCCACTTAAACACTTTTTAAACGAATTACCTATTCCGTATGAAAATGACGAGGTTAGTAGGTTAATCATAGATCAACACCAACCCCTTGCCTTTCAACCCATTTCGAGTTTTACCGTGGGCGAATTTCGCGATTGGTTGTTGTCTGATGCGGCTACCACTGAATCGCTTCGGGCAGTTTGTTGGGGCTTGACACCCGAAATGGTTGCAGCAGTTTCTAAACTCATGCGCAACCAAGATTTAATTGTGGTGGCTCAAAAATGTGCAAACCCCAGTCAGTTTAGAAACACTATTGGTTTACCAGGTAGGTTATCTTCTCGCTTACAGCCCAATCATCCGGCTGACGATTTAAAAGGCATTGGCATCTCGGTAATCGAAGGCCTTTTATACGGATGTGGCGATGCGGTAATTGGAGTAAATCCAGCCAGTGACAACCCAGTCCAAATTGCGGGAATACATCATCTTTTAGCCGATATCATTGACCGATTTTCAATCCCTACTCAGTCGTGTGTGTTGACGCATCTAACTACTACGCTTCAGCTCATCGAGCAACACGTTCCGGTTGATTTGGTGTTTCAATCCATTGGCGGAACCGAACAAACCAACCGCTCTTTTGGCGTTAATTTGGCACTCTTACAAGAAGGTTTAGAGGCTGGACTTTCGCTAAATCGCGGCACTATTGGCAAGCAATGCATGTATTTTGAAACCGGTCAAGGATCAGCGCTTTCAGCCAATGCACATCAGGGCGTGGATCAACAAACTTGCGAAGCGAGAGCCTATGCTGTGGCACGGCAGTTCAATCCGTTGTTGGTCAATTCGGTGGTGGGATTTATTGGCCCCGAATATTTACACAACGGCAAACAAATTTGTCGGGCCGCACTCGAAGATTTATTTTGCGGCAAACTGCTGGGATTGCCCATGGGCATGGACGTGTGCTATACCAACCACGCCGACGCCGATCAAAACGACATGGATTCAATACTGATTCAAATGGGCGCGGCAGGTTGTGGTTTTGTAATGGCAGTGCCCGGCGCCGATGACGTGATGCTCAATTACCAAACGTCTTCTTTTCACGATGTGCGTACCACCCAAAAATTAATGCAGCTTAAACCGGCTCCCGAATTTGAGTTGTGGCTGCAACAACAAGATATACATGGGCCCATTTTAGCCAGTCACCCTTTACTTCAATACGTGAAATGATACGCAAAGCTACTCCAAACCACTTAGAAGAATTAAAGGCCTTTAGCCCTGCACGCATTGGTATTGGCAGCACTGGCACGTCGATTCCCAGTGGAGCAGCCTTGGATTTTGCATGGGCTCATGCGGCAGCAAAAGACGCCTTGACTTCGGGCATCGATTTTGTGCAATTGGCTGCAAAAATGGAAGCTTTTTTTTATAGCACAGTACCGGTAAAAAGCAAGGCAAAAGACCGAGATGACTATTTGTTGCGTCCCGATTTGGGTCGAGTGCTTTGTCAAGAATCTCTAAATGAACTGCAACAATGGAATGCAGAAAAACCCTATGATCTGGTTTTTGTTTTGGCTGATGGATTATCAGCTAACGCTATTCAACTGCATGCCCAGCCTTTTTTTACCGCGCTTTTCCCCCTGATTGCTCCAGCGCAGTACAAGATTGCCCCTGGTTGTCTGGCTTCAGAAGCTAGAGTAGCACTTGGCGATGGGATTGCACAAGCCATCAACGCCAAATTGGTGGTTGTACTCATTGGTGAACGACCCGGACTGAGTGCTCCCAACAGCATGAGTTTGTATCTCACATTTGCACCAAATGCTACCACTACTGATGCGCAACGCAATTGCATCTCCAACATACAAGAACAAGGTCTTTCATATGAAGCAGCCGCACAAAACTGTGCCTTTTTAATTGAGCAGGCATTGAAGCGCAACGAAACCGGGATTCACTTAAAAAATACATTTACCCCAAACACACTTTTATGAACACACCCATAGCCTTAATTGGCGCACTCGACGAAGAAATACAAGCCTATCTCGATGAGTTGCAAGACCAACGTATCCTGCAATGGAACTCAATCCGTTTTTACCAAGGTGTTTTGTTTGGTCAAAATGTGGTTATTGTAAAATCGGGAGTGGGAAAAGTATTTGCCGCATTGGTAACCCAAAAATTAATTGATACATTCCAACCCAAAGCCATTTTGTTTACAGGAGTGGCTGGCGGATTGAATCCGATGTATGAAGTGGGTGATGTTGTGGTAGCACAGGATTGTGTTCAACACGATTTGGACACTACTGAATTGGGAATTCCCCGGGGAAAAGTACCCTATACAAACTTTCATTTTTTTGAATCAGATGAGCGACTAAAAACGTTGGCATTGGACGCGCAGCTGAAGCATAAAATTCACGCTGGGCGCATTGTAACCGGCGATCAATTTATTACCCAAAAGGAAATGCATCACTTTAAACACCTCACTACTGAACTAGCGGGCGATGCGGTAGAAATGGAAGGGGCTTCAGTGGGTTTGGTGTGCGCCGTAAATGAAATTCCTTTTTTACTCATTCGGACAATATCAGACAAAGCCGACGGAAATGCCACAAACAGTTATTTAGAGTTGCTACCTGTGGTGGCAAAAAACTCGTTTGAACTGGTTGCGCATGTACTCAACAAGTGGAACGAATAGAAAAGGTGAAGAATCAAAAACAATCAACAAATTTATTTCAGTATTTTAGCGTCACTAAATTAACTCCCATGAAAAGATATGCTGTAGTTTGTGCATTTGCACTCTTATTTTTGAGTTTCACCCAGACCGAAAGCGAAAAAATAGGAAATGGACGAATTGTATTTGAAAGCGATATGGATGGAAATTTTGAGTTGTATAGCATTCAAAACAACGGCTCCGATTTGCAACGACTCACCTCAGATTTGGGAATTGATGCCCATCCCTGTTTTTCTCCGGACGGAAAAAATATTGCCTTTACTAGCCAACGCAATGGCAAATTTGACATATATATTATGTCGGCTGAAGGTGGCGAACCCATTCAAATTACCAAGCACAACGGAACCAATACGGTACCCTGCTTTTCTCCAGATGGAAAAAAGATTGTGTACGAAAGTAACATGGATGGCAATTATGAACTTTACAGCATTTCGCTTGACGGGACCAATCGCAAACAGCTCACAAACACAGAAGCCCCGATTCAAAATCTTAGCCCCAAATATGCGGGAGATGGCACGCGAATTGCATTTGCCAGCAACAGAGATGGTGAAAAGGATACAACCAACGACATTTATATTTTGAATACGGCAGATGGATCTTGTTTAAAACTGACTGAAAACATGGACAATACCGAGGGAATAAGTTGGTCGTCAAACAGCAAAGAAATTGTATTCAATTCGGTAGTAAATGGCGTGAGTCAGTTGTTTATTGTGGATGTAAAATCGAAAAAAACAAAGCAACTCACCCAAAGTGAAGGTAATCCAAACCCATTTGCTCCTGGTGGTGTGTTTCCTGTAATTAGAGGGGAAGCTACACCCCATTGGACTCCCGATGGAAAAAAAATACTATTTGCCAGTGACCGAAACAACCGCTATGATTTGTACCAAATGAATCCCGATGGAACTGAAGTTACTCGACTTACTAGCTTGGATTATTTTTCGCTTTCACCATGCTGTCAACCAATAGCACAATAATAACTACAATATAAACCTAACGCAACAACTACATGCAACACCTTATCGATCGATTCATTAGCTACGCCATTATTGATACGGAATCTGATCCGTATTCTGAAACAACTCCCAGTACACAAAAGCAATTTAATTTGGCCCATTTGTTGGTAAAAGAATTACAAGAAATTGGCCTAACCGAAGTGAGCATTGATGAAAAAGGCTATGTAATGGGAACCCTCGAAAGCAATGTTGATCACGAAGTACCAACCATTGGTTTTGTTTCGCATTTTGACACCACACCCGATTTTACAGGAGCCAATGTAAAACCCCAGTTGGTGCACAATTATGACGGTGGAGACATCGTGTTGAATGCCGAAGAAAACATCGTGCTTTCGCCCAATTATTTCAGTGATTTACTGCTATATAAAGGCCAAACACTCATTACTACCGACGGAACAACCTTGCTTGGTGCCGACGACAAAGCCGGACTTACCGAAATTGTTTCGGCTATGGAATACCTGGTACAACACCCCGAAATAAAACACGGAAAAATTCGCGTGGGCTTTACCCCTGACGAAGAAATAGGCAGAGGTGCCGATTTTTTTGACGTAGAAAAATTTGGAGCCGATTGGGCCTATACCATGGATGGCAGTCAAATAGGCGAATTGGAATACGAGAACTTTAATGCCGCTGGAGCTAAAATTACCTTCAAAGGAAAAAGTGTACATCCGGGCTATGCCAAAGGAAAAATGATCAATTCGATGCTCATTGCCAACGATTTCATCAACTCTTTACCCAAGGGTGAAACGCCACAAGAGACGCAGGATTACGAGGGCTTTTTTCATGTACACCACCTAAAAGGCAGCATCGAAGAAACCGTCTTGGAATTAATCATCCGTGACCATGATGCCACATTATTTGCCCAACGCAAGCAACTTATCCATACGATCACCAATCAAATCAATGCGCAATATGCCGCCCAATTTGGCGAAGATATTGTAGTAGCCGAAGTAAAAGATCAGTATTACAACATGCGGGAAAAGGTTGTACCTGTAATGCACATTGTTGATTTGGCCGAACAAGCCATGCGCAATTTGGGTATCACGCCACTCATTAAACCGATTCGAGGCGGTACCGATGGCAGCCGATTATCGTATATGGGGTTACCCTGCCCCAACATTTTTGCTGGCGGACATAACTTTCACGGTAAATACGAATACTTGCCGGTAGAAAGTATGCAAAAGGCAGTTGAGGTGATTGTGCAAATTGCCCAATTGACAGCCACTACTGACTTTTCGAAAAAGTAAAAATATGGCTGAGGAAGTAAAAAAACACCTTTGGGACAAATCGGGAAATTGGACTACCGAATTAGACCAGTTGATGCTAATAATTCAGCAAACAAAGTTGGAACAAACTACCAAATGGGGCATGCCTGTGTTTACATTCAACGGCAAAAACATTTTGGGAATAGCCGGATTTAAGCACTTTTTTACCCTTTGGTTTTTTAACGGTGCTGCCCTAACTGATGAATCGCAAGTGCTCATAAATGCCCAAGAGGGCAAGACCAAAAACTTGCGTCAATGGCGTTTTACAAAACAAGACGAAATCAATGAATCACTTATTTTGCAATACATTCACGAGGCGATTGCAGTAGAAGAATCAAACTAATTTTACTTTAGTATAAAATGTATAGACCATAAAAAAAGCAACCACTATAGGTTGCTTTTTTTGATTAGTCGAAATAGACTATTTGGCTTTATTTAATGCCGCCGACATTTCCATTGAAATAGCCGAACGCTCCATTTTGAGTTTACCTGCCATGGTTTCAATAATGATGGTGCTGTCATTTAATTCTGAAATTTTAGCGTGTATACCACTTTTGGTTACAATTTTGTCGCCTACTTTTAAATCGGCTTCAAATTGTTTTTCTTGTTTCACGCGTTTTTGCTGTGGACGGATCATAAAAAAATAGATCACCACAAACATTAAAATAAACGGTAAAAATTGTTGTACTTGTTCCATAGTAATTGAGTTTTAATGCCCCACTAACCCACTTTGTGGTGTGATGGCCGCTTTTATAATTAATTGTTCTTTTTGTGCTTTGGTATTGGTGGTAATGGTCACCGTTTTTTGTTGCATACCCGATTTTCCAGCCGAATTAAAGGTAACCTTCATCACGCCTGATTTACCTGGCGAAACGGGTTCTTTGGGGTACTCGGGAACGGTACATCCACAAGAACCTACCGCATTGGCAATGACTAAATCGCCTGTACCTGTGTTGGTGAATTTAAAATCATAGGACACTTTATCACCGGCTTTGATTTTACCAAAATCGTGTGTTGGGGTTTCAAACTGCATCACGGGATATTGTCCATTGGTAACAGCTGGCGCCTTTACCTCAGTTGATGGAGCTGGACCAATATTGGCTTCAGGATGCAATTGATCTTCAGATACCATCGGAACATCTTGTGCATTTGGGTCGATTTTTGAGACCACATTGTCATTCTTACAGGCAGTTATGCCCAGTAGAATTAGAAAAATAAAAAGTGTTTTGATTTTCATATGCTCTAATTTAAATTAATCCTCTTCCTATTTTTTGCATTTTACCAGTTGATTGAAATTCCTTGACCAAATTGTCTAGAATTCCGTTGATAAAGATGCTGCTTTTGGGTGTAGAATATTCTTTGGCAATTTCTAGGTATTCATTTAAGGTAACTTTTACCGGAATGGACGAAAAATGCAACAATTCACAGATGGCCATTTTCAGGATAATGGTATCCACTTCAGCTATACGATCTATATCCCAATTGGGGGTTTTATCACTAAAGTACGTTGCCAACTCGACCTCATTCAACACGGTTTTTTTAAACAACTGTTCGGCAAATTCTTGGTCTTCTGGATCGCGGTAATTTTTAGGAAGTTTTAGTTGTTGATCGGCTGAATTAAGTCCCGTTAGCTGTTTCACGATGTAGGTATTTACTACCGGAATATCATCGATCCAGGTGAGCTTGAGGTCTTCAAGATGGGCATATAATTTTTCGTTTGGCGCTATTACCTCGGTAAATAAAGCCACGATAAAATCACGATCGGATGCAAATGAAGTGGTGGGTTCATCCATGTATGACTGATACAATTGCGCTGATTTGGTGGCTTCTAAAAGCACTAAAATATAATCGTCGTTTAGTTTCCAGTGATTAACTTTACGTTTATCAACCGCTTGTTGAAGTAACTCGCTTTTTGACAGCAACTGAATCACAGCATTGTTTACAAATTTGTAATTGGGGTTGCGCTCAGCAGCTGTAGCCAAATGTTTTTGACTTGCGCGTTGCAAATACTCCGCTTCTTTGATTCCTAATTCAATTAAAGCTGAGAGCATCATGAGGTATAAATCTTGAATGATGTCAATGCTGTTGAGCAAAAAGCGTTGCTCCTTCTCTACTTGATCGGAACCGTTTTGGTGCATCGCATAGATGGTCTGCATTACTTTTACACGGATATGTCTTCTGTTTAACACGGATAAGAACTTTACTGAATTATACGTTCAACAATTGGAACGCGTGGGCGAAATTAACAATAAAAAAAACAACCAAAAATTATTTGGCTGTTTCTTTTTTCTTTTCCGCAATTCGATTTTCAGCCAACCACAAAGCCGCTTGGTAGGTTGTTTTGTGTTGTGCTGCTGCCAAGCTAAAAATCTCTAAAGTGGTGTTGTAGATGTTCTCGGTACGGCGTAATGCTTCATCTTTTCCGTAACCGGCAATCTCGCCATATACATTGATGATTCCGCCGGCGTTGATCAAGAAATCGGGGGCATACAAAATACCTCGTTCTTGTAAAATTTTCCCGTGAATTTCCTCATTTGCCAATTGATTATTGGCAGCTCCAGCAATTACTTTGGCCTTTAATTTATAAATGGTCTCGTCGTTAATAGTAGCTCCCAAGGCACAAGGCGCATAAATGTCAACATCGGCAGCATACAAATCGTCCCCACGGAATATGTGCACACCATATTTTGCTTGTAGCTCTGCTAGTCGAGCTTCGTTAATGTCTGTAATTTGAACCTCAGCACCCGCTTGCACCAAATGCATCACCAAGGTTTCTCCCACATGGCCAATCCCTTGTACAAGAACTTTTTTTCCTGCCAAATTATCCGAACCATATTGATGTTTAGCCGCAGCTTTCATACCCATAAACACGCCATAAGCCGTAACAGGCGACGGATTGCCAGAACCTCCAATTGATTCTGAAATTCCGGTAACATAAGGGGTTACTTGACGAATTAAATCCATATCTGGGGTAGTGGTTCCAACGTCTTCAGCGGTTATGTATTTTCCGCTCAACGAGTGAACATATTGGCCAAATTTGGTAATGAGTTCAGGGGTTTTATCTGCTTTGGAATCACCAATAATTACTGCTTTTCCTCCTCCTAAATTCAAGCCTGAAATAGCCGATTTATAGGTCATACCTCGTGACAAACGCAAAACATCGTTGAGCGCTTCCCATTCGTTGTTGTATTTCCACATTCGGGTTCCGCCCAAAGCTGGTCCTAATACCGTATTATGTACTCCTATTATTGCTTTTAATCCAGTATCTTTGTCGTGGCAAAAAACAATTTGTTCGTGATTGTCAAAAGAAAGTTGTCCAAAAACGGGGTCAACTTTTTTTAATTCAGTAGCTTGTACTAGCGTTGTTGTCATTCGAGAATTGAAATTAAATTTGCGACATTATTAAAAAGTCGGTGCAAAAATAGTATTTAAATCAATATTCAATACGATTCACAGTTTAATATCAAATAATATGCAATTTTATTGGATGTATACTTGTAAATCAAAATACACAATTCGTCATTAATTAACACTAAGTATTATATAATTACAATACGAATTCCCCAATTCATGAAAGAACTTTACTATTTAAATAAATATTTTGTAAAATATAAATTCAGCTTTTTATTGGGAATTGTAATTACCATTGTGGCGCAAATCTTTTCGCTATTTACTCCCAAACTCATCAGTAAATCCTTTCAGTCGATTGAGGCATTTGCAAAAAACAATAGCTCAGCTGAAGTAATTCAAAATGAACTGATTCACAACATTTTACTGATTATTGCCACCACCATTGTGGCTGGATTTTTAACCTTCTTAATGCGACAAACCTTAATTGTTATGTCGCGTCACATAGAATTTGATTTAAAAAACGAGGTGTTTACCCAATACGAGAACCTCTCACAAAATTTCTACAAACAAAACCGCACCGGCGATTTAATGAACCGCATTAGCGAAGACGTGAGCAAAGTACGGATGTATGTGGGCCCAGCCGTAATGTATGCCATAAACACAGGCATTCGGTTTACTGTTGTGATTGGATATATGTATGCCGTTTCACCCAAATTGACTTTGTATACGCTTTTGCCGCTCCCGATATTGTCGTATGCGATATTTAAACTCAGTACCGAAATCAACAAACGCAGTACCACCTTTCAACAATACTTGTCAAAAGTATCAAGTTTTAGTCAAGAGGTGTTTTCTGGTGTACGGGTCATTAAAGCGTATTCGCTTGAAGCTCAACAACAAGAAGCAATGCAAGAATTGTCGGTAGAAAGCAAAACAAAAAGTTTACAATTGGCCAAAATTCAGGCCATATTTGGACCGTTGATGCTTGCCCTTATTGGCGTGAGTAACTTGGTTGTGATTTACTTTGGAGGTAAAATGTATATCGAAGGCAGCATCAGCAGTATTGGAACCATTGCTGAATTTATCTTATATGTAAACATGCTCACCTGGCCTGTGGCCTCATTGGGATGGATTTCGAGCATGGTGCAAGAAGCCGAGGCATCTCAAAAACGCATTAACGAATTTTTAAAAATTAAACCCGACATTCAAAACACCAACCCAAATCGTTCTATTATTGACGGAAATATTGTGTTTAACAATGTGCATTTTACCTACAACGACACCAAAATAAAGGCCTTGAAAGGCATTACATTTACAGTTAAAAAAGGAGAGACTTTAGCCATATTAGGTAAAACGGGATCCGGCAAATCGACAATTCTTTCTCTCATTAGCCGTCTTTATGACACCACCGATGGGACCATTGAAATTGACGGAGTAAACACCAAGGAGTTAAATCTATTTGATTTGAGAAACAGCATCGCATGTGTTCCTCAAGATGCTTTTTTATTTTCAGATTCGATTAAAAACAACATCAAATTTGGCAACGAAAATGCAACAGATCAAGAGGTAATTGAGGCGGCCAAACAAGCAATTGTGCACGACAACATTATGCAATTTGCAAATCAATACGACACCATTTTGGGCGAACGTGGCATAACCTTATCGGGTGGACAAAAACAACGGGTTTCGATAGCGCGAGCCATGATTAAAGATGCCGAAATATTACTCTTGGACGATTGTTTATCAGCCGTAGACACCGAAACCGAAGAGCTTATTTTATCCAATCTACTGTCGTTTTGCCAAGATAAAACCACACTAATTGTGAGCCATCGCGTGTCCTCGGCCAAAAATGCCAACCACATTATTATACTAGACGAAGGGCAAATAATTGAACAAGGAACTCATAATCAATTACTAAACAAAAATGGATATTACGCAGACTTGTATGCCAAACAACTTTCTGAAAAAGATTTAATTTAATTGTTGTTTTGTAATACAATTTTTCCCATTTTTGGGTGGTAAAATTCACCAATAGAGTTCGAGACTATGAGAGAACACGACATGCTAGACAAGGAAGAAATTTATTCCAAAGTATTACGCGCCGGCCGTCGCACCTATTTTTTTGATGTTCGCGCAACCAAAGCGGATGATTATTACATCACAATTACCGAAAGCAAAAAATTTACCGAAGAAGACGGTTCCTTTCATTTTAAAAAACATAAAATCTATTTGTACAAAGAGGATTTTGCTGCCTTCGCAGAAATTTTAGAAGACATGACGTCTTATGTGCTGAATCATAAAGGTGAAGAAGTAATCTCAGAACGCCATCAACGTGATTTCAAAAAAGAGTATTACGATGAAAAATCGGTAGCCAACGAGGATACACCCAGTACTTCAAATTTTACTGATATAGATTTTGACGATATTTAATAAAAAAGTCCCGCAAATAGCGGGACTTTTTTATTTTCAGGTATTTGTTTCAGAACTAATTTTCAAAATAGATATCCGTATACATCCGTACCAAATTAAATGAAGCATCATCTAATTGCGCTTTATCTTTCATACGATCTAAAATTATGGCCCACTTCTCCTTATTGTATTCTTGGGGGCGAGGCAAATCATGGCATTCAGCGCATCTAGTATCATATAGATCTTTTCCTTTCAATTCGGCATCGGTTAACATAGTCATTCGGTTCACTAGGTTTTTTTCTTTAATTCTCGGATCAACTGGAATTATGTTTCCTTTTTCATCAAGAGGAACTAAAGCCAATTTTGGTGTAGCTGTAGTTGAAACGGTTGCTTTTTCATTGGCAGCTGCCGAAGCTACTTTGGCTTTTGGGCTAGAACATGCCAAAATTACTATTCCAAAAAAGGCAACAACTACACAAGGACTGATATTTATATTTTTCATGGTCATTCGGTATTTATTTAACATCCATTAATTCTACATCAAAAATCAAGGTTGCATTAGGCGGAATAACACCACCTGCTCCTCGCGATCCATAACCCAAATGCGATGGGATCACAAAACGGGCTTTATCACCCACTTGCAACAACGCAATTCCTTCGTCCCAACCTTCAATTACATTGCCCATTCCCAACGGAAATTCAATTGGTTTTTTGCGCGAATACGACGAATCAAATACTTTTCCGTTTTCTAAAGAACCCGAATAATGCACCGAAACGGTTTTGCCATTTTCGGCTTTTTTGCCCGATCCTTTTTGGATCATTTTGTAACGCAATCCACTTGCTGTTTTATCAAATCCGGCAGCTAATTTTTCCATAGCTTCCTCGGCTGCGGCACGAGCTTCGGCTTCTTTCTTGGCACGAGCGCCTTCAAAAACGCGAAAGGCTTCAATTGCATTCCATTTTTTGGCTTCGTCGCCTTCGCGAATGATTTCGATTGTTTCGATTAAATCGCCTTGCGCCACCGCATCAACTACATCTTGACCCTCAACTACATGTCCAAAAACAGTATGTTTATTGTCTAACCAATTGGTAGGCACATGCGTAATGAAAAACTGTGATCCATTAGAAGCAGGTCCTGAATTGGCCATTGACAATACGCCGGGTTTATCGTGTTTAAGGCTGGGGTGAAATTCATCGTCAAAACTATATCCTGGTCCGCCCGATCCAATTCCTTGTGGGCAGCCTCCTTGGATCATAAAATCGGGAATTACCCGGTGAAATTTTAATCCATCATAATAGGGTGTTCCCATTGGTTTGGCTGTATTTTCTAGTTGACCTTCAGCCAAGCCTACAAAGTTTCCAACTGTTCCTGGCGTTAAATCGTGTGTCAATTTTACAACAATAGCTCCTTTTGAGGTATTGAATTTTGCATATATTCCGTGTTCCATACTGTGAAATTAAAAATGTGTGGCAAATTTAATATAATATTGTGGATAAAATTTAAAATACTGGTATTGGTTACCGCTAATTGTTAAGCATTGAATTAGAATGAATAAACTACCCGATTATATTGCAATCAACAAACAAACTTGGAACAAAAAAGCAGACATTCACCTGGATTCCGAATTTTATGATGTTCCTGGTTTTCTGGCCGGAAAATCTTCGTTACAATCCATTGAACTGGAATTATTGGGCGACTTAAATCACAAAAAAGTACTGCATCTGCAGTGCCATTTTGGACAAGATACCTTTTCATTGGCTCGGCTTGGAGCTCAAGTGACGGGTGTTGATTTTTCGGATAAGGCCATTGAACACGCTCAAACGCTGGCCAAAAAACTCAATATTGACGCTACTTTTATATGTTGTGATTTGTATGATACCCCCGTACAGTTGGACGAAAAATTTGATGTGGTATTTACAAGCTATGGAACCATTGGTTGGCTGCCTGATTTGACTAAATGGGCCGAAATTGTTGCGCATTTCTTAAAACCCGACGGACTGTTTGTAATGGCCGATTTTCATCCGGTTGTTTGGATGTACGACAATGATTTTAAACACGTATTTTACAGTTATTTTAATGTGGAACCCATCTATGAAACCGAAAACGGAACCTATGCCGAGCGGGAGGCTCCTATTGAAACCCAGACCATTTCTTGGAATCATTCGATTTCAGAACTACTGAATGCGTTGATAAAAAGCGGAATTGAAATTAACACATTCAACGAATATAATTATTCGCCATACAATTGCTTTAACGAAACCGAGGAATTTGAACAAGGAAAATTCCGAATTAAGGCCTTCGAAAATAAGATTCCAATGGTCTATGCAATTGTAGGAAACAAAAAGTAACTATTGCCCTAGCCCCGATTTACATCCCATTTATTTTTATGAATGTTCGATGAATGCTTCGCATTTATAATGGCATTCTTTTGCAAATGTTGGCCGAAAAATATAAAATGGTAAGCGTGAATAGCCCCATAGTGTATGCGTAATGAATACAGAATAATGATATCTTTGCGTGCAGAAAAATAGCCCTATGCGCATCGACATCATTACCGTTTTGCCTGAATTACTGCGAAGTCCGTTTGAGGCCTCGATCATGAAACGCGCCATAGACAAAGGCTTGGTAGAGGTGCATTTTCACAACTTGCGTGACTACACCACCAACAAACAAAAAAGTGTAGACGATTATCCGTTTGGTGGCGGAGCTGGCATGGTCATGACAGTGCAGCCTATTGACGATTGCATAACCGCACTCAAAAGCCAACGCGACTACGACGAAATCATCTACATGAGTCCCGATGGTGAAACACTGAATCAAAAAATGGCCAATACCATGTCGATGTATCAAAACATCATCATCTTGTGTGGACATTACAAAGGCGTAGATCAGCGCGCACGCGACTTATTTATTACCAAAGAAATTTCCATCGGAGATTATGTACTGAGTGGCGGCGAACTGGGCGCCTTGGTGTTGAGTGATGCCTTGATTCGATTGATTCCGGGTGTATTAAGCGACGAAACCTCAGCCCTGACGGATAGTTTTCAAGACAATTTATTATCGGGACCCATTTACACCCGTCCTGCCGATTATAAAGGACACAAAGTTCCAGAAGTATTATTGAGTGGACATGCAGCCAAAATTGACAAATGGCGGGAAGACAAAGCGTTTGAACACACCAAAAATAGACGACCCGACTTGCTCAATGAATAATTAATAGTTAAGGATTAATAATGAGGCGTTTACATCTGGAAAAAATTCTTAATTTTTCATTGTAAATTATTAATTATTATTTAAATTTGCGCCCACATTAGACCAACCTCTGGCGAAAACCGTGTATGTTGCTCTGAGTTCAACCATAAGTAAATAAGATTATCATGGCAGATTTAATGAAATTCGTACAAAGCGAATTAGTTGCTAAAAAAGATTTCCCTGATTTCGGAGCTGGAGATACAATCACCGTGTACTACGAAATTAAAGAGGGTGAAAAAACAAGAACACAGTTTTTTAAAGGTGTTGTTATTCAACGTAGAGGTTCTGGAACAACTGAAACATTTACCATTCGTAAAATGTCGGGTGCAATTGGTGTAGAGCGTATCTTCCCAGTAAATTTACCGGCTTTACAAAAAATTGAAATCAACAAAAAAGGTCACGTACGTAGAGCTCGTATCTTCTACTTTAGAGAACTTACTGGTAAAAAAGCCAAAATTAGAGATAAAAGAAGATAGTTTACTGTCTCTTCTCCATACCATAGCCTTCCACACGGAGGGCTATTTTTTTTGCAATAAATTGAACGCAAATTGTCATATTCATTTTTTTGGGTTGTTTGGTTATCAATTTGACAATTCAATCGAAATAGTAGAAAACTTCAGAAGCAGCTTTTTATAAATACGAAATCGTTTGTTACATTTGCGCCACTAAATAATACTTAAACCACAAGCACTTTTATGGCAAAGATTAAAGTAGCCAATCCGATTGTTGAATTGGACGGCGATGAAATGACACGAATTATATGGGCGTTTATTAAAGACAAATTAATACTCCCTTATTTGGATTTAGACATCAAATATTTTGACTTAGGCATGGAAAGCCGTGAGGCAACCAAAGATCAAATTACCATTGATTCTGCCGAAGCGATTAAAAAATATAACGTAGGAATTAAATGCGCTACCATTACTCCCGATGAGGAACGCGTAAAAGAATTTAACCTTTCTAAAATGTGGAAGTCTCCCAATGGAACCATCCGAAACATTGTGGGAGGAACGGTTTTTCGTGAACCAATTATCATGAGTAACGTACCGCGTTATGTGCAAGGTTGGACCAAACCAATTGTGATTGGCCGCCACGCATTTGGTGACCAATACAAAGCCACCGATACGGTAATCAAAGGCAAAGGTACATTAACCATGAGCTTCACCAACGAGGCGGGTGAAACCCAAACCTGGGAAGTGTACAACTTTGAAGGAAATGGTGTGGCGATGTCCATGTACAATACCGACGAAAGCATTTACGGGTTTGCGCATTCGTCTTTCCAAATGGCCTTGACTAAAAAATGGCCTTTGTACTTATCAACCAAAAACACCATCCTAAAAGCCTATGACGGACGTTTCAAAGACATTTTCGAAGAAGTTTACCAACAACACTACAAAGCTGATTTTGAAGCCAATGGTATTATTTACGAGCACCGTTTAATTGACGACATGGTTGCTTCGTGCATGAAGTGGAACGGCGGATTTGTATGGGCTTGTAAAAATTACGACGGTGATGTACAATCGGATACGGTTGCGCAAGGATTTGGTTCGTTGGGGTTGATGACATCCGTATTGGTTACACCTGACGGAAAAACAGTTGAAGCCGAAGCAGCTCATGGAACTGTAACGCGTCACTACCGCGAACACCAAAAAGGTCGTGCTACTTCTACCAATCCTATTGCTTCCATTTTTGCATGGACCAGAGGTTTGGAGCACCGCGGTAAATTGGACAACAATGCCGAATTAATCAACTTTTGCCACACCTTAGAGCAAGTGTGTATTGATACGGTTGAAAGCGGAAAAATGACCAAAGATTTGGCCATGTTGGTAAAACCAGAAGGATTAACCAGCGCCGATTACTTAACCACACAAGATTTCTTGGAAGCCATTCGGGAAAATTTAGATCTCAAATTGGCTTAAACACCATAAACTTCTCTTACAAAGGCAATTCAGTTCTGGATTGCCTTTTTTTATTATAATTGAATTAACAGGTGTACGGCCTAATTATTCTGAAAAAATCCTCAATTTTGCAGCCTGATTTACCCCGTATGAACAATATATTATCTTATTTATTTGCTTTTCTATTTGTTGCAACCGCAGCAGTTGCGCAAGAGAAAAAAACTGTAAGCGGCACCATCACTGACGCGAAAAGCAACGAAACCTTAATTGGTGTAAGCATCTATGATGAAACATCTAAAAAAGGTACGACTACCAATGAATACGGCTTTTATTCCCTTTCGTTGCCCGCTGGAGTTCACAACTTGCGCTTTGAAAACATGGGCTACAAAGCTGAGATTCAATCAATAAACTTAGTACAAGATAAGAAGCTCAACCTCTCGCTTGTGCCTACAGAAGTGCAGTTACAAGAAGTTGTTGTGTCTGAAAACCGCGTAAGCACCAATATTCGCAAACCCGAAATGAGTGTAAATAAACTCTCGATGGCCACAATAAAAGGCATGCCTGTCGTTTTGGGTGAAGTCGATGTACTGAAATCCATATTATTGCTCCCTGGAGTGACCAATGCGGGCGAAGGATCGTCGGGATTTAATGTACGTGGTGGGGGCGCTGATCAAAATTTAATTTTACTGGATGAAGCTACCATCTACAATTCTTCGCATGTATTTGGATTTTTCTCCGTATTTAACCCCGATGCAATAAAGGATCTTAAACTCTACAAAGGTGGAATTCCAGCTCGATTTGGGGGAAGAGCGGCCTCTGTATTGGAAATTTATCAAAAAGACGGAAACAGCAAGAAGTTTCAGCTAAATGGTGGGATTGGATTAATCACCAGTAGATTATTGGCCGAAGGCCCAATTGTAAAAGACAAAGGGTCTTTTTTGGTGGGAGGTCGCGGATCATACGCCCATTTATTTTTAAAATTTTCGGAGGACCAAAAAGACAATGCGGCCTATTTTTATGATCTGAACACCAAATTGCATTACCAATTGGACAGCATCAACCACTTGTATGCTTCTGGCTATTTTGGACGAGATGTGTTTCGGATCAAGAACCAATTTGAAAACCAATACGGAAACGCAACCTTAAATATGCGTTGGAATCACTTGTTTTCGAATAAATTATTCTCCAACTTATCGCTTATCTACAGTGAATATTACTACGGACTTACCTTAGATTTTATTGGTTTTCAATGGGATTCTGGCATCAAGAACTACAATTTTAAATACGATTTCAAAAATTATATTTCCGATCGGCTAAAGCTGAGTTATGGGGTGAATGCAATTTACTACGATTTTAATCCTGGCACCTTAAAACCAATTGGAACTGACTCGGGCATTAATTCCCGTCAACTCGAAAAGAAAAAAGCCTTTGAACCGGCCGTTTACATCGAAGCTGAGCAGCAATTGAGTGAAAAACTAACGGTGAATTACGGTCTACGGTACAGTGCGTTTTACCGCCTAGGCGCAGCTAACATTCGCAATTACGCCAATAACCAGCCCGTTATTTTCAATTCAGAATTACAATTGTATGAAAAAGCAACACCTACGGGAACTACCTACTACAACAGCAACCAAACTGTAGCTCAATATGCCAATTGGGAACCACGTGCGGCCTTGTCTTTGGAGCTCAACGCGAATTCTTCTGTAAAAGCCAGTTTCAATCGCATGGCACAATACCTTCAACTCATTTCCAACACCTCATCGCCTACGCCTTTGGACATTTGGACACCCAGTGATTCATTTATTCAACCACAAATCGCTGATCAATGGGCCATTGGTTACTTTCGAAATTTACAAAACAATGCCTATTCACTAGAAGTTGAAACCTACATTAAACACGTAAAAAACCGAATTGATTATATTGATGGCGCCAATTTAATTGCCAACGAGGCAATAGAACAAGTGATACTTAATGGTAAAATTAGGGCGTATGGATTGGAATTACTCCTTCGAAAAAATGAAGGCCAATTGACCGGTTGGATTTCGTATACGCTCTCGCGATCGGAACAACAAACACCCGGAAGAACTGCGGCCGAACCAGGAATAAATCAAGGCAATTGGTATGCCTCCGTATATGATAAAACACATAACCTGGCTGTAACTTCAAGTTTTAAATACAGTGAAAAATGGAGTTTTGGCGCCAATTTTGCCTTGCAATCGGGACAACCCGTCACCTACCCCAACGGGCAGTATCAATACCAAGACATCAACATTCCTATTTTTGGTTTACGGAATGAAAATAGATTGCCGTTGTATCATCACTTGGATCTTTCGGCTACTTTGATACCAAAATCAAACAAAGGCAGATCGTGGTACTCCGAGTGGGTATTTAGCATTTACAATGTATACAACCGCTTCAATGCGGCCTCGATGAGTTTTAGACAAAATGTGCAAACGGGTGCAAACGAAGCCATACAAACCTCCATATTTGGTATGGTTCCCGGTATTAGCTACAACCTTAAATTTTAATCCCATGAAAAAATCACTTGTTTTTCTTAGCGTTTTCATATTCTCCTTATATGGTTGTGAAAAAGTGGTCAATGTACCCTTAGATACCGCGCCAGTTCGATTGGTAATTGACGCATCAATTGCCTGCAAAAAGGGTGTTCCGCTCAGCACACAACGCATCAAACTATCCACAACCGCTTCGTATTACGCCACGCAAACTCCTGTAATTTCGGGTGCCAATGTGTCTATCACCACAGCAGCTGGATTGGTATTTGAATTTGTAGAAATCGAAAATACAGGCACCTACGAATGCACCAATTTTGAAACGGTATTAGATGAAACCTACACATTAACTGTAAACTACAACGGACAGACCTATACGGCTACTGAAATACTTCAATCGGTTCCAGTAATTGATAAGATAGAGCAGGAAACCCAGCCGCAAATTGGTGGAGGCGGAACCAGTATTGATATTAAAACATTTTTTACCGATCCGGCTGATCGTGACGATTTTTATTTGGTACGGATTAAAAGCAACCGATCAGCTATTCCTGAATACTCGGCTACAGACGATGCGTTTTTTCAAGGGAATCAGGTGTTTGATTTTTACCGCAACGAAGACTTGGTTGCTGGAGATATCGTTAATGTGCGATTGGCCCGCATCTCTCAACGCTACATGAATTACATGAAAATTGTGACTACCTTTTCTGGAAACAATGGCGGAGGACCTTTTTCAACACCAGCAGCAACCGTACGCGGAAATATTGTGAATACGAGTAATGCAGATAACTACCCCTTGGGTTACTTTAGTATGGCTGAAGTTGTGGAACAAGCCTACACTGTAGAATAGCTTATTCGTTTTTGATTATGATGATACTGGCTTTAAATCCGGTAGCTAAATTCCATTGGTTGGCTGAAATTAGCTGACCTTTATCATCATAGACTTGAAACTCGGCTGTATTGGGTCCGGATTCGCCTTGGTTGATGGCCTCAAAATCAACTTTATTGAATCCTTTAATGAGTCCCAAATCAATTCCACGGTAATCACTCGTGAGAAATATGCGTTCGATCATTATTTTTCCATTCACCCAGATGCGAATTTCATCGCCATCAACTTCACCAAAATCCCGGCAGCTGATTCGAACGGTTTCAGCTTTGGCAGTGTATTCTCCCAAAAATTGGTTTTTGCGGTAGATGCGAAAATCATCGCCTTCGGGCTTGCGGTTTAATTTATCTTTATAGACATCGCCTGGCTTTGCGAATGTATTGGGATTACTAAATTGCATGCTATTCTTCTCCATAATAGAGGACGACTTCGTGGTTGAAGGTAAGCTCGGAGAAAAGACAGATGGAGTAAATACCTTGGGGGCAGTGGGCGTTTTAGCCGCTGGAATGGCGTTACTAGGCGTTGTAAATTCATATTGCGCCCATACATTTGGGGCAAACAAACAATAAACCGCTAGAATAAAATACTTTTTCATACCCAAAATGAAAGCCAAATCACATTTAGAACCGCTAAAATAATTTATATTCTACCAACGGATGTTCTTTTATAATTATTTTATCATTTTGAACATTAGCACAATAAGATTCCCAAATATATTGCTAATTATAGTTGTAAATTAGCCGTCCAAACGTTATGAACAACACATGAAATTCGAAGTCGTATCCGATTACAAGCCAAAAGGCGATCAACCGCAAGCCATTCAAAAGCTCGCGCAAGGCATCCTAGCGGGTGATGAATTTCAGACCTTATTGGGTGTAACGGGCTCAGGAAAAACCTTTACGGTGGCCAATGTGATTCAAGAAGTACAACGCCCTACTTTGGTCTTGGCGCACAACAAAACCTTGGCCGCGCAATTGTATTCGGAATTCAAGCAATTTTTCCCGAACAATGCCGTAGAATATTTTGTTTCTTACTACGACTACTACCAACCCGAGGCCTTTATGCCGGTAACAGGCGTCTTTATTGAAAAAGATTTATCGATCAACGAAGAGCTGGAAAAAATGCGATTAAGCACCACCGCTTCGCTCCTTTCCGGCCGTCGCGATATATTGGTGGTGGCTTCTGTTTCCTGTTTATACGGAATTGGAAACCCGATAGAGTTTCAAAAAAATGTGATTGCCATAGAACGGGATCAGGTGATTTCGCGCACGAAATTGCTGAAACAGCTGGTGCAAAGTTTGTATTCGCGCACCGAAGCTGAATTTAATCCCGGAAGCTTCCGAATCAAAGGCGATACCGTTGAAGTGTATCCCAGTTATGCGGATGATGCCTTTCGGATTCATTTTTTTGGCGATGAAATTGAAGAAATTGAACGCTTTGATGTAAAAACCGCTGCAGTAATTGAAAAATTTGACAAATTGACCATCTACCCCGCCAATATGTTTGTGACCTCGCCCGATGTGCTTCAAAATGCCATCTGGGAAATTCAACAAGATTTGGTGAAACAAGTGGATTATTTTAAAGAAATTGGCAAACATTTGGAAGCCAAACGCCTAGAAGAACGCACCAATTTTGACTTGGAAATGATTCGCGAACTGGGCTATTGCTCGGGCATTGAAAACTATTCGCGCTATTTGGACGGCCGAGAACCCGGCACGCGCCCGTTTTGTTTGCTGGATTACTTTCCCAAAGATTTTTTGATGGTGGTAGACGAAAGCCACGTGACCATTTCGCAGGTACACGCTATGTATGGCGGTGACCGCAGCCGTAAAGTGAATTTGGTGGATTACGGATTCCGCTTGCCCGCAGCCATGGACAATAGACCCTTAAAATTTGAGGAGTTTGAAGCCATGCAAAACCAAGTGATTTATGTCTCGGCCACACCTGCCGATTACGAATTGCAAAAATCAATGGGCGTGGTGGTTGAACAAGTGATAAGACCTACAGGACTCTTAGATCCGGTGATTGAAATTCGCCCAAGTTTGAATCAGATTGATGATTTGATTGAGGAAATTCAGCAGCGGGCAGAACTTGATGAACGCGTATTGGTAACGACTTTAACCAAACGCATGGCCGAAGAATTGGCAAAATACTTGACAAAGGTGAGCATTCGCTGCCGCTACATTCACTCGGAAGTGGATACCTTAGAACGCATTGAAATCATGCAAGATTTGCGCAAAGGCTTATTTGATGTATTGATTGGGGTGAATTTACTGCGCGAAGGATTGGACTTACCGGAAGTTTCGTTGGTGGCCATATTAGATGCCGACAAAGAAGGGTTTTTGCGCAGCCACCGTTCGTTGACCCAAACCATTGGCCGTGCGGCCCGTAACTTGAATGGAAAAGCCATTTTGTATGCCGATAAAATTACGGTGAGCATGCAAAAAACAATTGATGAAACGACCTACCGCCGCAATAAACAAATGCAATTCAATACCGATCACGGGTTGGTGCCGCAGGCCTTGTCGAAGAAAATCGAAAGTGCCTTTACCAAAAACCCACTCATCGATGCCGAATTGGGTTGGGAATCCCCAAAAGCAGCAGAACCTGAAATTGAATATTTAACTAAAGCAGAAGTAGACAAACGTATCCGCGAAAAACGCAAAGCCATGGAACAAGCTGCCAAAGCGCTTGACTTTATGAAAGCGGCACAATATAGAGATGAGATTAGCGCTTTACAAAAACAACTATAGATGAATCACTTTATTTGTTTTGGTCTCTTTCTTTTGGGCAGTTTTGGTATAACCTTTGCGCAATCCAATACCGTTTCCAAAAACGTATCGACTGTAATGCTTGCCGATAGCGTTCATCATACCCAGCGCAAAATTTGGATTTACACCCCAGCAAACTATACCCAAAGTAAAAAACGCTTTCCGGTATTATACGTTCACGATGCGCAAAACCTCTTTGATGCCAAAACATCCTATGCTGGCGAATGGAACATCGACGAGAAACTCGACAGCCTCAACGCACAAGTGATCGTAGTGGGCATCGAACACGGCAATGAAAAACGCCTAGAAGAACTCACCCCCTACAAAAACGAACAATACGGTGGCGGCAAGGCGGAAGCCTACTTGGACTTTATCATCTACACCTTAAAACCCGAAATCGACAAAAACTACCGAACCAAACCCGAACCCAAAAACACCTGTATTTTGGGTAGTTCCTTGGGTGGATTGGTCTCTTTGTATGCCGTGATGAAACACCCAGAAGTGTTTGGTAAAGCCGGGGTTTTCTCCCCTTCGTTGTGGTTTTCAGAACAAATTTATACCGATCTCAAGGCGCTACCTGAGTTTAAAGCGAAAGTGTATTTGCTTTGCGGCGATAAAGAAAGTGAAAGTATGGTGCGCGACATTAAGCGATTGGAGTATGCCATCAACGAAAAACGCTGTTATTGTTTGAATCTCAACAAACTTAAAATTGTACCCGGTGGTCAACACAACGAAAAATTATGGCGCGATGGATTTGTAAAAGCCTACCTTTGGCTTCTGTAATTAATAATGAAAAATTAATAATTAATAATTTTCCTAACTCATAATTCATAACTCCTAACTATATACCCGTGAATAACAACGACATATTCAAAAAACTACGCGTGGCCTTGATGCTGCGAGACGATCAAATTATAGACATTTTGGCTTTGGTTGATTTTAGAATGTCCAAAGGCGAAATTGGCAATATTTTTCGCAACGCCGACCACGCTGATTTTATGGAATGCGGCGACCAAGTGTTGCGCAATTTCTTGAATGGCCTGGTGATTCATTTGCGAGGCACCAAAGAAAATCCAAAAAACCCCAACGAGGTATTGGCCCAACACAAGGCCGAGATTCCGGTAAAAGCCAATTTTGCTTCGAGAGCCGAGTTCAAACCTAGCCCCAAAACCGATACTAAAAAATCATATGGCAATGTCAAATCTAGTGGCGTGAAAAAGGCGTCTAATCCCAAATCTAGAGAAAAGAAACCCGTAGCTAAAGTTCAAGTGGTTGAAAAAGTAAAATTCAACAACGGTAAAAACAAAAAGTCCTGATTACACAGGACTTTTTTATTTGTATAAAAGGGAAATATTACCCTTGTAAGGCTTTTTGCACTTGATCGGCTGCTTCTTGGAATTCTACAGCTGATAAGATGGGCATGCCTGAATTGTCTATTAATTCTTTGGCAATCTCGGCATTGGTTCCTTGCAAACGCACAATAATAGGCACTTTGATGGCATCTCCCATGTTTACGTAGGCATCTACTACTCCTTGAGCTACTCGGTCGCAACGCACAATTCCACCAAAAATATTGATCAAAATGGCTTTTACATTCGGATCTTTCAAAATGATGCGGAAAGCCAATTCTACTCGTTTGGCATCGGCAGTTCCACCCACATCCAAGAAATTCGCAGGCTCAAAACCAGCGTATTTGATTAAGTCCATGGTAGCCATCGCCAAACCAGCTCCGTTTACCATACAACCTACAGTTCCATCTAAATCTACATAATTTAAACCGGCCTCTTTGGCTTCTACTTCAATTGGATTCTCTTCACGCACGTCACGCATATCCGCATATTTCGGATGACGGTATAAGGCGTTGTCGTCCAAATTTACTTTGGCATCTACCGCGATAATTTTATTGTCGGATGTTTTTAATACCGGATTGATTTCAAACATGGTGGCATCACAACCAATGTAGGCATTGTATAAAGCCGGCACAAACTGGGTCATTTCCTTAAAAGCAGTTCCAGAAAGACCTAAATTAAAGGCAATTCGGCGTGCTTGAAACCCTTGTAATCCGACGGTTGGATCAATTTCTTCAGTAAAAATTAAGTGTGGAGTTTTCTCGGCCACTTCTTCGATATCCATTCCCCCTTCGGTAGAATACATGATCATGTTGCGTCCTTTTCCGCGGTTTAATAATACCGACATATAGAATTCGGACGTTTCACTTTCACCTGGATAATACACATCTTCTGCAACCAATACTTTATGTACTTTTTTACCTTCGGCTGAAGTTTGTGGAGTAATTAATTGCATACCAATAATTTGCTCTGCTAACTCTTCTACTTGCTGCAAGTTTTTGGCCAATTTAACGCCGCCGCCTTTTCCGCGTCCACCTGCATGCACTTGGGCTTTGATTACGTGCCAACCGGTTCCGGTTTCAGCAGTAAGTTGTTTGGCAACTGCAACTGCTTCTTGTGGATTATTGGCCACATAGCCGCGTTGTACTTTTACGCCATAGCTTGATAAAATTTCTTTTCCTTGGTATTCGTGTATATCCATAATGCAGTTAAATTTGACTTTTAAAAAGTGCCACAAAAATAATAATTTCCTGTAAACGAACGGCAGCAAAGGGCGTTTTTTATTTCTTTAAAAAGCGAATCTTTCCTGGCCTTTCAAAATCTAAATTTCTAGTAGAAAATAAAATAAATCCTATCTTTAGCAAATGAAAATAAAAAGCATAATTGGACTTTTTTTTAGTCTATGTATCCTGTTGGCGTGCTCAGATAACGCCAAACACAATAGCCCCTCAGTCAACATTGAACTCGGCGGAGCATGGAGTATAACTCAAGTTTTATTGGGTTTCAGCAGCAACTTACAAACGTACCCACCCAATACAATAGTATGGACGTTTAATACACAAAACCAGACGGTTCAAATTCAAAACAACTCATCCAATCCAAACGACCGCTATATATTTGAAAACGGCACGTATCCCTATGTATTAACTCCCAATTCAGATGGCAATCTCGACTGCCCTCAAACACTTAAGGTGCAAGACGTACAGATGGGCTGTTGCACGATTACCAATGGCGAACTCAACCTCAGTGCCATTTACTTAGACGGCGATTATGTCAAATTAGTGCGTTAAACAACGATTTCTTAACCTCATTTCGACCAACTTTATAGTACATTTAGCGCAACAATATCAAACTGATGAATAGAAGAAAATTTTTCAAAAATGGATCTTTGGCTGCTTTGGGTGGTGCATTGATAAACCCATTCCAAAGCACAGCAAATACGCTAGATTTTAATACTACATTCAAAAATAAGAAAGCCAAAAACATCATTTTCTTGGTAAGCGATGGCATGAGTTCGGGTACCTTAAACATGGCCGACTTGTACCTAAACCGCACCTACGGTAAAGGAAGCAATTGGCTACAACTCTACAAAGACAACAAAGTGAGCCGAGCGCTCATGGATACGGCCTCAGCCAGTTCTATCGTAACTGATTCTGCTGCAGGGAGTTCCTCTTGGGGAGGCGGCATGCGTGTGCCCAACGGCTCGCTAAATGTGAGTGCCACAGGTGAAAACCATTTACCTATTTGGCAAAAGTTTAAAAAAGCCGGTAAAAAAGCCGGTTGTGTTACTACGGTGCCCATTACGCACGCTACACCTGCCGGATTTTGTGTAAACAGTGAAAGTCGAGGTAGCCAAGCCGAAATTGCAGAAATGTATCTGAATTTGGGATTTGATGTCTTGATGGGCGGGGGTGACAACTACTTTTCGGCCAGCAAACGCAAAGACCAAAAAGACCTGTATTCAGCCTATGCAGCAAAAGGATATCAAGTTGTACAGGAAAAATCAGCCCTGCATAATTGTTCTAATTCGGCACCGATTCTCGGGGTTTTTGACCAAGATGCATTACCATATTACGTTGATCGTCAACATGATGAAGCCTTGCAGCAAAAAATTCCAACCTTGGCTGAAATGGCGCAAAAAGCGATAGATAACATGAAAGATCACGACAAAGGTTTTGTGTTGCAGATCGAAAGTGGAAAAGTTGATTGGGCAGCACACGCCAACGATATTGCCGGATTAATTCACGAGCAAATTCAGTTTGACGAAGCCATCAAAGTAGCGATGGATTTTGCCGAAAAAAACCAAGATACCTTAGTTATTATCACTACCGACCACGGCAATGCCAATCCGGGTGTTATTTATGGAAAAGAAGCCAATGTGCAATTTGACAGCATACAACAATACACCCACTCAAATGAATGGATTTTGAATAGCATTCATTCTGATTTTACAACAAATAGCCTTCGAGATTTAGTAGAAAAGTCTAGTGGAATAGCCTTATCCGAAGAAAATGCCAAAACACTTTTGGGGTATTACACCGGATTAGAAAAAGAAGATGGTGGATTATACAACTTCAAGAAATTGCCGTTTAAGGCGTTTGCTGACATGCAGAAAAAAACCAACTCTGTAGGTTGGATTAGCATGGATCATTCGGCTGATTACGTAGAATTGGCGGCTTATGGTCCAGGTAGTCAGCTCCTCAAACCGTTTGTAAAAAACACCGATTTGCATTACTTAATGCTCGCGGCAGCCGAAGTTGAAAATAAATTTTAGTTACTTTTTATCCACATAATGCTCGATGTTGTACACCAAGACAAAGTTTTTGCGTGTGATGTACAGTTGCTTGCGATTGCCTTGATTTTTTCGGGTAATGATGGATAAATTTACTGCATAGCCGTCTTCATCTTTACACGAAAAAGGGGAAATTATATTCTCATCATTTTCTTCTTCTTTTAAATAAGCTAAAATATCGTACCATTGGATTTCCTGCGAGTATACCAAGAATCTGTTTTTGTCGGTATCCAAAGAAATAATCAATTTAGTGTCTTGTAAATCAGACCAATTACCCCACTCTCCGGAGCTATTTCTCTCCATGACACTAAAGCCAGTTGCGACAAATTTATAGGTTTGCGCTTTTGCCGATGAAACAGCAAAAAACAGCATAAGCAGGATAAGTGAAGCTGTATTTTTCATAATCTATTGTATATTCGAGGCAAGTGTTTTGCGCATGATTCAAACTCAGCAACCATTTCAGCAATTATTTGAGCTGCTGGTTGTATGGAATCAATTAGACCCGCTATTTGGCCAATTTCCAATTCACCTTCAACTAAGTCACCTTCAAACATGCCTTTTTTGGCCCGTGCACGTCCTAATTTTTCTTTTAATTCTTCTACCGTTGCACATTGTGCATACAACAATTGTAAATCATGGTAGAATTTATTTTTAATGAGTCGCACCGGTGCCAATTCTTTTAAGGTTACTTGGGTTTCGCCTTCTTGAGTAGCTACAATACATTGTTTAAAGTTATCGTGTACCGATGATTCGGTTGCAGCGGCAAATCGGCTTCCACATTGCACGCCATCTGCACCCAATACCATAGCCGCCAACATACCCGCACCTGTTGCAATTCCGCCCGCAGCAATCACGGGAATTTGTACCGCTTTGCGTACCATGGGAATTAAGGTAAATGTTGTTGATTCTTCACGGCCATTGTGACCACCCGCTTCAAAGCCTTCGGCTACCACAGCATCAACGCCTGCTTCTTGCGCTTTTAACGCAAATTTACTACTGCTTACTACATGTACCACAGTAATGCCATGGGCTTTGAGGTGAGCTGTCCAGGTTTTGGGATTACCAGCCGAGGTAAAAATGATTTTAACTCCCTCATCTATACAGATTTGGATAATTTCTTCTACATTGGGGTACAACATCGGAATATTTACACCAAAAGGCTTAGTTGTGGCCAATTTGCATTTTTGAATGTGCTCTCGCAACACCTCGGGATACATCGATCCTGCTCCAATGAGTCCTAATCCACCTGCATTACTTACCGCGCTGGCCAATTTGTAGCCGCTGGCCCAAATCATGCCTCCTTGAATTATTGGATATTGAATACCAAAAAGTTGCGTAACTCGGTTCATTAGTTTTTGATCAATTTTCCAGATTGTATGTTGGCACCCGAACGAATTTGATACATGTAAATTCCAGCTGGAAGTTGTTCAATAGAAATTGGGGTTTTGCTTGTATTGATTGCACTATTTTTTACCAATTGACCCAAACTTGTGTAAATTGAAATAGTTGCTTCTTGCGCTGTAGTTGGCAATTGAACTGAAATTTGTGTGCTTGCCGGATTGGGGTACACGGTAAAAACAGCTTTACTCAACGAACTTAAAGCCAGTGCAGAATTCAACGCAGCACTAAAATCGGGAATTCCATACCCATATTGGTTGTTGGGATTGGTAAAACGATCGGCCGATTGTTTTACATAATTTACTACTTCTTGGCATGTAAGTGTAGGAACTGCACTCCAAAAAGTAGCAATCATTCCAGCTAAAATTGGCCCCGAAAATGAAGTGCCATTGGCAGTTCCTATATTACCTGAAGAGGTAGACAATACTGAAGCTTGTCCTTGCGCCATTAAATCGGGTTTGATACGGCCGTCAAAGGAAGGACCAATGGAGCTAAAGGAAGCAATGTTACGATTTGAACGCACCGCACCTATGGCCAAAACATTGTTGGCTTCGGCTGGAACTCCCACGTGTGGTTCAGCAGATGCACCCTCATTACCTGCACTAGCCACCACTACAATTCCTTTTTCAAAAGCGACATTGGCACCTCGGGAAGCAAAAGCCTTGTTTCCAGTCATGTCTGCATAAGTGTGGCCGTAGTTTGGATTGTCAAACCCAAAATAACCCAAAGACGTATTGATAATATCAGCACCTACATAATCGGCCATTTCGGCTGCTTCAACCCAATTGCTTTCTTCAACAGGATTTTCTGAGCTTACATCTTCTGTAATGAACAAGTAATAACCTGCATCTGGAGCGGTACCCACCAGTTGATTATCTACAAATCCTCCCATGGTTGACAAGACCAATGTACCGTGGGAATCACCGGTGTAAAAATTGGCGTTTTTATTTACAAAATTATAGCCGCCCAAAATTAAATTATTGTTTCGTAGGCGTGCAAATGGATTTAAGGTATTTACTCCTGGAAAACCAGCGTCTAAAACAGCCACGACTTTTCCTGAACCCGTAAAATTTTGTTGGTGTAACAAATCGCCATTCAGCATGCGAATTTGATTGAGTGAATTGCCGTAATTGAAGGTAACTAGTGATTCCATCGTTTTATTAACTGGACGAATTTGTGCTTGTCTAGGAGCCATTCGTAAATTCAATGAGGCATCGGCAAACTCCAAACGATCCACTCCAGGCAAATTGAGTAAGGCATAAATATCATCTGCGTTGCCACGCACGTGCAAACAATTTAGCCAGCGTGATTTGGCTTTTACAGTAATTCCTGCAGCTGCAGTTACTTGATCAATATAAGGTTGATGAATGGGCACATCTTGTATATCAAGGGGAATATTTTGTGCCGCTCGACGGTCTAAAGCGCGTTGCGAGAGCATGGTTAAAGGATTGCTTAAAAAAGTTGGGGCATTTGGCTTACCAGTAAAATACACCCACGCATCTTCTTGAGCATAGGCTGAAATGGAAAGAACAGAAACAAAAAGAAGAAGAGCTTTTTTCATGAGCTAAAAATGAAAATTTTAAAATATGGAGGCTAATTTACTAAAGTATTCTCAAGAAATTACACCTGATCCTATTAATTCTTTATCGATATACCAGGCTACAAATTGACCCTCGGTAATGGCAGATTGCGGTTCATCAAAGGCCACATACAAACCGGAATCTACTTGATGTAAGGTAGCTGCTTGTAATTCTTGGCGGTAACGAATACGCGCAATTACTTGCATGGTTTGGCCGGGTTGTAAACGTAAATCCTCGCGAATCCAATGAATCTCTTCATTGTGAACCAATAAAGCTTTGCGATATAAACCAGGATGGGCATGCCCTTGGCCGGTATAAATGGTATTGGTTTCAACATCGGTAGCCAACACAAATAATGCTTCGGGAGTACCGCCCACATTCAAACCTTTGCGTTGCCCTACGGTAAAATAATGTGCACCTTGGTGCGTACCGACCACTTTTCCGAATTCGGGTGTGTAACGAATGGGTTCAGCAGCAGCCTGCAGTGCTTCTTCTGTAGAAACATACTCAACATCTTTTGGAATATAACAGTCGTTTGTCGCGTCTACTTCGTAGATCAAGCCCGCTTTGGGTTGTAGTTTTTGCTGTAAAAATTCGGGCAATCGAACTTTCCCGATAAAACATAAGCCCTGAGAATCTTTTTTCTCGGCGGTCACCAATTCCATTTCAGCGGCAAGAGCGCGCACTTCGGGTTTGGTTAAGGCGCCTATTGGAAACAAGGCTTTGGCCAATTGGGCCTGTGAAAGTTGACACAAAAAATACGATTGATCTTTGTTGGTATCGGCGCCAGCTAGGAGTTGATACACTGGTTTTCCGTCTACCTCAATTTCGCCTTTTTGGCAGTAGTGACCAGTGGCTACATAATCGGCACCCAAACGTAGGGCGATGTTCATGAACACATCAAATTTAATTTCGCGGTTGCACAATACATCGGGATTGGGCGTGCGCCCTTTCTCGTATTCGTTGAACATATAGTCCACGATTTTGGTTTTGTATTGTTCGCTCAAATCAACGGTTTGAAAGGGAATTCCTAGTTTTTCGGCAACCAATAGCGCATCATTGCTGTCTTCGAGCCACGGACATTCATTGGATATTGTAACCGAATCGTCGTGCCAGTTTTTCATAAATAAGCCAATGACCTCATAGCCCTCTTGTTGCAACAAATAAGCCGCCACACTCGAATCAACGCCGCCAGAAAGACCAACTACTACCCGTTTCATAGCCATTGTGTATTAATCAAATTTATTTTTTTGCTGACTTGGATGCTTTTTTAACGGCCGACATGTTTTCTTCACTTACTAATTTACCGCCTTCATAAAACTGCCACATACCAACCTTTTTTCCTTTTTTGTAGAGGCCTTTGGCCACAATATTTCCTAGCGGATCACGGTAAATGGCTTGGCCTTCGTATTGATCTTTATCATAGGTCGCTTCTTCTAAAACCACACCATTGTTGGCCCATTTTTTATACGTTCCTTTTTTAAGTCCATTGGCATACTGTGCTTCTTCGGCCGGTTTTGAATCCGCATAATAAACTGTACGTGTGCCTTCTAGCTTTCCTTTTTTGTAATTTTCAACAGACATCAAGGCTTTAGATTCAAAGTGATAATACTTCCAAACCCCTTCGTTTTGTTTATTTACCGATTTGCCTTCACTGACTTTGTTGCTTTTTTGGTCGTAGAAAATGGTATACACCGATTGGTCTGCCGGATTAAATTCGCGCGTGGCAATCACAGTTCCGGCTTGGGTATCATCAAAAAATTTAAACATGCCCACTTCTTTGCCGTGATTAAAGGTGCCCTCGTAACGCAATCGCTTGGATTCGGGATGATAGCCTTTCCACACTCCGTGCTTGGCTCCTTTTTGGTCCAATTGATTGAATTGATCTTGTGCATTCAGACTATACACAAAACACATCATCAAACAAAATACAATATAATTTCTCATGGGCTTTTCAATTGCGTTTAAATAAGAAACTAAAAACACCTCCATTTCGTATTCAAAAACAAACTATTTTACAAAAAACTCCCACAGGGGGAGTTCTTTTTATTTTTTCTTTTGCGCTGCTTTTTGCGCTTCGGCCTGCTCCATCATTTCTTGCATTTTTTGTTGGAATCGGCCTTTCTTCTTGGGTTCTTTGAGTTTGTTTTCTTGAATCTGCGCATGGATTTTATTTTCATCCACCACATAGCGCTTGATGACAATCATAATCCCAATGGTAATCAAATTCGAAATAAAGTTATACAAACTCAAGCCTGATCCGTAGTTATTGAAGAAGAACAACATCATCAATGGCGAAATGTAAATCATCATCTTCATCAATTTTGCCATATCGGGCATGCCTTCTTGTTGTGGAGCTGCCATCTGTTGATCGCCTGATGTCATTTTCATGTAAAAGAAAATCGCTATTGCTGCCAATATCGGAAACAAACTAATGTGATCGCCGTAAAACGGAATGTGAAATGGCAACTTTACTATTTCGTCAAACGAAGATAAATCGTCGGCCCAAAGGAAACTTTTTTGACGCAACACAAATGCCGACGGGAAAAACTGAAAAGAAGCATACATAAACGGCAACTGAATCAAAGCCGGAATACAACCTGCCATCGGATTTACGCCCGCTTTGCTGTACAACTTCATGGTTTCCTGTTGCTTTTTCATGGCGTCTTTCTTGAATTTCTCATTCAATTCATTGATCTCAGGACGCAAGACCTTCATTTTAGCTTGTGACAAAAATGATTTATAGGTAATGGGCGACATGGCAATTTTGATTAATATGGTAAACACAATAATCGCAATGCCGTAGGCAATAAATGAACTCAAAAATCCAAAAAGTGGAATAAAAATAAATTTGTTGATCCATCCAAATACACCCCAACCCAATGAAATTATATTTTCAAGATTCTTGTCATAAGACTTCAACATCCCATAATCAGTAGGTCCCATATACAAGTGCATGGGGTAATTTACCTCTCCTCTTTCAAAATTTAAGGGAATAACCGATTTAAATTGCTTGGTAAACAAGGTGTCTTTGGCCGCATCATGCATCAAATTTACCGAGGTTAGATCGGCTTTGTCAAACGGTTTGTCTGAGAGTAAGATGGTAGAGAAAAAGTGTTGCTTATAGGCAATAAATTTTACTTTATCTGGGTTCTCTGATTTTAAATCACCTTGTCCTACATAGTCGTATTTATCGTCCTCGAAGCTAAAGTAGATTTCGGTGTATCTGTTTTCGTAGTCTATCCCTTTTTCATTGCGTAGCGTTTTCATTTCCCATTCCAAAGCCAGCGGTTTTGTAGTATTGATCACCGATTGCAATCCCTGGGATTGAATCGAAAAATCAAGCATGTAATCGGCTGGTTTTAAGGTGTACTGAAACTGCAAATAAGCTGTCTCACTCGCTTTTAATCGCAGGCTCAACACTTGATTTTTTCCAACGGTGGTCAAGGTGGGTTGAAAATACAGGTCTTTGGTAGCCAAACTTCGGTTATCCAAGGTTGGCAATGTGATGTTAAGCTGCGCATTGTGATTATCAACCAAAGCAACTAACTCTTTCGACCCTTTTTTAAACCGCTCATGGTTTTTGAGCGTGGCCGATACAATTTGACCTCCTTTGTTGGCAATCTCGATTCGAAGGTGTTCATTCTCAAGCACGGTTGTGGCGTCTTGAGCTGAAGGCAAGGTTGCTGAATAGGCAAAACTTCCCAAAGCAGCCGTGGCCTTAGCCATCTCCGCAGCTTCCAGAACCACAGGAGCTACTACTGTTTTGGCTTTTGCATTGGCTTGTTTTGCGGCTTGCTCCTTTTTGGCTTTATCGGCTTTAATTTGTGCTTCAGTGGGTTGATTTTGATACATGATCCAAATCAAAATACCAAAGATGAGCACAAAGCCAATTATCGAATTCAGGTCTAATTTTTTTTCTTCCATAAGATGTGGCGCGAAGCCAGATTAAATTATTTTTTGGTTTGCACCGCTGCGGCCACAAAACGCACAAATAGTGGGTGTGGATTGGCAACCGTGCTTTTATATTCGGGATGGTATTGTACCCCGATAAAAAACGGATGATTCTCTA
Source organism: Bacteroidota bacterium (assembly GCA_046051465.1). Taxonomy (GTDB): domain Bacteria; phylum Bacteroidota; class Bacteroidia; order Flavobacteriales; family Flavobacteriaceae; genus Flavobacterium. The sequence goes on along the minus strand of JBJOOG010000033.1, from coordinate 1,920 downwards.
TTTCTACGATTTCTACCAAACCCGTTTCAGGATTGGTTCCAGAAGCTTTTAAACCCGCTTGTTGCAAAGCATCTAAATATTGGCCATTAAACTCATAGCGGTGACGATGACGTTCTGAAATTTGAGCAGTTCCATATATTTTATGTGCCAAAGAGCCCGGTTGCAATGTACAGTTCCAAGAACCCAAGCGCATGGTGCCCCCTTTGTCGGTGATGTTTTTTTGTTCTTCCATCAAATCGATAACCGGATGTGTTGTAGCTGAATTCATTTCGGTTGAATTGGCATCCGAAAACCCTAAAATTGTTCGAGCATATTCAATGACTGCCATTTGCATCCCCAAACAAATACCAAAAAACGGCAAATTATGTTCACGGGCATACCGAACCGCTTCTATTTTTCCTTCAATGCCGCGTTCGCCAAATCCGGGTGCCACTAAAATTCCATCCAAACCAGCCAATTTTTCGGCACAGTTGGATGCATCGAGGTGTTCAGAATGTACAGACACCACATTTACTTTGGTCTCGTTGGCCGCCCCGGCATGAATAAAGGCCTCTAAAATGGATTTATAGGAATCTTGCAATTCAACATATTTGCCTATCAAACCAATGTTTACGGTGTGTTTGGGATTTTTAAGTCGATGCAAAAACAGGTTCCAATTGGTTAAATCGGGATTGGCTTTTTCGGGTAGATTTAATTTTTTGAGGGCAACTAAATCTAAGCCTTCTTCCAACATCAAATTGGGTACTTCGTAAATAGTAGAAGCATCGATAGACTGTATAACGGCCTCGCGTTTCACGTTGCAAAACAAGGCCAATTTTTGACGCAATTCGTCAGATAATTCGTGTTCGGTGCGGCATACCAAGATATCGGCTTTAATTCCGCTTTCCATCAAGGTTTTTACTGAATGCTGGGTTGGCTTAGTTTTAAGTTCACCGGCTGCGGCCAAGAAAGGCACGAGCGTGAGGTGTACAACTATTCCGTTATTTTCGCCCAATTCCCATACCAATTGACGAACAGATTCGATATAAGGCAAGGATTCAATATCCCCAACTGTTCCACCAATTTCGGTAATCACAATGTCAAATTCACCCGATTTACCCAACAACTGCATGCGTTCTTTGATCTCGTTGGTGATGTGTGGCACAACTTGAACCGTTTTGCCCAAAAACTCACCGCGGCGTTCTTTTTCAATAACCGAAAGATAAACTCGGCCTGTAGTTACATTGTTGGCTTGCGAAGTAGGCACATTCAGAAAACGCTCGTAGTGACCCAAATCCAAGTCGGTTTCGGCACCATCATCAGTTACATAGCATTCGCCATGCTCATACGGGTTTAAGGTTCCTGGGTCGACATTAATGTACGGATCAAATTTTTGAATGGTCGTTCGGTATCCTCGTGCTTGCAATAATTTTGCTAACGAAGCAGCAATAATCCCTTTCCCTAAAGAAGAGGTCACACCGCCGGTAACAAAAATATACTTCGTTTGATTCATTGTATGGTAGTTGTTGTGTTGTTGCGTTAAAAAAACGAAGCAAAATTAAGGAATTAAATTGGATATAATAGCCATAAAAAAAGGCGAAATTCGAAATTTCACCTCCGGTTTTTTCACCTCAAAAAATACATTTATTTGGGTTTGGGATATTGCTTTTTGATGTTGTAGATGAGTTCCTCCAAACCGTTTAATCGCAACTCAAACACCAATTGCATTTGGGTTCCTAAGGTTCCTTTTGGAAAGCCTTTTTGCTGATACCATACCAAATAATATTCAGGCAATTCAATTAAATAGCGGCCTTCGTATTTACCAAAAGGCATTTTGGTGTGCGCCAATTGAATGAGCTGTTTTTGATCGTCATTCATTGAAAAAGTTGGGTTTGATGGATAAAAGTAATTAGCGCTGTTGGGAATTTCCCCAATGAAACA
>JBJOOG010000032.1:0-11114 GCA_046051465.1 Bacteroidota bacterium | reverse complement strand
AAGTGTATCCCACAAGCAATCCTTCTTGGGTAGCAATCTCACGCGCTGTATAGGCGCTTGCCTCATCGGTAACCTTGGTGAAGGAATCAATCACATCAAAATCGGTGGCAGATGGGATTAAATTTTTCCCCAGCCCTTCGATGCGGTACGGATAAATCTCGTTGGTATCAATTTCTTTGGTTTCGTGGTATTTTTTCAAGACCGAACCATAGGCGTCAACTCCTAATATTTTTATGGTTGTACCGTTTTTTAGAGCTTGTTCTTTTAAGTATTTGGCTGAACCCGAAATGGTTCCACCCGTACCACTACAGGCAACCAAATGAGTAATGGTTCCATTGGTTTGTTCCCAAATTTCAGGTCCTGTAGAATGATAATGCGCCGCACTATTTAATTCATTAAAATACTGATTGATGTATACCGAACCCGGAGTTTCTTCGTGCAAGCGTTTGGCAACACTGTAATACGATCGTTCATCATCGGCTGCAACATCAGACGGACACACATATACTTTGGCACCCATGCTGCGCAACATATCAATTTTATCGGGTGACGATTTAGAAGTAACAGCAACAATGCATTTATAGCCTTTTATGATACTTACCATGGCTAAACTAAAACCCGTATTCCCAGAAGTGGTCTCTACAATGGTAGCGCCCGGCTTTAAAATTCCATTGCGTTCGGCTTGTTCAATAATATATAAAGCAATTCTATCTTTGGCAGAATGTCCTGGATTGAATGCTTCAACTTTAGCATAAAACGCACCAGGCATAGACTTGGTTATGTTTTGTAACTTGATTAAAGGCGTATTCCCGATTAATTCTAAAACAGATTGGTATGCTTGTATTTCTTTCATTCAACTAAATTTTGTAAAAAGGCTTGTAGTACTGATGCGGGTTCAAAATTAAAACTAATAATCTAGTTATTGAGCTATTTTTTCTAAATCTAATAAAAAACTAAATTCCTTGGCCAATTCCCGTAAAGCTTCAAATCGACCTGATGCTCCACCGTGTCCCGCGTCCATATTGGTGTCTAAATACAATTGAGTATCATTGGTTTTAAGTGTTCGCAATCGGGCCACCCATTTGGCCGGTTCCCAATACTGAACTTGTGAATCGTGCAATCCGGTTGATACATACAAATGCGGATAGGCATGTGCTACAACATTGTCATAAGGCGAATAGGATTTGATGTAGTTGTAGTATTTTTTCACGTTTGGATTTCCCCATTCGTCGTATTCGCCAGTCGTAAGCGGAATACTTTCATCCAACATAGTGGTTACAACATCCACAAAAGGTACTTGCGCAATAACACCCTGATACAAATGCGGCGCCATATTGCAAATGGCTCCCATGAGCAAGCCGCCTGCTGAGCCACCTTCGGCATACAGATGCTGGGCGCTGCTGTATTGTTCCTGAATTAAAAATTCAGTACAGGCAATGAAATCGGTGAAGGTATTTTTCTTTTTTAATAATTTCCCATCCTCATACCAGTTGCGTCCCAAATCTTCTCCACCGCGCACATGGGCTATGGCATATACAAATCCGCGGTCTAACAATGACAAACGCGTACTCGAAAAATAAGCATCCATTGACATGCCATACGATCCATAGGCATAAAGCAACAAGGGATTCTTTCCGTTTTTCTTCAGTCCTTTTCGATACACCATCGAAATGGGAATTTGCGTGCCGTCTTTGGCTGTGGCCCACACGCGTTCTTCGGTATAATTGTTTTTGTCAAATTGTCCGCCCAATACTTCTTGTTCTTTGAGTATTTGCTTGGTTTTGGTTTTCATGTCAAACTCAATAACCGAGGCCGGCGTATTCATCGATTGGTAACTATACCGCAATAAAGTGGTGTCAAAATCTACATTGGTTGTGGTGTAGGCGGTATAGGTTTCGCTATCAAAGGGCAAATAATAGGCTTCGCTTCCATCCCAAGGTCGAATCTGAATGGTATTCAAGCCGTTTTCACGCTCTGAAACCACCAAATAATCGCGGAATATTTCAATATCTTCAAGCAATACCTCTTCTCGATGAGGAATCAAATCGGTCCAGTTTTCTTTTTGCGTAGCCGATTCTGGGGTAACCATCAATTTAAAATTGGTGGCTTTGTCTTTGTTGGTTAAAATATAAAAACGGTCACCGTAATGCGAAATGCTGTATTCTAAACCGCGCGTTCTTTTTTGAAACAGCTTGAATTTTCCCGAAGGCGTATCGGCAGCCAAAATTTGGTACTCAGAAGTGAGCGTACTCGTCGAAGCAATTACCACGTATTTCTTTGACTTTTCTTTGTAAACCGATACATCAAAGGTGTCGTCTTTTTCAAAGTAAACCAGCAAATCGGTAGCGGCATCAGTTCCCAATTGGTGTTTGTACACGCTATCGGCACGCAAGGTTACCGCATCTTTTCGGGTGTAGAATAAAGTGGTATTGTCGTTGGCCCAAGTGGCGGTTCCAGTCACGTTTTCTATTTTTTCTGGAGATAATTCACCACTAACCAAGTTCTTGATTTGCATCGTGTAAATTCGTCTTCCCACGGTATCTACCGAAAAAGCCACCCATTGATTATCGGGTGAAATGGTTAGACCCTTTAAATTAAAGTACGAAAAACCTTTGGCCATTTCGTTGCAATTAAATAGGATTTCTTCGGCTGCATCTAAACTTCCTTTTTTTCTAGAATAGATGGGATAATCGCCTCCTTTTTCAAAACGAGTGAGATAATAATAGCCATTATAAAAATAGGGAACCGAGCTGTCGTCCTCTTTGATTCGGGCTTTCATTTCCAAAAACAAAGCCTCTTGTAGCGGTAGTGTATGTTTGGTTTGTTCCTGGTAATAGGCGTTTTCGGCATTCAAATAGGCAATCACTTCGGGATTTTCTCTATCATTCAACCAAAAGTAAGGATCGATTCGCGTATCGCCATGTTTTTCTAATAGAACAGGGATTTGTGGAGCTAGTGGTGCTTTTTTCATCTGCATTACAAACTAATTTTTGCCAAGGTTTCAAGTACATAGGTGTGCATCACTTCTTTGTAATCCAGGTGGGTTACTAAGCGCAATTTTCCGTGTCCCATGTTGCTTATGGCTATTCCTTTTTGCTTCAGGTAATCAATCACATTGTTTTCATTTAAAGCAGGTTGAATAGAAAATATAACAATATTGGTTTCAATGGGTTCTACGGTTGAAACCCAAGAAAGATTAGTCAGTTGTTGTCCCAATTCTTTAGCCCTGCGGTGGTCATCGGCCAAGCGATCAATGTGGTGATCCAAGGCATATAAACCGGCTGCAGCCAAATAGCCCACTTGACGCATGCCACCACCCAATTGCTTGCGAATGCGCAAAGCCCGGTGTATGGTTTTTTCATCGGCCAAGAGTAATGAACCAATGGGTGCACCCAATCCTTTGGATAAACAAACCGAAATGGTATCAAAGATTTCGCCGTATTGTTTGGGGTTTTCTTTTTTGGCTACCAAAGCATTCCAAATGCGGGCGCCGTCCAAGTGAAATTTGAGTTGATGGGCATCGCAAACGGCTTTAATGTTGCGCAATTCTAACATATCATAACACGCACCACCGCCTTTGTTGGTCGTATTTTCTACACAAACTAAACTTGTTAAGGGGCTGTGGTAAAATTCAGGATCGGTTATAGCCGAGGCCACTTGTTTGGCGCTAATCATGCCACGTTGACCATCGAGTAAACTACAGGAAACGCCGCTATTAAAGGCAACACCTCCACCCTCATAATTGAACACATGGGCCCATTTGTCGGCAATGAGTTGTTCTCCCGGTTGGGTATGTAATTTAATAGCCGTTTGATTGGCCATGGTTCCTGAAGGAAAAAACAAAGCCGCTTCCTTTCCGAAAAGAGCCGCCACACGTTGTTCTAATGCAATTACCGTGGGGTCTTGTTTGTAAACATCATCCCCAACCTGGGCTGCAAACATGTATTGCAACATTTCGGGCGTAGGTTTGGTAACGGTATCACTGACTAAATTTATCTCCATAGGTATGAGGCAAAACCTTTTGATTATTTCGGAAAAACTAGATTGAAAAATAGTTATTTTTGCCGCACAAACTTAAGTAAATTATGACAAATACCGAACAAATTAAAGGTATTGTGGAGCGCCTTGGTGCGTTGAGGAGGTATCTTTGACATTGATGCCAAACTCATAGAAATTACCAACGAAGAAGAAAAAACCTTTGCCCCCGATTTTTGGAACAACGCCAAAGAAGCCGAACTACTTGTAAAAAACCTTCGATCTAAAAAGAAGTGGGTGGAGGACTACAATAAAGGCATCGCGCTCTGTGATGAATTACAGTTGGCCTACGAATTTTACAAAGAAGGCGAATTGACTGAAGCCGAGTTGGATGAACAATATGCACTCACCAACACACACCTTGAGGATTTAGAATTCAAAAATATGCTTTCAGACGAAGGCGACACCCTGAGTGCCGTACTGCAAATTACGGCGGGCGCTGGCGGAACCGAAAGCTGCGACTGGGCGCAAATGCTCATGCGCATGTACATGATGTGGGCCGAGAGCTATGGATACAAAATCAAAGAACTCAATTTTCAAGCGGGTGAAGTAGCGGGTATAAAAACCGTAACCCTCGAAATTGAAGGCGATTATTCTTTTGGCTACTTGAAAGGCGAAAACGGCGTACACCGCTTGGTGCGCATTTCTCCTTTTGATAGCAACGGCAAACGACACACTTCATTTGCTTCGGTATATGTGTATCCCCTAGCCGATGATACCATCGAAATTGAAATCAATCCGGCTGATATTTCTTGGGAAACCATGCGATCCAGTGGTGCCGGTGGACAAAATGTAAACAAAGTAGAAACGGCTGTGCGTTTGCGTCACCATCCAACAGGGATTATCATCGAAAATTCGGAAACCCGCTCGCAATTGGACAACAAAACCAAGGCCATGCAGTTGCTTAAATCGCAGTTGTATGAAATTGAATTAAAAAAGAAACAAGCCTTGCGCGATGAAATCGAAGCCAAAAAGATGAAAATCGAATGGGGATCACAAATTCGAAACTATGTGATGCATCCGTATAAATTGGTAAAAGATGTACGTACCGGTCACGAAACCAGCGATGTAGAAGGCGTGATGAACGGAGAAATTGATTCGTTTTTAAAAGCCTTCTTAATGATGATGGGGCAAAAAGAAGAAGAATAACTTAAGAAAACACCCGAATAAGAGTTGGTGAAATAATTTCTACTTGGTACTGGGTTAAATTTCTGTTTGCAGGTCCTCGTGTTACCACGCCGGTACTGCTGAACTTTGCATTGTGGTTGGGGCAAATGAATTCATTTCCTGGAGCACTATAATTTACAGTTGTTCCCTCGTGCGTACAGGCTGATGAAACGGCCAAAAATGTTCCAGTCAAGGTACGTGCAATTATAATTCCATTTTGGACCATATATCCCCCATTATTGACCAAAGCACCTGTGCTGGTATCAACTGTAAAATCTACATTTGAAGGTCCATTAGATGCATTTCCATCACTTGAACAACTTGAAGTCAATCCACCAATGCAGGATGGAACCAATAAAAGAGCTGCACCAAACCCTACTTTTGCAAAAAATTCTTTACGATCCATGGTATTTATTTTTTAGGTTGAACTCAAAAGTAGGCAGCTGCATTCGGGAAAAAAAATATCAGTTGTTAAATTTAAGTAAAGGACTGGCCTGTTAAATTAGTAAGCAAATTATTCTTGTTGTTGCAAAATTTAAAGTAATATTGAAATCAATAAAAAATTACTTCATGAAAACATACTCAATTCATGCCATACATTCCTTACTTGGTGGAGATCTAATTGGTGAAACAAGCACACATATTACCGCTCCCGAAGAACTTGAAAAAGCAGGCGAAACCGAAATTAGCATCATTGGAAACAAAAAATACGAGCGACTATGGGCTTCATCTAAATGCTGTTGTGCAATAGTTGGCGAAGACATAGCAATTGAACCTGGCGAAAATAAAGCCTTTATAAAAGTGAAAAATCCAGATTTGGCCATGTCCAAAGTACTGGAATTGTTTGCCCCAGAACCACCTGTTTTTCATACCGATATTCACCCTTCGGCTACTGTTGATCCATCGGCAATTTTAGGAACTGGTGTAAAAATTGGCGCAAACGTGTACATCGGACCCCATGTAACTATTGGTGCCGATACCATCATTTACCCCAACGTAACGGTTTTAGATCATTGTACAATTGGAGCACACAGCATACTTTGGCCTGGCGTAATTATGCGCGAAAGATGCCACATTGGTCACCATTGCATTTTACATCCCAATGCCTCGATTGGTGCCGATGGCTTTGGATTTAGACCCTGTCCTGAACGTGGATTGGCAAAAATTCCACAAATTGGCACTGTGCAAATAGGCAACTACGTTGAAATTGGCGCAAACTCCTGTGTGGATCGTGGAAAATTTAGCGCAACCATTTTGGGTGATGGCTGCAAAATTGACAACCTGGTACAAATTGGACACAATTGCAATTTGGGTAAATTTTGTATTATGGCTGGCGCAAGTGGACTTGCCGGTTCGGTAACCTTGGGTGATGGTGTAATTATTGGTGGAAGCGCTTCGATAAAAGACCATACCACCATAGGCGCAGGCGCAGTAATTGGTGCAGGATCTGGTGTAACCGGCGATGTCGAAGCGGGTAAAACCATGTTGGGCTACCCTGCTGTTGAAGCCCGAGATGCCTTAAAACAATGGGCATTACTTAAGCGAATGGTAAACGAAAAAAGATAATAAAAAAGGCAAACTATTAAGTTTGCCTTTTTTTATGCTTTATAAAATTGCCGAGAACATATAATAACAAAATGCAGCAATTATTGCCGAAACTGGAATCGTGAGAATCCACGCCCACAGTAGTTTAACCGTTATGCCCCAACGAACTGCCGAAACACGCTTGGTAACACCCACTCCAATAATCGACCCTGTTATGGTGTGTGTTGTAGAAACAGGAATTTTAAAATGTTCGGTAGAAAATAAGGTTAAGGCACCAGCTGATTCGGCTACAACGCCCTCAAAAGCATTTACTTTGGTGATTTTAGACCCCATGGTTTTCACAATTTTCCAACCACCACTCAAGGTTCCGAGTGCGATTACCGTGTAACAAGTAAGCGGAATCCATCCGGGCATAACACCATCCATTTTTACACCATCTTTTTCTGATGGTAAAACCACATTCAAGTCTAACCAACCCGCTGATAAATCAATATTTGGATTTGTTTTAATATACACCGCAACTGCAGCCGCAATAATACCCATAACCTTTTGGGAATCGTTTCCGCCATGTCCCAAACTAAATGCAGCCGATGAAAGCAACTGCATGCGTTTAAGTACTTTTTCAGCTCTGGCCGTTGACAGACTACTAAACACAAGGGTGAAAATAGCCAAACTGTAAAAGATAATAGCGACCAAAAACCACTTAATGTTTGCTGGCTCGGTAATAAAGCTTAACAAATGACTTTCAAATCTTGGTTTTTTGATGTCTTCATATCGAACCAATACGGTAAACAAAAACCAAAAGACAAAAAGCATTAATACGATCGTTAAAATTTTTGGCCAGATGTTTTTCTTTGACGAATACATCAACCAAAGCGAAATAAAATAAGAGATGATCATTCCCAATAGAGGAGCAAAAACAATAAATACAATTACTATTAAAACACCCGATGGAAGCAATTCTCCTGTTTTGGCAGCGTTGTACCAACTTACAATTTTAAACCCGGCATGCGCTGCATCGGTAACACCAGAAAAGCCATGTGCAATGGCAGCTCCAGCAAAGCCACCAATTAAAGTATGAGAAGACGAGGACGGAATTCCTTTCCACCACGTAAATAAATTCCAAATGATGGCCGAAACAATTCCAGCTAAGATTACAATGAGGTTAATGCTACTTGTATGCGCCGTTTTGGCAACCGTATCGGCTACACCAAAACCAAAAACCCAATAGGCCAGAAAATTAAAAAATGCCGCCCAAAGTACGGCCTGAAAAGGGGTTAACACCTTTGTTGCAACAATGGTAGCAATTGAATTGGCTGCGTCATGAAAACCATTAATGTAATCAAACAGCAAAGCCAATATAATTATAACTAAAAGTAAAACCATCTGAATGTGTACTTAAATTAAGAGTGTTTTACAGAAATTTGTTCCATAATATTGGAAACACTTTTGCATTTATCAGAAGCTGTCTCTAATGATGCCAAAACTTCTTTGTATTTAATGATGTTCTTGATGTCGGTTTCGTTTTCAAAAATATCGGCAACTGCTTTGTCAAAAACCGAATCAGCTTTACTCTCTAATTTATTTATCTTGGTACAGGTTTCCTTAATTAAAGCATGATTTTTCATTGATTTCAATTCATGTACGCCTACTCCAATGAGTTGACATGCTTCTAAATTAATCTCGGTTAATTTACGAATGGATTTGGTGATTTTATCAACCTGATACAATTTGATTTTACTAGCGGCTCCGTGCATATAATCGGCAACGTTATCAATTGATTTAATCAAAACGTGAATGTCTTCGCGATCAAAAGGAGTTATAAAATTTTTGCTGAGTTCCAAATGGGTTTCGTGCGTAATTTCTTCGATGATGGCTTCTAATTCATCTATTTTCTGAAAGTACTCATCGCGTTCAGATTGTTTAATATTTACAACTTCGTGTAATATTTCAGCGAGTAAAATAAGATTTGCAGTAGCTTGTTCAAATAAGGGAAAGAATTTTTTGTCTTTAGGAACTAAAAATTGAAAAATACTGTTGATTGACATGATTAAAAAATTTGTCCAAATGTAATAAGTACATTCTAATTAATTGCAAATTATATATTATTTGCATGTTATTAAATTGACGAATTATCTAAATAATAAAAAATCTTTAGCCAGGTTTTGTAATTTAGCGCCTACTAAAACAAACCCAATGGACATCAACTTCAATAAAAACGAAGACCACAATAAATTACTGCTCTCCCAACTCAAACAACGCTTTGCCAAAGTAAAAATGGGAGGCGGTGAAAAGCGCATCGAAAAACTCCACGCCGAAGGCAAAATGACAGCCAGAGAACGCATTGATTACCTTTTGGACCCCAAAAAAACAGCCATAGAAATTGGTGCATTTGTAGGTGAAGGGATGTATGCCGAACACGGCGGTTGTCCCTCAGGAGGTGTAGTAGTAAAAATGGGTTACATTCACGGCAAGCAATGCATTGTGGTGGCCAACGACGCCACAGTAAAAGCGGGCGCTTGGTTTCCGATAACTGGTAAAAAGAATTTGCGTGCGCAAGAAATTGCCATCGAAAATAAACTTCCTATTATTTATCTTGTTGATTCTGCCGGTGTGTACTTGCCTTTGCAGGACGAAATTTTTCCTGACAAAGAACATTTTGGTCGCATCTTCAGAAACAATGCCATCATGAGCAGCATGGGCATCACGCAAATTGCCGCGGTAATGGGGAGCTGTGTAGCCGGTGGCGCGTATCTTCCTATTATGAGTGACGAGGCAATGATAGTCGATAAAACAGGCAGTATCTTCTTGGCCGGAAGTTATTTGGTAAAAGCAGCTATTGGAGAAAACATTGACAATGAAACACTTGGAGGTGCAACTACCCATTGTGAAATTTCGGGAGTAACCGACTACAAAGCCAAAGATGACAAAGATGCTTTGGATCGAATTAAACGCATTGTAGGCAAAATGGGCGACTTCGAAAAAGCAGGATTCAATAGAGAAAAAGCGGCTAAACCAACATTAAACGAACAAGAGATCTACGGAATTTTGCCCAAATCCAGATCTGATCAATACGACATGCTTGAAATCATCAAACGCTTGGTTGATCATTCCGAAATTGATTTGTACAAAGGTGATTACGGCAATTCCATAATTACTGGCTATGCCCGCATTGATGGCTGGGCCGTGGGAATTGTGGCCAACCAACGCAGTGTATCTAAAACCAAAAAGGGTGAGATACAATTTGGAGGTGTTATTTATTCGGATTCAGCCGATAAAGCCACCCGATTTATTGCCAATTGCAACCAAAAGAAAATTCCGTTGGTGTTTCTTCAAGATGTAACTGGTTTTATGGTGGGATCTAAATCAGAGCACGGAGGAATTATCAAAGACGGCGCCAAAATGGTTAATGCTGTATCCAATTCGGTGGTGCCAAAATTCACGATTGTTATTGGCAACAGTTACGGTGCAGGCAATTATGCGATGTGTGGAAAAGCCTATGACCCACGCTTAATTGCGGCTTGGCCAAGTGCCGAATTGGCCGTAATGGGTGGCACTCAAGCGGCCAAAGTATTGGTGCAAATAGAAGCGGCTACGTTAAAAAACAAAGGAGAAATAGTCGACGAACAAAAAGAACAAGAGTTGTTTGACAAAATTAAAGCCCGATACGACGAACAAGTTTCTCCGTATTACGCGGCTGCTCGTTTATGGACCGATGGCGTAATTGATCCCTTAGAAACCCGAACTTGGATTAGTATGGGTATTGAAGCGGCCAATCATGCACCAATAGAGAAAAAATTTAACATGGGAGTTCTTCAAGTATAATTGATTCTCTATGCATAAAATAGTCCTGTTCTTTGTGCTTTGTATTGGTACAAGCCAAGCACAACAATTTACACGAAAGGATTCGCTTAAAGGCGGCTTACCCGTTGAACGCCTGTGTTTTGATGTAAAAAAATACGGCCTAGACATTCAGCTCAATCCTTCTCAAAAAAGTATTCAAGGACTAAACACCATTTTGTTTGCTGTTGTAAAACCAACCAAACGAATTCAGTTGGATTTATTTGCCAACATGACCATCGACAGCTTGGTAATGTACAATCATACTGTAACTTACAGGCGTGAATTCGATGCGGTTTTTCTTGACTTTTCTCCACAACTTACACCCGAAACACAAGAATACAAGCTTCAATTTTATTACCATGGCAAACCCCAAATTGCAGCACATGCACCATGGGATGGTGGTTTTGTATTTAATTCCGATCAACAAGGAAATCCATTTATTGGCGTAGCCGTTCAAGGCGACGGAGCCAGTTTGTGGTTTCCCTGCAAAGACAGCCAAAGCGACGAACCCGATCGGGGTGCAA
>JBJOOG010000031.1:0-15122 GCA_046051465.1 Bacteroidota bacterium | reverse complement strand
CCAAAAGCAAAAAAGTCATCCAAGCAATAGTTGCATTTTTATTGGCAATTACTTTTTCTTGAGTAGCAATTTGTTGTTCTTTTTTCTGTGTTTGGTATTTTTTGTCTAGCTCAATTACTTTGTTCGAATTGCGACTATTGCCAAGCATTGTAAAAGCTTCATTTGCTTTTTCTTCATAAAAGAGAGCCACTTTATAGTCTTTAATTTTTATTGCATTAACTTTTAAAAGATTATAATAGGTGTCTAATCTATTATAGTCTTCATTTTCAATTAAATAGGGAATTACCTCATTGATTAGTTTTTCGGTATCAATTTTTTCGTTATTTTTTAATTTGTACTCCATGACCACTTCATCAAATTCTACATTGGCATCTAGGCTGTTTGTTTGCCTCACTATGGGCTCTAGTTCATCGATGATTTTTTTGGCTTCTTTTAGCTTGTTTTCTTTGCACAATTTTATAATGTAATAGCAATAAACAAATACCTTAACATCGTCAGATTGTATTTTGGATTCATTAAAAGCTACATAGGTTGAATCAATCAGTGCATTGATTTTGGGGTTGTTCGTTTCTTCATAAACAATAATTTTATTTTCAAGTGTGATAAAAACATTATCTATGTCGTTTGCTTTTTTTGAATATTTTATAGCCAAATCACAATAACGTTCGGCCGAAGCAAAGTCGTTTGAAACAAAATAAATGGTAGCTAACGTATTGTAAATTCGAGCCGATCCAATATCATTGTTAATTCGATTATTGAGATCTAATGCCTTGAAATTGTTACTAATTGCAGCATTTTGGTTGCCTATTTTATAATAACAAAATGCCAAATCAGAGTAGGCATCTGCTACATCTTTGCAAGTAGTATAATCGGTAACTTTGGCTTTGATACTTTTTAAAGCATAAAAAATAGCGCTTTTATAGTTTCCTTTGTTTTTGTAGAAATCTGAAAAATAGGAATTGATAAACAGGGTTTTGGCTACGGGTAGTTTTGCTCTATATTGACGAACAAATGTGTTAATGGTAGTTATAAACGTATTGTCAAACGAATTGATTCGACTATTGTTTCTGCATGCAGCATTTAAGACATCTGCTGCATCTTCCCATTTATTTTCTTTAATTAATTGATGATAATACGGATAAAACACAGCCATATAATTGGGTTTATCTGCATTTGATGCTTCATCAATCCACGTAAATGTGGCATCTCTTTTTATTGGTTTTGGTTGCTCATAAACGGGATTTTCTTTCTTGTTACTACACGATACAGTTTGTAATAGAAAACAGCTTAAGAGCAATAAAGTACATTTTTTTGATAAAGAAATCATGTAAATTTTATTTGCTACAAACATAAACTTTTTTGTTGCCTAATGCGCTCATAATTAAAAATCAGGGGTTTACCCCTATATGAATTGATTTTTAATAGCTTCATTTTTGTTCACTAATAATTATTAAACTAAACTAAATGAAAAAAATTATTCTTTTACTGCTATTTGTCTTGGGAGGCTGGCAGCATGCGCATGCGCAAAATTTTTACGCTGGGGGTATTTTTTATGATGTAACATCACCAACTACTGTTCAGGTCGGTTTGCAAGGACAAGGTGTATTTGGTGCTAAAATCATTCCTTCTCAAGTTACTTATAACAGTACAGTTTATACTGTAACGAACATTAGAGATTATGCTTTTATGAATAGTACCCAATTAACGTCGATTTCTATTCCAAATACGGTTACTGCTATTGGATATCGCTCGTTTTCTAATTGTAGTTTTGTGGCATCATTTACTATTCCAAACTCAATAACTAGCATTGGAGATGAAGCTTTTTTTGCCTGTTCTAGTTTAACATCATTCATATGTGAAGTCACAACACCTCTAACGATAAATCAAAATGTATTTTTAGGTTTAAACCAAGGCTCATGTGCTTTAAAAGTTCCTACTGGTAGTGTAGCCGCGTATCAATCAGCTCCAGTTTGGCAAAATTTTTCTCCTATTACTTGCCCTAATCCCCCATCAAGCTTTAGTTCAGGTGGGATTAATTATGTGGTAACCTCTCCCGCCGCCGTAGCTGTTGGTAATAATTCAGGAGCAACCGGAAGTATTGTCATTCCTGCTTCTGTAACTACCGATTGTGGTACGTATGCAGTAACTAGTATTGGTGAATTTGCATTTTTAGGTTGTGATGGTTTAACTTCTGTAACTATACCAAACACCGTAATAAGTATTGACAGATATGCTTTCGATCATTGTAATAGCTTAACATCACTTACGATTCCTAACTCTGTAAATTCAATAGGTGTATTTGCTTTTGCTGCATGTACTAATTTATCATCTGTTGCGATTTCAAACTCGTTAGCAAGTATTAGTAGTAATGCTTTCAATGGATGCTCTAGTTTAGCATCAGTAACGATCCCAAATTCAGTCACAAGTATTGGTTACGGCGCTTTTATGGATTGTTCATCCTTAACATCAATTACTTTAACAAATTCGGTAACTAGTATTGGTGAATATGCCTTTTACAGATGCACAAGTTTAACATCAGCAACACTTTCTAACTCATTAACTAGTATAAGTAATTATGCTTTTCAAAATTGTTCAAGTCTATCATCAGTTACTATTCCAAGTTCAGTTAGCAGTGTTGGTTTTGCATCATTTAGTTTGTGTTCAGGGTTGACTTCAGTAACCATTCCAAACACTGTTACAAGTATTGGTGAATATGCATTCGAAAATTGTTCAGCTTTAACATCTGTAACTTGTAATGTTGCAGTTCCGCTGACTATCAATGCAAATGTTTTTCAAGGTGTAAATCAAGGAAATTGTAATTTAATAATACCAGGTGCTAGTGTAGCGGACTACTTGTCTGCTAACGTTTGGCAAAATTTTTCTATAGTTTGTGCAAATTATTTAGTTGAAACAACCACTGTTACAGCCTGTGGCAGTTTTACATGGGAGGATCAGGTTTATACAACTTCGGGTATTTATTATGGCCAAACAGCTTTTTGTATAACCCAAAGGTTAGATTTAACCATTACAACGCCTCCCTCAAGTTTTAGTTCAGGTGGTATTAATTATGTGGTGACTTCTCCAACTACGGTTGCGGTAGGAGTTAATGCAGGCGCGAGTGGAAGTATTGTCATTCCAGCTTCTGTAACTACTGAATGTGGAACGTATGCAGTGATTAGTATGGTTGATATGGCTTTTTATGGCTGTACAGGTTTAACTTCAGTTTCCATTCCAAACACGATAACCAGTATTCCACAAAAAGCGTTCAAGTTATGTACAGGTTTGACTTCTATTTCAATTTCAAATTCAGTTACTAGTATAGGTTTTGAAGCATTTTATAGTTGTTCTAGTTTAACATCGGTCACTATTCCAGATTCGGTAACAAGCATTGGTGTATGTGCTTTTCAAGCTTGCATTAGCTTAAATTCAATTACGCTTTCAAATTCCTTAACTAGTATTAATGATGGTGTTTTTAAGGGTTGTTCTGGCTTAACATCGATAGTTATACCTGATTCGGTAACTAGTATTATCGGAAATGCCTTCCATAATTGTATCAATTTGACAACTGTTACAATTCCTAGTTCGGTTACAAGTATTGGTGGGTCTGCCTTTTATAGCTGTATTAATTTAACTTCAGTTATATGTAATGCAATAACTCCCCCAACAACTACAGCATCTTCTTTTATTTATGTACATCAAGGGTCATGTTTATTGTTAGTGCCTGCTGCTAGTATGGCAGCGTATCAGTCGGCACCAGTTTGGCAAAACTTTATCTTTCCAATTCCTACAACAATAAAATCGTCACAATGCGGCTCTGTTTTGCCAACCATCAACTCTGATATTGAGTGTAATGCGACCCCGGGTGCCCTTGGCTATACATTTGCAATTACTTGTAATTCTATAGCCTATACAGTAGAGTCTTCAGATCCAATAATAAATTTATCAGAAGCTACAGGTATGCCAGTAAACTTTAACTCAGACTATGCAATTAGTGTACAAGTATATTACGGCTTAGTATCTAGTAATTATGGAGCAGTTTGTACAGTAAGAACGCCTATTTACCAAACCACGCAGTTGTCAGCGGTGTCTTGTGGTGCTACACTGACCTCGATAGGTTCATTGCTTTATGCTGATATAAACTGGAATGCTACGGGCTATCGATTTAAGGTAGTTAATAATAATACAGGTGCAACTCAATATGTAGATAATTCCCACCAATGGTTTGCATTGAATTGGTTGGCTTCATACGATTACTCAATTACATACACGGTTTCTGTACAATTGCAAATTGCAGGCGAATGGTTGGGTTACTACGGATCTACATGTACAGTAAATACACCTATTGGTTCCTTGCAGTTAATTCCTTCACAGTGCGGAACAACTTTGCCAAGTATTGGAACTGTAATTTCTACAACTCCACAAGCCGGAGCAACGGGTTACCGATTTAGAATAACCGATGTAACTCCAGGTGCTACAGGATCAAACTTACTTCAAGTAAAAGACCGATCGTATCACTGGTTTACTTTGCCGATGTTGAGTAGATATAATTATGGATCTACTTATATGGTTGAAGTTGCTTTAAAAACTACAGGTGGATATACAAATTATGGAAGTCCATGCTATGTTACAACTCCTGCTTTGCCAAGCCTTGTAAATTGTGGTGCTGTAATTCCAACTAGTCGTTCCTTGGTTTATACTACCGCTGCTAACTCGGTTTCACAATACCGTTTCCAAGTGACTAAAGTGTCTGATCAATCTACAGTTACTTTTGATACCAACAAATTCTGGTTCTCATTCCGCGTGAATGTTCCGGGTTATACACCTGAAACAGGTTATTCTGTACGAGTTGCCGTTATGACAGCAGGAACATGGTCTCCATTTGGTGATGCTTGTGAAATAGTGTCGCCTGCGGCTGCCGCAAGAGGAGAAGAAGTTGGTTCATCTGTATTTGAAGCACAAGCATTCCCGAATCCATTTACAAGTGAATTCAAATTGAATGTAGCTACTTCAACAGAAGGAGCAGTAGAATTGAAAGTTTATGATATGTTAGGCAAATTAATTGAGGCTAAATCAATTAATACCATTGACTACATTTCAGAAGACCTTGGATCTGCTTATCCAGCTGGTGTATACAATGTAATTGTGACACAAGGAGAAAATGCGAAAACACTTCGTATGATTAAGCGATAAACTTCGTTTTATAATAAAGTAAAAGCCCCTTCGGAAACGGAGGGGCTTTTTTATAATTAATAATTTGAGGGAGATACCAAGAACTAATGGTGTTTTATAGTTGTAGTAATGTTGGGATTACTGGAATACTCCATAATACAGCAAATACTTACTCAAAGAATAAAGTTTTTGATTAGTATACAATTGATCTTGATTTCATATTCTGGATTACTCCGTGATCCAGAGTGAGGGGAAGATGATCAAAAACCTTTCCATTTTTTTCAAAAAATGTGACCGTTTTTTTTATGCCCAAACCTACCAAGCGAGTTTTGTTTATCTAAAAACTGGATTACTCCGTGATCCAGAGAGAGGGAAAGTTGCTCAAAAACCTTCCCATTTTTTTTCAAAAAATGTGTTGGTTATTTTATACCCAAACCCTTCAAGCGAGCTTGGGGTTTGGGTATAAAAAAACCTCCCAGCAAAGCTGAAAGGTTTTTGGTCGGGATGACTGGATTCGAACCAGCGACCCCTAGCACCCCATGCTAGTACGCTACCTGGCTGCGCTACATCCCGATTAATCGGTTGCAAATATAATCTCTTTCTTAAAAAATTAGGAATAATTAGACTTTTATTTCGTACTAATTTGGGGAATTATTCGGCCATTAGAATTTCCAATATAGATATGGCTGCTTCACTAATTTTTGTGCCCGGACCAAACACGGCAACCGCTCCAGCATCAAACAAGAATTGATAATCTTGCGCCGGAATTACTCCGCCCACAATCACCATGATGTCTTCGCGTCCATAGCGTTTCAGTTCTTCAATCACTTGTGGAACCAAGGTTTTGTGGCCTGCTGCTAACGAGGAAACGCCCAAAATGTGCACGTCGTTTTCAACGGCCTGTTTGGCTGCTTCGGCAGGTGTTTGAAATAAGGGACCAATGTCCACGTCAAATCCTACATCGGCATAGCCTGTGGCCACCACTTTGGCGCCACGATCGTGGCCGTCTTGTCCCATTTTGGCAATCATGATGCGCGGTCTACGTCCTTCTTGAACGGCAAACGCATCGGCCAGTTGTTTGGCTTTCTCAAAACTGGCATCGTCTTTTATTTCTTTACTATACACGCCACTAAAGGTTTTTATTTGTGCTTTATATCGTCCATATACACGTTCAAGTGCGTCGCTAATTTCTCCTAAAGTTGCTCTGGCACGTGCAGCTTCGATGGCTATTTCCAGTAAATTTCCTTGTTCAGTTCGGGCACATTCGGTGAGTTGTTGCAAGCATTCGGCCACTTTTTTCGCATCGCGCTTGGTTTTTAAATCGGCCAATTGTTCTAGTTGTTGCGCGCGTACTTTTTGGTTATCTACATCCAAAATATGCAATGGATCTTCTTGTGCCAAGCGGTATTTATTTACTCCAATTATCAGGTCTTGTCCACTGTCTATTCGCGCTTGTTTACGCGCTGCAGCTTCCTCAATACGCAGTTTGGGAATGCCTGCCTCTATGGCTTTGGTCATACCGCCCATGGCTTCTACTTCTTCAATCAAAGTCCAGGCTTTTTGCGCAATTTCATCGGTGAGTTTTTCAATGTAATAACTACCGCCCCAAGGATCAACTGTATGGGTAATGTGCGTTTCTTCTTGTAAGTAGATTTGGGTGTTGCGGGCAATTCGTGCAGAAAAATCGGTTGGCAAAGCAATGGCTTCGTCCAAGGCATTGGTGTGTAACGATTGGGTTCCGCCAAAGGCCGCTGCAGCCGCTTCAATGCACGTACGGGCTACATTATTAAACGGATCTTGTTCGGTGAGACTCCAGCCCGAAGTTTGGCAATGCGTGCGAAGTGCCAACGATTTGTCGTCTTTGGGTTCAAATTGTTTGACCAGTTTGGCCCACAACATGCGTCCGGCACGCAACTTGGCAATTTCCATAAAGTGATTCATGCCAATGGCCCAGAAAAAGGACAGGCGCGGTGCAAAATCATCAATGTTCATGCCCGTTGCCAATCCCGTTCGGATGTATTCCAATCCATCGGCTAGGGTATAGGCCAATTCAATATCGGCGGTAGCTCCCGCTTCTTGCATGTGATAGCCCGAAATTGAAATCGAATTGAATTTGGGCATCTTTTGGCTGCTGTATTCAAATATCGAAGCGATAATTTTCATCGAAGGTGCAGGCGGATAAATGTAGGTATTGCGCACCATAAATTCTTTCAAAATATCATTCTGAATTGTGCCCGAAAGTTGTGCAGGCGATACGCCTTGTTCTTCGGCCGCCACAATATAAAAGGCCATAATGGGTAACACGGCGCCATTCATGGTCATCGAAACTGACATTTCATTCAATGGAATCTGATCAAATAAGACTTTCATGTCTTCGACCGAATCAATTGCTACGCCTGCTTTTCCAACATCACCTGCAACGCGTTCGTGATCGGAATCGTACCCGCGATGCGTAGCCAAATCAAAGGCAACGGATAGTCCTTTTTGTCCGGCAGCTAAGTTGCGTCGGTAAAAGGCGTTACTTTCTTCGGCGGTAGAAAATCCGGCATATTGTCGAATGGTCCACGGACGACGCACATACATGGTGGCATAGGGTCCGCGTAAATTGGGTGCAAAACCGGCGCCAAAATCCACATGTTCAAGGGATTCTATATCCTTCTGCGTATAACTTTGTTGCAAATCAACGCCTTCTGCAGTAGTAAAAACACCAGTACTCGTTGGTGCTTGACTGGCTTTTGGAACTTGTAAATGCTGTAAATCTTTCCTTTTCATCCTTCGTTTCTTTACTTTTCTGTTTGCAAGCGTTCCTGTTCAACTTGTTCGGCCAATCGTTTTTCAATAATCGGCGTAATCAGTGTTTTTCGACTCTTAATTTTTACAAATGGAAACAATTCCAAATCGTGTTTCATGCGGTCGGCTTTATTCGGGTGTTTGTTTGTACCCAATAATATCGTTTTTCCTTCGTCAAATAAGGCCTGCTCTTTGGCGGCACTTTCTTGAATTTTGCGGGTGATTACTCCTTCTTTCAGTTGCTGCAAAAAGCCTCCCTGGGTTTCTATTTCTTGAAACAAGGCCAGCGATTTTTCAGCCAGTTGTTGGGTGAGGCTTTCAATGTAATAACTGCCATCGGCCGGATTGTCCACTTTATCCAAATAACTTTCGTGTTTCAGAATCAGTAATTGATTGCGGGCAATGCGGTCGCCAAATTCATTGTCCTTGTGGTACAAAGCATCATAAGGCAAATTGATTAGGGTATCGGCACCGCCCAATATGGCACTCATACATTCGGTTGTGGTGCGTAACATGTTCACGTTGTAGTCGTAAATCGTTTTGTTTCGTTTGGAAGGAGTTACTACGATATGGCAATCGTGCGTGTGGTTGTATTCTTGTGCAATCAGTTTAAACAGGCTGCGAAAGGCACGTAATTTGGCAATTTCAAAAAAGTAATTGCTGCCCACAGCCCACTGAAAAACCAGCGGTTGTTTACAACTCAATCGGTTAAAATACTCGTTGGCTTGACCCAAACTATAAGCAATTTGTTGTAGCATGTTTGCACCTGCATTTTGAAACAAAGCAGCATCAATGCTTAAGTAACTGCATTTTACTTGAGCTTCTATCGATTTTAGGAGTTCAAAATTATCAGCTGATCCGCTGTGCCAATTGCCTTCACGTGCAAAATAACCAATGGGGTCGTTGTAAATTGCAATCGGCTGTGGGTAGTTTTGTGCAAACTGGTTGATTGTTTGAATCGCATTGGCCTCCAAAAATCCCAATTGAATATGAATAGGAACCGCCAAATCAGATACTGAAGTTAGCAGTTTGATGCAATCAATTTCGGGATTATCTACCTGAAAATGCAACGATTCAGCGCCACGAGCCACAGTATCTTTGGCGCGTGCAATGCTTTTGTCCAAGTCATATACAAAAATAGCTTGTCCAATTTTGCATGCCGATGCCTGGCTAGAACTGATTGGTTGTATAGTATCTGCATCGTGGTGATAAAAGGGTTTTACGCGAATGCCCTCTGGCGAATCCCAGACTACCGTATCGTTGTATTCGGCCCCTTTGAGTTCGAATTGAATTTGTTGCTTCCATTGTTTGGAGGAGACTGCTTCGAAATCTGAGAATAAAGGTGTTGACATGTGGTAGAGGGTTGATGTAATTTATTTGGCCGGAGTTGAATCAATCGCAATAACGTAAATGTCTTCATTCTGTTTTTTCATGAAGTACTTTTCGCGGGCGTATTTTTCTACTTGGTTCGGGTCTTTGAGCGCATTGATTTGGTTTTGATCTTTGCGAATCTCGTCTTGGTAATACTTTTTATTTGTTTCTAACTCCTTTATTTCTTTATTGAGAACACGGTGTTCCAATTGCGAATAATTATCCAAAAACAACATCCACACACAAAAAAACAACAACACCCATACGTATTTGTTTTTCAGGTAAGGCAACCATTTGTTGGTTTTTGGAGTTGATTCTTCTTCGTGTTCTTCCATGGATTAGTTAGGTTAATCGTTGGTTTATTACGGCGCGAACCACGTCAATGGCAACGGTATTGTATTTATCATTTGGAATAATAATGTCAGCAAAAGCTTTAGTGGGCTCTATAAATTGCTGATGCATGGGTTTTAAAGTAGTTTGATAACGTGTAATCACTTCATCCATGTCACGGCCTCGTTCGGCAATATCGCGTTTTAATCTACGAATCAAGCGCTCGTCAGAATCGGCATGCACAAAAATTTTGATATCAAATAAATCACGCAATTCGGGATTCGTTAAAATCAAAATTCCCTCTACAATCATCACTTTGCGGGGATGAGTCAGAACTGTATCGTCAGTTCGGTTGTGAATCACAAATGAATACACAGGCTGTTCAATATTTTTCCCTGCTTTAAGCTCTTTAAGGTGTTGCACCAATAAATCAAAATCAATGGCCCGGGGATGATCGAAGTTAATTTGTGCTCGCTCATCATAGGTCATATTGTGGTTGGCTTTGTAATAGGAATCTTGCGAAATAATGCCCACTTCGGTATGGGGCAATTCATTCATGATTTGATGTACAACGGTGGTTTTTCCACTGCCAGTTCCTCCTGCAATTCCAATGATAAGCATCTAAGGTTGTTTTTTAAATTTGCCATACAAAAATAGAAATTTAATTGAGCTTATATTTTCTTTTTATTTGTTTTTACAATTCCACATTTTGCTGTTTTTAAAGTAAAATAAATTAGGACAACTCAATTTTAGTACTATATTTGCACACGCTTTTCGGGGTGTAGCGTAGCCCGGTTATCGCGCCTGCTTTGGGAGCAGGAGGCCGCAGGTTCGAATCCTGCCACCCCGACCAAAAACCTTTCAGCGAAGCTGGAAGGTTTTTTTTATGCCCAAACCCCAAGCTCGCTTGGTAGGTTTGGGCATAAAAAAAACAATCTCATTTTTTGAAAAAAAATGGGAAGGTTTTTGAGCAACATCCCCTTCTCAGGATCACGCAGTAATCATGTCACAGCTGTTCTTTACCACCCTCGAATTTTGTCGCAGACGAAATTCATCCTTACAGCGATAGTCTTCAGGCTATCGCCTGAGTTTCAAGTTTCAAGTTTCAAGTTTCAAGTTTATCGCGAAGCCGCTATCAGCCATCAGCTTTTAGCTTATTCCCAATAATTCCAAAACAATCAAACATTAATTTTACACTGAATTCCACTTGCAGTGAGATAACTTATTATTGCATAATTATTTAATTAGTTCAGTTTAACTTTTTAAAAATCAATTATCATGAAAAAAATTACGTTGCTTTTCTTGTTGTGTGGATTTAATTTAATAGCACAGCAAACTTTATATACAGAGAATTTTGGCTCACTAAACTCTGGTACTAGTTTAAAATCTATAACAACTTATTATGCTGGAATTCCACCGCAAACATTTCAGTCGCCATATCCAATAGTGTATAGTGGAGATGCATTTATATATGGAATAACAAATGCAATATCAAATTTTTCTATAAGTGGTTCTACATATGTAAATGCAAATGTTTATCCATCTAATAATGCTAATTCCTCTGGGCTTGGTTATGTGAGT
The DNA here is from genome assembly GCA_046051465.1 of Bacteroidota bacterium. Classification (GTDB taxonomy): domain Bacteria; phylum Bacteroidota; class Bacteroidia; order Flavobacteriales; family Flavobacteriaceae; genus Flavobacterium. Next base: position 3,881 of record JBJOOG010000031.1, on the reverse strand, counting down.
TTAATGACAAATTACAATGTTTTTAAAATTGAAAACATCAACACTTTAAATAATAATAATATTACGTTGAGTTTTGGTATGCGATTGGGTAGAAACTTGAATACGTATACAAATACTCTACTTTTAGAACAAAGTACAGATGGGGTGGTTTGGACGCCAATCAGTTTTTTGGCGCCACCGCCAAACCAATGGGCATTAATAACTTGTTTTACTAATTTGATTTCTCATAAGTTTTTAAAACTACGATTTACTCAAGTTGTTACCGACACAAATGGATATGGTACTATTTCTTTGGATGACATTAAGGTGGTTGGTACTTCAACTCTAGGAGTTATTGATAATGATGTAAATACCATTGCAGTATTTCCAAATCCAGCTCACGAACAGCTTACAATAAATATGGGAAATACAATTAGTGAAGCAGGAATGAATGCTAGAATTATAAATACATTAGGTCAAGAAGTTTTAAAAACTAATTTGTCATTTCCAGAAACTACTTTTTCAATTAGTACAATAAATCAAGCGGGTTTATACTTTGTTGAAGTTTACAATTCTTCAAATAACTTAGTTAAATCGAGCAAGCTAATTATTCAATAAAACAATACTAGTAAAACAAAAAAGCACCCTTTAACTAAAGGGTGTTTTTTTTAATCCCTCACGCCGCCTTCACCACCGCTTTTATCCCATCATATTCCTGCTTCTTTGCCTGGTTTTCGTCTTCAATGTCATAATCATCTTGCAAACTCAACCAAAATTTGGCGGATGTGCCAAAGTATTTTGCTAGTCGAATGGCGGTATCAGCTGTAATTCTGCGGTTTCCTTTCAAAATCTCGCCTACTCGGGTTTGTGGAATAAACGTTTCTTTGGCCAAACGATAGGCCGATATGTTTAAGGGAATCAAAAATTCTTCTTTGAGTATTTCTCCGGGATGAATGTTTTTTAAATTTTCCATAGTGGTGTGTTTAATGATAGTCTACAATTTGCACCTCAAAAGCAAGGTCGTTTTCCCAAACGAATACAATTCGCCATTGTTTATTGATTCGAATGCTGTAAAAACCGGCCAAATTTCCACTAAGTTTTTCCAAATAGTTGGCTGGTGGAATCCTAAGATCTTTTATGTTTTGGGCACTGTTAATCATGCGCAGTTTTCTTCGTGCTACTTGTTGAATTTCAAACGGCAATTTCCGCGATACGATTCCTCTCCATATTTTTTCTGTTTCTTTATCTCCAAAGTCTTTAATCATGGCGTGTAAAATATACTAACGCCAAAGGTAAGTATTTTTTTTAAGCGCTCAGCTGTAAGCCATTAGCTTTTTTTAATTAATATTTCAATTACATTTAAACCCTTCGCGCCTTTGCGCCTTTGCGAGAAATCACAAATCACTAATCTACAATCTCAAATCGTTAATCAAATTGTTCATAACTCGGGTTTCTACTTTTAAGCCGAATGACTTACCTTTGGGCCTCTTATAAAATTTTGATTATGTCAGCGATTGAAAATGTAAAATGTTTAATAATAGGTTCAGGGCCTGCGGGCTACACAGCTGCAATATATGCCGCTCGAGCAAGTATGAATCCCGTATTGTACCAAGGAACGCAGCCTGGAGGTCAATTGACAACTACCAATGAAGTTGAAAATTTTCCGGGTTATGTAGATGGCGTTACTGGTCCAGAAATGATGGTGCAGTTGCAACAACAAGCCCAACGTTTTGGTACCGATGTGCGTGACGGTTGGGTAACCAAAGTAGATTTTTCGGGTCCTGTACACAAAGTATGGGTGAACGATACCAAAGAAATTCACTGCCAAACGGTAATTATTTCTACAGGGGCTTCGGCCAAGTATTTGGGCTTGCCTTCTGAACAACATTATTTACAATTGGGTGGAGGCGTTTCGGCTTGTGCAGTTTGCGACGGATTTTTCTACCGCAACCAAGAAGTAGTGATTGTAGGAGCCGGAGATTCAGCCTGTGAAGAAGCACACTATTTATCCAAAATGTGTAAAAAAGTAACCATGTTGGTGCGTAGCGAACAATTTAGAGCCTCCAAAATTATGGAAGCCCGTGTACGCAAAACCGAAAACATCGAAATCATCATGCACACCGATACGGTAGAAGTGTTGGGCGATGGGCAAGTGGTTACCGGAGTAAAAGCGCACAACAAAACCTCGGGTGAAACCTTCGAAATTCCAGCAACAGGATTCTTTGTGGCCATTGGACATACGCCAAATACCGCTTTATTTAAAGAGTATATTACCTTAGACGAAACGGGTTACATTAAAAATGTACCTGGCTCTTCCAAAACCAATGTGACAGGTGTGTTTGTAGCAGGAGATGCAGCCGATCATGTGTATCGTCAAGCCATTACCGCTGCCGGAACGGGTTGTATGGCGGCCTTAGACGCTGAGCGTTACTTGGCTACATTAGAATAAGCTATTCAATAATGCAATAAAAAAGGGTTGTCTTTTCAGGCAACCCTTTTTGTTTTATTTTGTTGGTTTCTTGTAGAGAATGGCGTTGTCTACAAAACGTTTCATGTCAATTTTTTGATCGCCATACAGCTGAATTTCTGCCTTACCTGAAGCATCAATACTCAAGCTAGATGTAACATTAATGTTACTGTTGGTATAGGCTTCCATGATCAATTCGGCATTTTTTACCGCACAATTTTTCCCGTTGTAAGTCGAGTTGTTGTCCAAGCGCAATTTCATGTCGTTGATGTCTCCTTCGATATCGGCAATAGCACGTTGGTATAAATCACAACGCATACTAAGCGAAGCAATCAAGGCTTTCATTTTTGAATTTTTGCTCAACTCGATTTTGGTTTTTTCGGCTTTGATGTTCCATTCGCCTTTGGATTTGTCATTGGCCATCACGGTTACATTTTTGGAATTCAAATAGGCAAATACCTTCGAATTGTCGAAGCTTTTAAACACAATCGAATCCAATTGTACCGGAGCCAGCGCCATAATGGAGGCGTCTCCTTTTGAAATCACGGTATTAAAGTTGGGGGTGTAGCTAATGCGGATGCTCAATTTTTTGGCGCCCGTGATGGTTTTGTTGGTGCCAATGGTTAAATTGGTTCCGGTCACTTTCAAGTCAATGGCGTCATGCAAATTATCGTCGGCTTCAATTTCTACGCCGTTTTTATCGCCTTTAATCAAATAAACCTCGAGGTTTTCGCCCACTTCTATCGATTGGAATTCGCCCACCTCTTTTTGCGTAATGGTCACAATTTTGGAACCTTTAATTTTTGCTTTTTCTTGCGCAGCTGCCGTTAAGGGAAGTCCTAGCAGGGCTATAAGTATGATATAGTTTTTCATAGTTGAATGTATTGAAGCGGCTAAAGTAAGAAATCCTCTGCAATCGGCCTTTACCTTGCCCCAATTATGAAGGTTAATTGTTCTTTTTGGCTTTGATCATTGCTTCCAGCATGTCCCACATTTCGGTCGGAATCGCCTCGAGCATATTGAATTGTCCCGCGCCTTTCAGCCATTCACCGCCATCGATCACGACTACTTCGCCGTTGATGTAGGCCGAGAAATCAGAAACTAAATAAGCGGCCAAATTGGCCAATTCTTGGTGTTCGCCGATCCGTCCTACGGGTACTTTTTTAGTCACATCAAAACGTTCCTTTAAATCACCGGGCAACAAGCGGTCCATCGCGCCTTCGGTAGGGAAGGGGCCTGGCGCAATGGCGTTGGTGCGGATGCCGTATTTTGCCCATTCTACCGCCAAACTTTTGGTCATGGCCAATACGCCTGCTTTGGCTGTTGCACTGGGAACCACATAAGCTGATCCGGTAAACGCATACGTAGTGACAATATTCAATACAGTACAATTGGTTTGTTTGTGGTCGATCCAGTGTTTGCCAAAGGCCAAGGT
>JBJOOG010000030.1:0-57446 GCA_046051465.1 Bacteroidota bacterium | reverse complement strand
CTCAACTAAAAACCGCTTTGAGCACCTCGAGTGATTTGGGGTGTTTAAATCCGCTCAGGTGTTGGGCATAATAATCAATGATTATTTTTAGCAACTGTTGGCGCTCGGTAACGTGAAAGGATTTTTGATCAGAATCAAATTGTAAATTCAAGCCCCGTTTAAACAAAGATGTTTCCTGTTCGTTGAGCGTTCCAAGGGCTAATGTAGCAGAAAACTGCCCTTCTTGGGTATTAAAATACGGCAAGTCTATCTCGGAAACATCGGGATAAAACCCGAGGTATTTTGAGGTTTCAAATAAAAAAACCAAGTGAAAATTAGCCGTATGGGCATGCGTATCCAACCAAATTAAAGTCGTCTCGATAAATGCAAATAAAGCGGCATTTTTCTCTTCCTCCTGAATGGAAGTTTGCAACAGTTCGGCCAAAAAAAGTAGAATGCTACTTTTTACTACGTCAGTGGGTATGGTTTGATAAGGCGTTGCGATTTTGATTTCTTTGAAATGCTCCAACGTTCCTTTGTTTTTGTGAACGGCTTCAATTTCCAATAGGGTCATGGGTTGAAAATAGGCAATTTTAGCGCCGCCCAGTTTGGCTGATTTTGCAGTAAAGGCTGCGCGAACAAAGTAGGATTTTAGGCCATCAGATTGGGTAAAGCATTTTACAATCAAGCTGCTTTCTTGGAATTTAATGGCCGAGAGAACAATTGCTTTGGTTTTGATTTGCATGTTCTGCGCTTATCGAATGATCATCACTTTTTTGACCTTTGTTTGCGCTGCATCTTTAGAAGAAATGAAAACCATGTACACACCCGAGGCCACGCGGTATTTACCAAATGCGGTGGTATCCCACTCCAAGGTTCCGCCCTGAGCAATGGCTTCAAATACCAAGTTTCCTTCTATATCACTGATTTTCACATTTGCATCGTCCATCAACCCACTTATTTTTACCGTGCCTTCAAAGTCAGGACGAACCGGATTGGGGTAAATAAATACGTTGTTTAAATCGTCGTTGGCAGCTGTAGCCGTTCCTTTAAAGGAGACCATCCCTTTTGAGGTGGCAAAAAATACTTCTCCTGATTGAGGGTCTATGGCTATGTCATTGATTCCGTTGCTGGGCAAGGGCGAATTGGCGCTAGTAAACTGACGCAGGGTTTGTTGTCCGTCTGGCGAAACTTGAAATACGCCCGAATCAGCGGTGCCAATCCATTTGTTGTTGGCGCCGTCCACTTCAATGTCTGTTATGAATTGCTCATACAATAATTCTTGTGCCAAATTATCTTCCAAAATAATTATTGGATAGGTTGTCATTTGCCCGCTGGACAAAAAATTATCCACACTCGACAGCACGCGTAATCCTTGTAGCGTACCAATCCAAAGCTGATTGTTATTATCTATGGCCGTAACCCGCACGTCTTTTGACGGCAAATTTCCAAGCTCGGAACCAAAATTAATTTTCTTAAACAGATTGTTGTATCCTTCATTAAATGCAATAATTCCATCGCTTCGGGTGCACATCCATTTGGTGCCATTCTTGTCAATAGTTAAGCGTCCAATGTTGAGTGTACCTACCGAATTAACCTGCGATTCTAAATTATAAGACTGCCACTGCCCGTTGGTTTTTTTAACTTTAAGTGCGTTTTTAATGATGCTATTTGAAACCCATAAATTCCCAGTTTTATCAAAGGCGGTGCCGTTAATACGGACCGTATTGGCCACAGTAGGCGCTTCTAAACCACTGTTGGTTTGGTTAAACAACACGCTGGGCACATCGTTTTCAATGGCCAATAAACCGGAGTGAAATGAACTGGCAAATACCTGATTTTCGTCGGATGGATTAACGGTCACTCGAACCATAGACGCCACCTCGGCACCAACTGCCGATTGCACATCAGCATAATTGATGTTTAACCATCCCGAATCGGCGGCAAACTTGCTGATGCCATAATAGTCTAGCGGAAATGGATTGTAGGACACGGTGTAATCGCCATAAACAGCCCATAAAGCACTTGGCGATTTGGTAATTGAAAAGATATTGTTGCGCAAAGGTCCATCAGGAGTAATGTTTTCAAAAGCAGAAGGGGTCAAAGAAGTTGTGCGCAAACCGTCGGCAACCGTACCGATATAGATTTTGTTGTTTTTTACCGAGGCACAACTAAATTGTACAGGAGTTGTACTCACCTCTGAACTTTGGATTTGACGCACCAACACCATATCAGAATCATACACACTCACTTTGTCGGCGGTAGCAAATACAAGGTAGTTGTTGCAGGTGCGCATATCAACCGAAGGCTGGTTGAGGTTAATGTAGGTTAGAAAATTTGTGCCATTCCATTGGAAGACGGAACCCAAATTGGTTACCGCAAACAAATTGTTTCCAAACGTTTCAATGCCGTTCCAGCTGTTTGAGTCTAGCGTGGTCCATTGGTTGTAATCATTCAAATTGGGATTGTTAATGGCGGCCTTACGTATACCATTTGTAGCCGTTGCAGCAAACAATTCGTTATTGAAAACTGCGGTTTGTTTTACACTAATTTGCGCGCCAATGTTCCCAATAAAATAGGTGTCTCCAAATGTAAGGGTATCCAAATGGTATTGCACAATTCCAAAATCACACGACAAATAAATGGTGTTTTGGTGCTCCATCATGTGGTTGATTTTTTTGAGGTTTGGCGGCAATGTTTTGTTAAGAATATCTACCACAGTACGCATAGATCCGTCGAGTTCATTTACCACAATCAACAAGCCGTTATCGTAACCCACTAGTGTTTTGTGTAGCGCCTCGCTGTGGTAAATTGCTGAAATGGTTTGACCCGAAAGGCCATCAATGGTATTGGTGGTTTTGATGTTTTCTGTTAAAACATCTTGTGAAAATACTGCGTTTTCAGAGGCGGCATACACCTTTGAAGCTGATTCTCCCAAATCTACAATTTCGTTGTAGGAAAAGTAACCTTTCCAAAGCGCATTGGGTTGTGCATAAAGGGAAGTAAAACACCCGAATAGAAGTAAAAGCCGTAGTAAATTTTTCATAGAAAGCTGAAATAGCGTAGCAAATATAGTATAAACACAAGAAAATCTAACGCACATACCAAGCTAAAAAAAGCCCGCCGTTTAGATTAAACAGCGGGCTTTTATAGGATTAGATTGTGGATTTAAACTACACCTTGACCCAACATAGCATCGGCAACTTTTACAAAGCCGGCAATGTTAGCACCTTTCACATAATCAATGTGGCCAGTTGCATCTGCACCATATTTTACGCAAGATGCGTGAATGTTTAGCATGATGTTTTTCAAACGCTCGTCTACTTCTTCGCTGGTCCAACTTAAACGCAAGGAGTTTTGAGACATCTCTAAACCAGAGGTTGCTACTCCACCAGCATTGGATGCTTTTCCAGGAGCAAATAAAATTTTAGCGTGTTGAAACACTTCAACGGCTTCAGGCGTAGAAGGCATATTGGCGCCTTCAGACACACAAATACAGCCATTGGCAACCAATTGTTTGGCTTCTTCTTCGTTGAGTTCGTTTTGTGTAGCACAAGGCAACGCAATGTCACATTTTACTTCCCAAGGGCGTTTTCCAGCCACATATTTTGCATTGGGATATTTAGTCAAATAATCGCTGATGCGACCGTAGTTTACGTTTTTGATTTCCATTACATAAGCCAATTTCTCGGCGTCAATACCATCGGCATCATAAATGTATCCTGCCGAATCAGAAAGGGTAACTACTTTTCCACCCAATTGAGTGGCTTTCTCGGCCGCGTATTGCGCCACGTTACCAGATCCTGAAACCACAACCGTTTTTCCGGCAAAGCTATCGCCTTTGGTGCCCAACATACTTTGTGCAAAGTATACGTTTCCGTATCCGGTAGCTTCTGGACGAATTAATGATCCTCCAAATGAAATTCCTTTTCCGGTTAATACACCCGTAAATTCGTTGCGTAGTTTTTTATATTGACCAAACATATAGCCTACTTCACGTCCGCCCACGCCAATATCTCCTGCTGGAACGTCTGTGTCGGCGCCAATGTGCTTAGACAATTCCGTCATAAACGCTTGGCAAAAACGCATGATTTCAATATCTGATTTTCCTTTTGGGTCAAAATCAGCACCTCCTTTTCCTCCACCCATTGGCAAAGTAGTCAAGCTATTTTTAAAGGTTTGTTCAAAAGCTAAAAATTTTAAGATGCTCAAGTTTACTGAAGGATGAAAACGAATTCCTCCTTTATAAGGTCCGATGGCCGAATTCATCTGAATGCGGTAGCCGCGATTTACGTGCGTGTTTCCGGCGTCATCGATCCAAGTTACGCGAAACATGATGACACGCTCGGCTTCCACCATGCGCTCCAAAAGCATTTTGTTTTGGTATTTTTTATTTTGTTCAATAAAAGGAATTACTGTTTCAGCAACTTCTTTAACAGCCTGCATAAACTCAGGCTCATTGGGATTTCTTTTGGCAACTGCTTCAATAAAAGCATTAATACTTTGTGACATACATGTAAAATTATTGACGTTAAGAAAACGTTTTCGTTAATTGGCGACAAATATACATTAATATGAAAATACGCAAGTTGATTTTTTGCAATTTTATGTTGTAATTCCATAAATAGAGCGCCCGAATTGTATCTCTTTTCATCTCTTTTTTTATAGTCAAATTCACTAAATTGTTGAACTAAAATTATGTAGCCCTTTTTTTGGAATTTTTTTTAGTTGTGAATGATGTTTTTATATATTTGTCCGGAATTGAAAAACTCGCTATGCAATCAATTAAACAAACCCTACTTTTTTGTCTCCTCTTTATTGGAATTTCCGGTGCTGCTTGGGCACAATTTGGATTTTCACATGAAGTAGGTGCCATAGTTGGTCCGGTGTCATTTAGATCGGATTATGGGCAGAGAAATGACTTTTCAACCAACATGGGTAACACAGGATACGGTATAGGAATTGTGCATTACCTTAATTTTTCATACAAAGCAGATTGTAACTGTTATACTCCAGAGACGTATTTTAATGATCACTTTAAGTTGCGCAGTGAGTTGTCATTCAACAAAACTTCTTTAAAGCATTATGGTGAGTGGGTCGATCCTTCTCGAACCAGTTTGTTTAACGATCAATTGCGTGCCATGCGCGGAAGCACCCAGGTAACCAATTTGGGAATGCAATTGGAGTATTTCCCGTTCAGTATTCGTGATTTCACTAATACGATTGGTGGATTGGCTCCTTTTATTAGTTTGGGCGGTCAATTTAGTTTTTATGACCCTGCTGCTTGGTCCACTATAGGAGACGGACAAATGAATACACCGGCTACAACGCCTATCAAGTATTACAATGCCACTCAAAACGAAAGTGGGTCAGTTTGGTCAATTGTAAGTAGTATAGGTACCCGATACAAATTGGCTCCTTTATCTGATTTAATGATTGATCTTAGAGCGCAATATTATTTTTCTAACTGGGTTGACGGTTTGAGTCCTAATCCAACGTTATACCCCGAAAACAAAGCCAACGATTGGTTGGTTTGGTTAAATGTGGGTTATATCTATTATATAGAATAGAGATTTTCATGATATAAAAAAGCCCGTTGCAATTGTAACGGGCTTTTTTGTGTTTAGGCCAATGCCTGAGTCAAATCGGCGAGCAGATCATCAATATCTTCTACGCCTACACTCAATCGAACCAAGTCATCTGAGATGCCGCCTTGTTTACGAACATCTTCGGGTATAGAGGCGTGGGTCATCAAGGCCGGATGATTGGCCAATGATTCTACACCACCCAATGATTCGGCCAAGGTAAACACCTGCAATTTTTCTAAAAAAGTTGTGGCGTGGGCTTTGCTGCCTGAAGCAAATGTAAAGGAAACCATGCCGCCAAATCCGCTCATTTGTTTTTTGGCTAAGGTGTGTTGCGGATGACTTTCTAAGCCTGGATAAAATACAGTTTTGATTTTGGGGTGATTGGCTAAAAAGTGAGCTACTTTTTCCCCGTTTTCGCAGTGACGTTCTACGCGTAAATGCAAGGTTTTGATGCCACGCAACACCAAAAAACTGTCCATTGGGCCCAAAGTGGCGCCTGTGGCAAATTGCTGAAAGTGCAATTGTTCGCCCAACTCAGCGGTTTTGGTAATGAGTGCTCCGGCAATCACATCGGAGTGTCCGCCCAAGTATTTGGTAGCCGAATGCATCACCAAATCGGCACCCATATCTAAAGGTCTTTGTAAGTAAGGCGTAGCAAAGGTATTGTCTACCGCAAAAAGCAAGTTGTGTTTTTTGGTAATTTGAGCGATGGCTGCTATATCGGCCAACTTCATTAACGGATTGGTTGGCGTTTCTACCCAAACCATTTTGGTGTTTTCGTTGATCAAGGCTTGAAAGGCATCCAAATCATTCATGTCAACAAAATGAAACACCAAGCCTGAATTTTTATAAATCCGCGTAAATAATCGATACGTTCCGCCATATAAATCGTCCATGGCTATAATCTCGTCGCCTGCTTTAAAGGAGCGCAACACACAGTCGGTGGCTGCTAAACCCGATGAAAAAGCCAAACCGCGCGCGCCATTTTCTAAACTGGCCAAAGCATTTTCTAGTGCAGTTCGTGTGGGATTGGAAGCTCGACTGTATTCGTAATCGCTCACCGGTTTTCCGGGACTGGTTTGAACATAAGTTGAGGTTTGGTATACGGGAGGCATAACAGCTCCGGTTGATGGATCGTGGTGTTGCCCGCCGTGGATGGTTTTTGTGTTAAATTTCATGTGCCTTATTTTTTTGCCAAAGTTATTGTTTAATTGTATACTGAAAAACTACCTTTACCATTAAATGTGAACACCTAAATTATTTTTTATTCCCTCACCCAAATGAAATACACCTTTGCCTTCCGATTGCTTTTTATCAGCCTTTCTGTGCTGTTAGCGAGTTGCACCAAAGAATGGAAAACCACGCAACAAACCTACTACAAAGCCACCTCGAGTGACACTTCGGCAATCTATAATGAAGCCAAAATTAAATTAGAAATCACCCAGTTTGAAGGCAATGATCCAGCAGTTAAAGCCCTAAATAAGCGAATTTTCACTAGCGTTTGCAACAGTGTTTACACGGGCGAAACCATCCAGGAAGTACAAAATTACGACGCTTTGGTTCAATCGTTTGTGACCAATTATACCCAAATTAAAGCCGAGCTCAAACAAGACAGTTTGCCTTCATGGGAGGCCCAAGCCACGGCCAAAATCAATTACCAATCCAAAAAGTTGCTCAACATTACGGTGGAGTATTATTTATTTACGGGCGGAGCTCACGGCTATGGCGCCACCGAATCGTTGTTATTCAACCCCGAAAATGGCTCGACCTACAAACCCAACCAATTGTTCTCAAATACGGACCAACTCACCGAATTAGTCGAGGCCAAATTTAGAGCCCAACTTAAAATACCTGCCAAGAGTTCATTGACGGATGCCGGTTATTTTTTTGCTGACGATCGGTTTATATTACCCAAAAATTATATTTTTTCCGAAAAAGGCATTCAGTTTCATTACAACACCTATGAAGTAGCTTGTTATGCCCAAGGCCCTATAGACCTATTTATTTCATATGCTGATTTGGGTGAACTCTATTTGCTTCAATAAAACTATGAAAGACACCGTTTTCTACCTGCCCTCCTGCGACACCTGCCGAAAGATTATCAAATCCATTTCGCCCAAAGCGGGATTGATTTATCACGACATCAAGCAAGACCCGATTACCGAAGATCAATTGCAACAATTACAGGCCATTGCAGGCAGTTACGAGGCATTATTTAGCCGTAAAGCCCAACTCTACAAGGCCTACGATTTAAAAAACAAATCCCTTACCGAAGCCGATTACAAAATGTATTTATTGGAGCATTATACCTTTTTGGCGCGTCCGGTTTTTGTGATTCAAGATCAAATATACATTGGCAACAAACCCGAAATAGTAGCCAAAGCCCTAGCTGCACTCGCACATGATTAAACGCAATTACGCCTTTCTTGCCGCTACCTTGGTGTCCATAATTTATGGCGTGACCTTTACCGTAGCCAAAGACGTGATGCCCAAATTTGTCCTTCCTTATGGGTTTATTTTGCTGCGAGTTGCCGGTTCAGCCGTATTGTTTTGGGCCGTTTCATCTTTTGGTCCAAAAGAGAAAATTGAACCCAAAGACTTTCCTCGTATAGCTGCCGCCGCTTTTTTTGGTGTTGCACTAAATATGCTCACGTTTTTTAAGGGATTAAGTTATACCTCGCCCATTATGGGAGCGGTTCTCATGTGTACTACCCCCATGATTGTTTTGGTATTTTCTGCGTTATTGCTCCGCGAACGCTTATCGAGTAAAAAAATCTTCGGATTGATTTTAGGACTCATTGGCACGGCCGTTCTCATCTTGTATGGAAAATCCATTCACAACGCCCCAAAGGCATCTTTGGGAAATCTATTGGTTTTTGTGAATGCCATTTCTTACGGCTTTTACCTGATAATTGTGAAAAAATTGATGAACAAATACAACGCCTTTACTTTTGTAAAATGGATTTACACCTTTGGATTGTTGATGGTATTTCCGTTTGGTTGGAATGAATTTCAAGCCATCATCTGGCCACAAATTCCGTTGGGGATCTATTATAAAATTGGATTTATTGTCGTGTTTTCTACCTTTTTAACCTACCTACTCAATTTAATTTCCATGCGGGAACTCAAGCCAACCACTGTGGCCGTATTTATTTATTTACAACCGCTATTTGCCTCGGTCTTTGCCATTGGGTTGGGTAAAGATGAAATTTCTGCGGTAAAACTCATTGCGGCTGTACTCATTTTTACCGGGGTTTATTTGGTTACACTAGTAAATGACACAAAAGCAACTGCCTAACGCCACGCCTATTTTTCCTATATTTGAACACTTTTTACCCAACTTATGATACAATCCATGACGGGCTTTGGCAAGGCCAGCCTTCAATTAGCTACTAAAAAAATTACAGTTGAAGTAAAGTCGCTCAACAGCAAGGGACTCGATTTAAATGTGCGCATTCCTTCAGCATACCGAGAAATGGAATTGGGCCTACGCAATGAGGTTGCGGCACGTTTGGAACGCGGCAAAATCGATTTGTCGGTATATATTGAATTGACGGGCGAACAAACTTCTACCAAAATCAATGTGCCCATTGTACAGGCCTACATGCAGCAAATGAAAGCCGTATTGCCACAAGCCGATGAGACCGAATTAATGAAAATGGCCGTGCGCATGCCTGACGCTTTGAAAACCGAACGCGAAGAAATAGATGAAAACGATTGGATTGAAATTCAAAAAGTGATACAAGAAGCCTTGGCCAATATTGCCCAATTTCGGGTAGACGAAGGCGCTTCATTGCACAAAGAATTTAGCTTGCGCATTGGTAATATTCGCGGCTACATGCAGGAAGCTTTGCAGCTCGATCCAGAGCGCGTGCAAGCCATTAAAGACCGTTTGCAAACCGCCATTGCCGAGTTACAAGTGCAGGTGGATGAAAACCGATTTGAGCAGGAACTGATTTATTATTTAGAGAAACTAGACATTACCGAAGAAAAAGTGCGCCTCACCAACCACTTGGATTACTTTATTGAAACCCTAAATGGATCTGAAGCCAATGGCCGAAAACTGGGTTTCATTACCCAAGAAATGGGACGAGAAATCAACACCATGGGTTCCAAAGCCAATCACGCGACCATGCAAAAATTGGTGGTGCAAATGAAGGACGAATTGGAGAAGATTAAAGAGCAAGTGCTTAATGTTTTGTAAGTAAATAGTGAAGAGTAATTAGTAATTAGCTACTAGAAAGAAATGAAAAAAGGAAAATTACTCGTATTCTCGGCGCCATCGGGCTCTGGAAAAACCACAATAGTTCGGCATTTGTTGGCACAGCCCGAATTGAATTTGGCCTTCTCGGTTTCGGCGGCCACACGCGAACCAAGAGGCGAAGAAGTACACGGAACCGATTATTATTTTATCTCCATTGCTGAATTTAAATCGCACATTAAAGCCGAAGATTTTGTAGAATGGGAAGAGGTGTACCGCGATAATTTTTATGGCACATTAAAAAGCGAAGTAGAACGCATTTGGGCCATGGGCAAAAACGTAATTTTTGACATTGACGTGGCCGGTGGCTTGCGCATCAAGAGAAAATTCCCGGAAGAAACCTTGGCGGTATTTGTGAAACCACCCAGCATCGACGAACTCAAAATTCGACTCAAAAACCGCTCAACCGAAAGCGACGAAAAAATAAACATGCGCATTGCCAAAGCCTCAGTTGAGTTGGCCACGGCTCCCCAATTTGATGTGATCATCAAAAATTATGATTTGGAGGTAGCCAAAGCCGAAGCACGTGAGTTGGTTAAGGAGTTTGTGAATAAGTGATTAGTAATGAGTAATTAGTGATTAGTAAAGAGTGATTAGTGAAGAGTAATTGGTGTTCAAATGGGTGAAATTAAATCACATAAAGACCTATTGATTTGGCAAAAGGGAATTAAAATTGTGACGCTTGTTTATCAATTGGTTGGATCATTTCCCAAAGAAGAATTATACGCTTTAACTAGTCAACTTAAAAGAGCTTCCGTTTCAATTCCATCTAATATAGCAGAAGGATTTGGAAGAAATACCGACAAATCATTTGGTCATTTTTTAGCTATTTCAAGAGGTTCTTTATATGAATTGGAAACACAACTCCTAAATTGCAGAAGAATTAGGGTTTATAACAGATGAAAAACTATTTGCAGCGATTTTGGAAGAAATTGAACAGCAATCAAAAATGATTAATTCATTTTCTAAAACCCTAAGAGACTAATTACTAATCACTAGTTACTAATCACTAAAAAAACAATGAAAATCGGACTCTACTTTGGCACCTTCAATCCCATACACGTGGGGCACCTGATTATAGCCAATCACATGGCAGAGTTCACCGATTTAGATCAGGTTTGGTTGGTGGTTACGCCACACAATCCCCTCAAAAAGAAGGCAAGTTTACTCGACGATTACCAGCGCTTGCACCTGGTTAATCTCGCTACCGAAAACTACCCCAAACTCAAAGCCAGTGATTTTGAGTTTAAATTGCCGCAACCCAATTATACGGTTCATACTTTGGCGTTGCTTTCTGAAGCGTATCCACAGCATGTATTTTCCTTATTGTTGGGCGAAGACAACTTGAAAACCTTTCACAAGTGGAAAAACTACGAAGTGATTTTAGCCCATTACCCACTTTATGTTTACCCCAGAATTTCGTCCGAACCGGCCAACGAAGAACTGGCCAATCATCCGAACGTACATTTGGTAGATGCTCCCGTAGTTGAAATTTCATCCACCTTTATTCGCCAAGCCATTCACGACAAAAAAAACGTGGCGCCCATGTTGCCGCAAGCCGTTTGGGAGTATGTGGATTACAATAATTTGTATAAGTGAAATGAAAATGTTCTCGGTTCTCGGTTGTCAGTTTTCAGTAGTATACTAAGAATGTCATTGCGAGAAGGAACGACGAAGCAATCTTTTTGCAACACAGATTAGTAAAATCATAGAAATCAAAAAGATTTTAATAATCAGTAAAATTTTGACAATCTGTGTTTAAAAATCCCAAATTCAATCCACACGCTTCGGGACCAATTTACACGCAACATTCAACATTTAATTTTCAAATCTCCAAATTCCAATCTCAAAACCTCGAGGACAAACTGTGACTTTAGATCGAAATCTTTAAATCTTTAAATTTTTCAATCTTTAAATCTCCAAGACAAATCACAAAACCTTGTAAACTTTAAACCGAAACCTGTAATCCTAAACCCAGGAAGTATTCGTATTTTTGGGCAACTTAAATAAACTCCTATGCGCAATTTTGATTTATACAACCCAACTAAACTGCTTTTTGGCACCCAGCAGATTGAAAAATTAGCCAACCTTGTGCCCAAAGATGCCCGCGTATTGCTGGTGTATGGTGGCGGAAGTATTTTCTCGAATGGCATTCACGCCCAAGTAATTGCCGCTTTACAAGGATTTCATGTGGTGGAATTTGGCGGTGTTGAACCCAATCCACGCTACGAAACCCTGATGCAGGCCGTAGAGGTAATTCGCAAAGAACAGCTCAGTTTTATTTTAGCCGTGGGTGGCGGAAGCGTGATTGATGGCGTAAAATTTATCTCGGCAGCTACCCATTTTGAAGGCGATGCCGCACAAATATTGCGCAACCGGATCTTGTTTACCGATGTGTCCAAAGTAATTCCATTTGGCACGGTGCTTACCTTGCCCGCTACGGGCAGTGAAATGAATTCAGGTGCTGTGGTGACCATCGAGGCCACACAAGAAAAACTCACCTTAGGCGGAAGCGCCTTGTTTCCGGTGTTCTCTATTTGTGACCCAACAGTAGTTGCCTCTTTGCCCAAACGCCAACTGCAAAACGGGGTAATAGACTCGTTTATGCACGTAATGGAGCAATACCTTACGTATCCGCACGAGGCCTATTTGCAAGACCGAATTGCCGAAGGAATTTTGCAAACCCTAATCGAAACAGGCCCCAAAGTAATAGATAAACCTGCCGATTATATATTGGCTTCTAATTTTATGTGGAGCTGCACCATGGCTTTAAACGGATTGCTTAACAAAGGCGTGCCGGTTGATTGGGCAACGCACATGATAGGCCACGAATTAACGGCCTTATACGAAATTGATCATGCGCGCACCTTGGCCATTATAGGGCCAAACCTGTACCGAGTGCTTTTGGAAACCAAACAAGACAAGCTCATTCAATACGGCGAACGCGTTTGGAACATTACAAGCGGAACACCAACCGAGCGCGCCATTCAGGCCATTGATAAAACCACAGCGTTCTTTCATCAACTGGGCGTTCCAACAAAACTTAGCGAATACACGCCTGAGTATGCTCAAACCGCTGATTTTATTGTGAATCGATTTGAGCAACGCGGCTGGATTGCATTGGGTGAACGCCAAAACATTGATTTAGTCAAATTGCGACAAATTGTTGAAATGAGTTATTGATTCATACTAACTTGTTTTTACTTACTTTTGGACTCCCCAAATTGCTAAGAAATCTACAAACATTGTAGTTGTATTTATGAAAGATCATCCAAAGTTTGCCGTTATTGGTGGAGGAAGTTGGGCTACGGCTATTGCCAAAATGCTATGCGTAAATCAAGACAAAATTGCTTGGTACATGCGCAACGAAGAGGCCATTGCACATTTACAATCCGAACACCACAATCCCAATTATTTGAGCTCTGTTGAGTTCAAAATGGAGCAATTGATACTCACCTCAGATATTAATAAAGCCATTGCCTTTGCCGATATTATCATCTTTGCCATTCCGTCTGCTTTTTTGAGTGGCGAATTACAAAAACTCACAACCAAGCTACAGGATAAAGTAATTTTTTCAGCCATCAAAGGAATTGTACCCGAAACCAGTTTAATTGTGGGCGAGCACTTCCATAAAATTTTCGACATTCCCTTTGAAAATATTGGTGTAATTACAGGGCCTTGCCACGCCGAGGAAGTGGCTTTAGAGCGCTTATCCTATTTGACTATTGCCTGCGGTGATGCTTCAAAAGCAAAAACAGTAGCCTTAAATTTATCGAGCAATTACATCAAAGCCAAAATATCAGACGACATTATTGGCACCGAATATGCCGCCATGCTCAAAAACATTTACGCCATTGCAGCCGGTATGGCTCACGGTTTGGGTTATGGCGATAATTTTCAAGCGGTGTTAATGAGTAACGGCATTCGCGAAATGAAAAAATTTATTCGAAAAGTCCACAAAATGAAACGCAACATCAACGACTCGGCCTACTTGGGCGATTTGTTGGTAACGGGTTATTCGGTTTTTTCGCGCAACCGCATGTTTGGAAACATGATCGGAAAAGGCTACACCGTAAAAAGCGCCATGATGGAAATGAGTATGGTGGCCGAGGGCTATTATGCCGCCAAAAGCGCTTGGGAATTGAACCAAAAATACCAAGCCAAAACGCCCATTATTGATGCCGTACACGAAATTTTGTACGAAGGAAAAGAGGCCAAAAAAGTATTCAAGAAACTAACCGATAAGTTGGACTAGCTTATTTTACTACCACGCCATTTACAAATAAAATAGGCACTTCTTCTGTAGCACGTTCGTTGATGGTGTTTTTGCGGAAGGTAAATTTTTTGTCGTATAAGGTATTTCCAATAAAATAAGTAAGCATGAATTCGTTGTTGAGTTGCAACACCGATTGTTCAATGAGCTCTACTTTTTGCACCGAAACGGCCGGAACTTTCATAAACGCGTGACGCAATAACGAGGTTTTTTTCATTTCGCCATCTATCGTACCAAAGGCTTTTGACACCAGCATCACGCTATCCAAATCAAAGTCAGAATCGTTTATCAAATACACATACCATACGTTGTCGTTGAAGTCCTCGCTCCATTCTTGCACGGCGGCCAAAAAAACATTTTCTACTTTGGGGATGATGATGTCTGATTTCATGGTTTTAAGCGGGGAGTTGGAAGTTGGAAGATTTCAGCTAAGAAGCCAGGTAATGCTGAGAATAAAGAGACTTCGGGACCAATTCAAAAGTTCTTAGTATACATATTCAACAGAAAACCGAGAACCGAGAACCGAGAACCGAATCTACACTATCGACTTAAACTGCTCCAAAAAGCGCACGTCGTTTTCATAAAACAATCGAATGTCACCAATTTGGTACAAGAGCATCGCGATGCGTTCTACACCCATTCCAAAGGCAAAACCCGAAAATTCGTCGGGATTGATTTGGCAATTTTTCAAGACGTTGGGATCTACCATGCCGCAGCCGCCAATTTCCAACCAACCGGTTCCTTTGGTAATGCGGTAATCGGTTTCGGTTTTGAGTCCCCAGTAAATATCAATTTCAGCACTTGGCTCGGTAAACGGAAAATAACTCGGGCGCAACCTGATTTTAGACTTGCCAAACATCTCTTTGGTGAAGTACAACAGCGTTTGTTTCAAATCGGCAAACGAGACATCTTTGTCGATGTACAAGCCTTCTACTTGGTGAAAAATACAATGCGAACGTGCCGAAACGGCCTCGTTGCGAAACACGCGTCCTGGCGAAATGGTGCGGATGGGCGGTTTGTTTTCTTCCATGTAACGCACTTGTACCGATGAGGTATGGGTGCGCAACAAAATATCGGGATTGGTTTGAATAAAAAAGGTGTCCTGCATGTCACGTGCCGGATGGTATTCTGGTAGATTCAAGGCGGTAAAATTATGCCAATCGTCTTCAATTTCTGGGCCTTCAGACACATTGAATCCAATGGTCGAAAAGATATCAATGATTTGATTTTTTACCAACGATATTGGGTGACGGGAACCAATTGCAAGGGGTTCTCCCGGACGAGTAAGGTCGCCGTAGATGCCTTTTATTTCTTGTTTACTTTCGAGCGCTTCTTGGAGTTGTTTTACCTTGTCTTCGGCGGTCGTTTTGAGCAAATTAATTACCTGTCCAAATTCTTTTTTTTGCTCGTTGGGCACGTTTTTAAATTCGGCAAACAGGGTTTTTAAGAGGCCTTTGCTTCCCAAATATTGAATGCGATAGGCTTCTAGTTCGGCGGGATTTTCGGTGTGAAAAGCAGCTGCTTCGGTAATATGTACTTTAATTTGATCTATCATGATGCGTGGTCATTGAGCCGCAAATTTAGCTAAAAGTTGCTAGTATCTTGGGGTGTAATTTAAGTTTTTAGGGACTTAGTCAATATATTCTCGGGACAAAAAATAGCCCACGATGGCTTCTTTCATGAGCACCGATTGTTCCCCCGCTTTCAAGGGCGGCAATTCTTCTTTAATGGTATAATGCGGCCAACCGTCGGCATCGATGTAATCAAATTCATAAAAGCCGTAGGGTTCGAGCAAGCGGCAAATGGCAATGTGCATGAGGTTGATCTTCTCGTCTTTTTTGAATGATTGGTGCACTTTCCCCAATTCTTGTAGCCCGATCAAATAAATTATGGCATCCAAATCCAAGTCTTCTCCTTGCGAAAACTGATCGGATAATTTGGCAACCAATTGTTCCCAGCGTTCTTTTAATTGTGTATCTCTTGACATAATTGATTGGCGTTTTGCGACTAGACAGTTCACTGACTAGGGTAGGCAAATATAGCAAGTTGCCGCGGGAGTTGACTCACCTTCTTTTTGATTTATATTTGCTCACACTTTATCCACATAAACATGATTTGGATTGACTATATACTACTTGCATTTATAGCCATGGGCCTGATTCGAGGCTTGCGCAATGGTTTTTTTATTGAACTCGCCGGACTCATTAGCTTGCTGTTTGGCGTGTATTTGGCCATTAAATTTTCGTATATCGTCAATCATTTCTTGGCTAGAGAAGTCTCATGGAATCCCAAAATAATTCAAGTTATTGCTTTTGTGGTTACCCTTGCAATTGTGTTGGTTGGAGCAGCACTATTGGCTAAATTTTTTACTACCGTAGCGCGCGTAGCACAATTGGGCGCGATCAACAAATTGGGGGGAGGCATTTTGGGAGCACTAAAATTGCTTGTTGTGTTGAGTTTGGGCATTGCCATGTTTAACAAACTTAACTTTTCCTACGCCTTTGTATCCAAGCAAACCATCGAAAAATCCTGGCTGTATTTGCCCGTGCAAGGAGTCTCAGACTTAATTTATCCCCAACTCAGTGAGGTTTTTGTTGCCTTTGGACCCCATGAGCAGCCACAGCAACATTAATGTACCTGTTTAATGAATTCGTGGTTAATCCAGCCGTCGGTGCCGTCGGTGAGTTGAATTTTTTTCCAATTATCGAGCGAATCCAATACAAATACTTTGGCGCCTTCGTGTAGCAAAACCACTTCAGCTGCACCCGATTTTGGCTCGCTTTTTATCGAAGCCATTTCGGCAAACACGATAGCAGGATGTTCACTGGCGCTGTACTTTTTTTCAACAACCGCCGAAATGATGGCCACAATAAGTAAAATCAACAACACAAACATACCCACAAAAAACAAGCGTTTCTTGGCGGCATAAGGTGAAAAGTAGTACCCCACAAAACAGGCCATAAACAAAAATGACATACCCACCGCAATCCACGCCCAGCTGTCGTAATGAAAAACAGAAATGAGTTCGTGCAACATATGGGCAAAGCCTACTTTGGGTACCACCTTGATTTCGTCGATGGTCATTTTATTGGCAAATCTCAGGTTGTTTTGAATCTCGAGATCAGTAGGATTGAGGTAGAGTGCCTTTTCGTAATTGTAGATGGCAGGCGCTACTTTGTTCAGTTTGTAGTAACAATTTCCTAAATTAAAATACAAATCGGCCGATTCTTGCTTGTTTTCCAACACCGATTGGTATGCTTGTATGGCTTTGTTGTATTCTCCTTTTTTGTACCAATCGTTTCCTGCTTCAAAGCCAGTATTGGCCCAACTCAGTTGCGAAACAAACAAGAGCAAAAACACTAATTTTTTCATTGTCATATCGTTTAGATTGGGTTATAATTGTTTTTCTAAAGCCGCCAAAATGGCTTCGGCCTTTTGGTAATCTTGCTCAATTGCTACCGATGAAGAGGGCGCATACCGAGCAAATTCGCAGTTTTTCATTAAGTCTAAAAAGGCCGCTGCCGTTTCGGTCGATGCATTTTTGGATTGCAACAAATGAGCAATGGTATCTTTACTCATCTCGCTAGTTTCGATGTGCAATTTGGCTTTTAAAAAGTTGTGCATCGATTTTTCGAGGGCAATGTAAAACAACTCCTTGTTGGGCATTTGCTTTTTGGCTTCCAACAAATATTTCTTAGCCAATTGGCTTGATTTTTTAATGCGATTTCCTACTACATCTCCATCTATGGCTTCTTTTTTCTTTTTAAAGAATACCAAAATAGGGATTAAAAAGGCCGGTAAAAACAACAGACAGTAGAACAATTTTGAACCTAGAAAATCGCTGCGTTTGGTTGGTTGCAATGAAGTTTTAAGTTTCACATATTGAAATTGATCCCCCGCATTGATTCTGTTTTTATTCGACTCTGTTGGCGAAGCTGAAGCTGTTGCTTGGTTATCAGCCGATGGACCGTCCAACACATCCACTACAATTTCGGGAGAACTAATGGTTTTATATTTGCCCGTGCCCAAATCAAAATACGAAAACTGCATGGGCTTAATGGGGTATTTTCCTTTAAACTGAGGAATTAAGGTGTAATTATCGGTAATGCTGCCGTTCATCCCGCTCAAAGGCGTTTGCACTTGTTCGTTGTGCACCGGCTCATACATTTCGATTGAATTGGGCACCACCGGTTTGGGCAGCGTAAACAATTTGAGGTTTCCCGTACCCGAAACCGCTACTTTCAAATCGAGGGATTCACCGCTTTTTAACTGCGTTTTGCTGGGTTTCACTACAAAATTAAATCGACCCACAGCACCCGAGAAATCGACAGGTTTTCCGGCTTCGGGCAAGGGTTTTACGCTGATGGTTTTGCTTCCGGCTGATACGCGTCGGTTGTCATTGACCACCTGTACTTGTCCAAAAATGTTTCGGCGGTTGGTGGGCACTTGCAGATCGATGTCGAGCGTGAGAGGTTCAATTTCTAATTTGCCCGATTTTTGCGGATACAATACTGTTTTGCGCAACACCACAAATCGAAAGCGTTCACCGTTGTACTTGCCTTCTTCGGCTACCAATTGTTTGATGTCGATGTTTTGGCTCCAAAAGTCGTTGTACTTGGGTTTGTTGAGCTCGCGCCAGTTAGTGATGCCAATGTTGTAACTAAAATACAATTTGTACACTACCGTAATGGGTTCGTTTACATAGGGATTTCCCTTCGAAATTTCGGCCACCAAATGTATGGCATCGGCTGCCGAGATTTGGGGTTCGTCGTTGGGATCACGCGGTTGTTCAACCGCGGCTGTCACGTTTATTTTTACGGGATTGGTTTTGTAAATCTGCCCATTGATTTCAACCGAGGCTTGTTTGATGGTGAGCGATCCTTTTTGCGAAGGCAATAAAAAATAGGAGTACGATTTATTAAACGAACTTCGGCCATTGATCCACGATTGACTTACCTGTTGGCTTGGTCCACCTACCACGCGAAACCCTTCAAAGGAAGGGGGTGTAAAATTATCGCCGTCGGCATTCATCGTAAAATCAATGCGCAAACGCTCGTTCAATCCCAAGCTTGTTTTGCTCACTTTGGCCTCAAATTGCACCTGGGCAAAAAGAGCTTGACAGCTGAGCAATAAAAGTAGTACCTGCTTTTTCATAGTCATTTCATCAATCAATTACCAGTCTTTTTCGGTTTGGACGGGTTGTCCTTTTATTTTTTTGGCATTCACCTTGTCTTGTATTTTTTTCTCCTCGTTGTTTACCGCGTCGAGCAAATTTTGTAAGCGCTCTTTCGAGATGCCTCCCGGCTTTGGTTTGGGCTGTCCTTGCGATGGATCGTTTTGGTCTTTGTTGTCTGGGTTTTTGCCCTGATCTTTTTTATCGTCCTTCTTTTCTTGGTCGCCTTTGTTTTTGTCGTTCTTTTTATCTTGGTTTTTTTGGTCTTTTTTGTCGTCTTTCTTGTCCTTGTTTTTATCTTTCTTATCGTCCTTTTTGTCGTCTTTTGGCGGTGGATTGTCTTTCAATAATTTTTTTGCCAAGGCCAAATTGTAGCGTGATTGCTCGTCGGTTGGATCGTTACGCAGCGCGTCTTTAAAAGCAGAAACGGCTTCGGCATATTTTTTTTCTTTCAAATACACATTCCCTAAGTTGTGAAACGCATTGTGTTTTTGGCTACGTGAATTTGATTTTTCTACCGCATCGATGTAGGCATATTTGGCTTCACTGGGCTGATTTTGTTTGTAGATGGCATTGCCCAAATTGTAAGACGCCAGCGCTTTTTGCTTGGCCTTTGATTTGGAGATGCGGTAATTGGCTTCGGCATCGGCATATTGTTTGTCGGTAAATTGGTCGTTGGCTTTGTTTAAATAACGATCTTTTTCCTGAGCCACAACGCCCATTGATCCCAAAAGCAATAGTAAAATCGTTCCCTGAATTAGGAATCGATTTACAAATGACAGCGCGAGGTGAGTGTTATTTTTCATTAAATAAATTCAGTTTTTTAATCCACGCGGTGGTGCGCTCCAATAAGAACAAGTCGAGTACTAAAAGCAAAATGGCGAGTCCAATAAACCACTGAAATTGCGATTGAAAATTGGCCATTTGCGTGGCTTCAAATTCGGTTTTTTGTATGGTGTCGAGCGCTTTTTTAATTTTTTCGAGTACCTCTTTGGTTTGATTCCCGTTGATGTACATTCCCTTGGTGGCTTTGGCAATCGACTCGAGACTTTCGGCGTTGAGTTTGGTGATGACCACCTCGTTGTTTTGGTCGCGTTTAAAACTTTGCACCACTCCATTTTGTTTGAGCGGAATTGGACCTCCTTTGGGTGTTCCTACTCCGATGGTAATGATTTTCATACCCATTTTAGTGGCTTCGGCAGCTGCATCTTCGGCACCTTCGGAGTGGTCTTCTCCGTCAGAAATCAGGATAACCAATTTGCTCGTTTTGTTGCTTTTGTCAAAAAAGGTACCCGACAAGTTGATGGCTTCATCGAGCGAAGTGCCTTGCGACGAAACCATATTGGTGTTCATGCTTTGCAAAAACATTTTGGCTACGCCGTAATCGGTAGTGATGGGCAAAACCGGAAAGGCTGATCCGGCATAGGCCACAATTCCAATGCGGTCGTTGCCCAATTGGTTGATGATTTGCGACACCAATTGCTTGCTTTTTTCCAAACGGCTGGGCGCTACGTCTTCGGCCAACATACTTTTGGACACGTCTACCGCAAACACAATGTCAATGCCTTCGCGTTTGATGGTTTCCATTTTGGTTCCCATTTTGGGGTTAACCAATCCCATAATCAATGCCGCGAGAGCCAAAAGCAAGACAGTAAATTTTAACCCTTGCTTGAACACCGATTTTTCGGGACTCAATTGAGCCACCAAAACGAGGTCGCCAAATTCGCGTTGTTTTTTGCGTTTCCAATACTGTACATAAAGAAACAACAAGGCCATCAGCGGAAGCAGGAGCAGTAAGTACAGGTATTTTTGTTCTTCTAATTCGTACATAGCCTAAATAAAACTTTTATAAACGGTGTTGCGCAATCCAAATTCGAGTAGCAAACAAATTCCGGCCAACATTACCCAAGAACGGTATTTTTCGTCATAATCATAAAAACGCAGTTCTTCAATTTCGGTGGTTTCTAGCTTATTGATTTCGTTATAAATCTGGGCCAATTTAGAATTACTGGTTGCTCTAAAGTATTTTCCGCCGGTTTTACGGGCAATGCTTTTCATCAATTTTTCATCAATTTCTACCTGCATCATGCGAAACAAAAATTGTCCATTGGGCGCAATCGCATACGGAAATTCGGCCATGCCGTTGGTTCCAATTCCAATGGTATACACTTTAATGCCGTATTGTTGGGCAATGTCCGAGGCGGTTTCGGGCTCAATGAATCCGGCGTTGTTTACCCCGTCGGTGAGCAAAATAATTACTTTGCTTTTGGCTTTGCTTTCTTTGAGTCGATTCACCGCGGTGGTAAGACCCATGCCAATCCCGGTTCCGTCTTGCAACACATTGTCATATTTGATGCTCGACACCGCGTCAAGAATAATTCCTTTGTCGCTGGTAACCGGCGTTTTGGTATAGGCCTCGGCGGCATACACAACCAAACCAATGCGGTCGTTGGGACGTTCTTGCACAAAATCGGCGGCCACGCGTTTCAAGGCCTCCATGCGGTTGGGTTTTAAATCTTTGGCCAACATACTCCCCGAAACGTCTACCGCAATCACGATGTCAATTCCTTTGGTAGTTTTGGTTTTATTGGTTACATCAACGGTGCGTGGTCGGGCCATGGCTACTATTAAACAAGCGAGTGCCGCCAATCGCAACGCGGGAAGTACCGGCTGTAATTTGGCTAAAATCGATGGCGAGGATTGAAAACCCTGTAACGAACTAATTGACAAAGTAGCCGCTTGTTGTTTGCGTTTCCAAAACAGCCAGGCAGCTGCCACCGGAAGCAGGAGCAACAACCAGAAAAACTCAGGGTGTAAAAAGGTGACGTTTTTCATTAGGGCGTAGCTTGTTTAAGTTCAACCGAATTCAAAATGCGCTCGGCAATCGCATTGGCATAGGCGTCGCCTTCTTCGTGTACCAACACCAATTGCTGCAATCCACCGTCTTGCCCAAAAAGCAAAACTTCGTAGTAGTAGGTGGTGCTCGATTTGGTCAAGGTATTGAGCAACACAAAGGTGCCGTAGCCTTTTCGGCCCGAAACGCCTTGCTTGGTTTGAAATTCTTCTTGTTTCACCAACATGTTTTGGGCACCTAAACTTTCAAATAAATCGATCGTCACATCTATCGATTTGTCGAGATCTATTTCGGTTTCTTTTTGATAATGCATGGTATTCACCATCACATAAAACGCATCTCCCCATTTTCCTTCCACAAACGACTGCATCTCTTTGATGAGCGCCATGCCGTTTTTGGGCAGCGTTTTAGATAAATCGGTACGCACCAAAACTTCGGGGGTTTCCAAGCGGACGGCAGGATTCCCGTATTCACTTTGCACCCATTCGCCCTCGAGCAACAACTTGGTTTCTTTGCGAATCAAGGTGTCTTTTACATAGGTAAATCCTTTGGTGGCAATAAAATAGCCCAGCACCAGCAGCACTAATCCCAGGGCTGATGCGGCTATGCGTTGGTTGCGGCGTTTGCGTGCTTTGGCCGCTTGCTGTTGCAATTGTTGTTGGCGTTGTAATTCGTTGAGCGCCGATTCTTCTTCGTCTTCTTCTATAGTAGGAATTGCGCGGTCCAACGTTACGATGGCTTTTTCTATTTTTTTGCGGTCTTCGGTAATTTCAAAATCAAGGGGTTTTGATTTGGCAAATTTTACCAAATCGGCTTGTTTGAGTACGCGCTCCAAATTTTCAATGGTTTCGGCAGTGAGCTCCATTTTCTTTTGCTTAGACGCATTTTGCAAGGCGGCTATGAGTTCGGCAGTGGTGCTTTCCATGGCGGGAATGGCAATGGCCTCTTCGATGTAATTTCGGGCAATGGCCGTGAGCTCGCTGTAGTATGATTTTACTTCGCCTTTTTGCCAGAGCTGTTTTTTCTCCAGCACATTGAGCATGCTCGTTGCTTTTTCAATAGGCGATTTAAATTCTTCAACCACTTCAACTGTATTTTGTTTGCGTTTGCGCCACCAAAATACGCCATAGCCGGCAGCAGCCAAAAGCGCTATAACGAGCAAAAGTGTCCAAACCCAGCGGTAACTTGACGGGCCTTGGGCAATGGGTTTGATGTCAAACATTTTTTGTTTGAGCGTATCCACCACTACATTGGCTACTTGCACGCGCAGGCTGTCTGAATAAAAGGGTTTGTTGTTGATGAGGATTTTTAGGGCGGGCAGCGCATAGGTTCCGCTGTCAAATTGGGTGAGTCCGTAGGTTTTTACCAATTCGTATTGGCGGTCTTTCCAAACGGTATCAACCGGATACGATTGAATCACCTCAAGGGCGCCCACATTTTTGAGTTTCGGAAACACCACACGCGCTGAGGTATCGGCAATTGCCTTCAAACTCAATTTGAATTCGGCTCCGATTTTATTTTGCTTTACATTGATGGAAGTAGTCAATGGCTTTTGTTGGGCAAAAACCACTGCACCAAAAAACAGTAAAGCGATATAGGTTGTTAGTTTCATTTTCTTTCTCATTCGTTGCGTATACTCGCGCTGTTTGGGGTTTATCTTGATTTAAAATAACCCAATAATTTGGTTACATAACTTTCGTCTACGCGGGTTTGCACAGTGCCAGCTCCCGATTTGCTAAACACTTCTTTAAAATAGCCCGTGCGTTCGTGGTAGTTTTTCTCGTAGGCCATGCGCACGCTTTTGGCTGCTGTATTCACCAGTTGCAGATCGCCTGTCTCGGCATCAAGCATAGGAACCATTCCAATGTTTGGCAATGTTTCTTCGCGTTTGTCATACACGCGGATGCCGGTAATGTCGTGTTTTTTGGCGGCAATTTTAAGCGGTTGTTCGTAGGCCAGGTCCATAAAATCAGAAATCATAAACACAATGGCTTTCTTTTTTTGAGTAGCCGATAAAAACCGCAAGGCTTGGGCTACATTGGTGCGTTTACTTTTGGGTTCAAATTCAATCAATTCACGAATGATACGCAACACATGCGAACGTCCTTTTTTGGGCGGAATGTACAATTCAATTTGGTCTGAGAATAAAATCAAGCCAATCTTGTCGTTGTTTTGGGTGGCCGAGAACGCCATGGTCGCGGCAATTTCAGTCACGATGTTGCGTTTTACATCGCCTTGTGTGCCAAAACTTTCAGAACCCGAAACATCCACTACTAAAAGCATGGTGAGTTCGCGTTCTTCTTCAAAAACTTTTACATAGGGTTCGTTGTAGCGCGCCGTTACATTCCAGTCAATGGCGCGAATGTCATCGCCAAACTGGTACTGACGCACCTCAGAAAACGTCATCCCACGCCCCTTGAAAGAAGTATGGTATTCGCCCGAGAACAGGTGATCGCTCAACCGCCGGGTTTTGATTTCTATTTTACGAACTTTTTTTAGTAAGTCTTTGGTTTCCATTTATTTAGTGATTAGCCATTAGTGATGAGTGACTAGAAAAGAAGCAAATGCTAAGTACTAGTTACTGTTTACTAATTACTTATTATGGAACTTCTACTTCGTTTACAATTTTATTGATGATATCAACCGAAGTGATGTTTTCGGCTTCGGCCTCATAAGTCACGCCAATACGGTGACGCAACACATCGTGCACTACGGCACGCACGTCTTCTGGAATTACATAGCCACGGCGTTTGATAAAGGCATAACATTTGGCAGCAGTAGCCAAGTTGATGCTTCCACGTGGAGAAGATCCAAAGCTAATGAGGGGTTTAAGGTGTTCTAAGTTGTATTTTTCGGGGTAGCGCGTAGCAAAAATGAGGTCCAAAATATACTTTTCGATTTTCTCGTCCATGTATACTTCACGCACGGCTTCTTGCGCTTTTAAGATTTGTTCAACCGAAATTACTGCGTTCACCTTTTCGTAGCTGCCTTTTAAGTTTTGACGAATTACCAAACGCTCTTCGTCCAATTTGGGATAGTCAATTACGGTTTTGAGCATAAAACGGTCTACCTGCGCTTCTGGCAACGGATAGGTTCCCTCTTGCTCAATGGGGTTTTGGGTGGCCAACACCAAAAAGGGTCGGTCCAATTTAAAGGTAGTATCGCCAATGGTTACTTGTTTTTCTTGCATGGCTTCAAGCAAAGCCGATTGCACTTTGGCAGGCGCTCTATTGATCTCATCGGCCAAGACAAAATTGGCAAAAATGGGTCCTTTTTTTATCGAAAATTCGTTTTGTTTGATGTTGTAAATCATGGTTCCAACCACGTCGGCGGGAAGTAAATCGGGGGTAAATTGGATACGGCTAAACGATCCTTGCACGGCTTGAGACAAGGTGTTTATGGCTAATGTTTTGGCCAATCCGGGCACGCCTTCTAGTAAAATATGTCCTTGCCCTAAAAGTCCAATTAACAAACGCTCCACCATGTGTTTTTGGCCAACAATTACTTTGTTCATTTCTAGGCTTAACAAATCGATAAAAGCGCTTTCTCTTTCTATCTTTTCATTAATTGCTCTAATGTCTAGCGTTGCTGCAGTTTCTTCCATTTCTTGATTGCGATTAGTATTAGGTAGTTCTTTATTTTAAGTGGTGCAAATTGAATTTTTTTTTAAAAGAAAGATGTTAAAAATTGGTTAAAACTTCGATAAACAGGGCTATTTTAAGGATGTTTTGTGATTCATTTCGACTAATTTTAAGAACTCGATTTCGATGTCTGCAAAGGCCAATTTTTGAAATCGATTTTCCTATTTTTTTCATACACATACCATGAGCAAAACAAAACTATCTTCTATCGTTGCCGGCACCATGAATTGGGGTGATTGGGACAAAAAACTAAGCACCGCCCAGATGCAACACAGCATGCACATTTGCCTGGAAAACAACATAACCAGTTTTGATCATGCCGATATTTATGGCGGATACACCACAGAGGAGCAGTTTGGCACCGCCTTCAAACAAAGCGGGATTGCACGCGAACAGGTTCAGTTGATCTCCAAATGTGGCATCCAATACATGGCCGAATCCCGCGCCAACACCATTAAGCATTACGACTACCGCAAGGAATACATCATTTGGTCGGCCGAACAATCCATTCAAAAGTTACAGTGTGACTATCTGGATGTTTTTTTATTGCATCGACCAAGCCCGTTGATGCAAGCCGATGAAATTGCCGAAGCAGTAGAGCATTTAAAAAGCTGTGAAAAAATTCGTTCGTTTGGTGTGAGTAATTTTACCCCCAGTCAAACCGAATTGATTCGTCAAAAAACCCCAATCGATTTCAACCAAATACAATTTTCGGCTACTCATTTTGAAGCCATGCTCGATGGCAGTTTAGATTATATGCAACTACACGGCATACAACCCATGGCCTGGAAACCATTGGGCACGTTTTTTCGCGAAAACACGCCCCAAACCCAACGCCTGAATACATTGCTCGAGGGTCTAACTATAAAATATGAGGCAGGCGCCGACACCCTTTTACTGGCTTGGATTTTACAACATCCTGCCCACATTATTCCTGTAGCTGGAACAGCAAACCCCGCCCGCCTTCAGACGCTGATGAAAGCCACTACCATAACCTTAGGTCTTGAAGACTGGTTTGCCATTTGGACGGAGAGTATGGGGAATAAAGTACCTTGATTGGTTGTCAGTTATCGGTTGTCAGTTATCAGTTGATGGTTCTAGAAGATTGAAATATTTAAAAATTGAATGATTGAAAGATATCGTGTTGTAGCAACAGTTGTACCCCGAAGTTTTGGAATTTGGAATTTCAACATTGGAATTTAATAATTCGTGCATTCGTGTCCAATACCCACAACAGATAACCGAAAACAGACAACTCACAACCCAAAACGCACAATCCCTTCTGGCGTGACCACATAATCTAGGGCAACATCATTCGCAGAAACATCCTCTATATTTTCTTCGGGCGCAAAAAAAGACAAGCCAATTTTTACCGTGTTCGGGTTGCATTGTTGTAAAAAAGTATCGTAAAATCCCTTGCCATAGCCCACGCGCTGGCCCGATTTGTCATAGGCCAACAAGGGCACAAATACCACTTCAATAGTAGAAACAGGCGCGGCCAAACCAGCAACCGGTTCGGGAATGCCGTAGGCGTTGGGAATTAGTTTGGTGGAATCGGTGAGTAAAAAATGCGTCATTTCGCGGGTGTTGAAATCGCTTTTAGAAACTACAATTTCTTTGTCTTTGCCAGCCAACAGGTGCAAAATAAATTCGGTATTCACTTCGCGCTGCTTTTCAATGGGCAAAAACACATGAAAATAGGTGTGCTCCCATATGGGCAATGCCAATACATGATTCGCAATAGCTAGGCTTTGCGTGTCTATGTGTTCGGGAGTGAGCGCAGCGCGGCGTTGTTTGTATAAGGATCTCAGGTCTGATTTTTGCATGGCAAAGCGAGTTTCAACTTGTGCGTAAAAGTACATAAATTCGGTGCTTCTTAACTATTCGCTAGCCATAGCGGCTTGCAACAAACTGTACTCGTGTGTCAGCTGCACTCGTGTGAATTGCAGCTACAGCTGCGCTTGGATTTAGAAACAATTCAATTAACTTTGGTCATGCAAAATCCGGCTCTAGAATTGCAATTGCAAACCCTGCCCGACGGCCCAGGCGTGTATCAGTATTATGATGACGCTGGTAAAATTTTGTATGTGGGCAAAGCCAAAAACCTCAAAAAACGGGTTTCTTCCTATTTTAATAAAACCCACGACAACGCCAAAACCAATGTGCTGGTGCGCAAAATTGTGACCATCAAACACATTGTGGTGCCCACCGAATCAGATGCCTTGTTGCTGGAAAACAACCTGATCAAAAAATTACAGCCGCGCTACAATGTGCTGCTTCGGGACGATAAAACCTATCCGTGGTTGTGCATCAAAAACGAACCTTTCTCTCGCGTGTTTTCTACCCGGCGACTCATCAAAGACGGCTCAGAATATTTTGGTCCGTATACCAATTTCAAGACGGTAAGTGCGATTATGGATTTGATTAAACAATTGTATCCACTGCGCACGTGTTCCTATGATTTAAATGCCAGCAATTTGGCCAAACACAAATACAAGGTGTGTTTGGAATACCATTTGGGGAATTGCAAAGGACCTTGCGAAGGACATGAATCGCTCGAGAATTACCAAAAGCAAATTCAAGCCATCCGCGAAATCTTGAAGGGCAACCTCAAAGAGAGCATCAAAGATTTTAAACAAAAAATGAACCACTTTGCCTCGCTCATGCAATTTGAAGCGGCGCAGCAGATGAAAGAAAAAATAGAAACGCTCGAGAATTACCAAGCGCGTTCTACCATCATCAATCCTAAAATTAACAACGTCGATGTGTTTTCGATTGTATCCGATGAAACGGCGGCTTTTGTCAATTTTTTGCAAATTGCCCACGGATCGATTATTCGTTCGCATACACTCGAAATCAAAAAGAAACTTGACGAATCCGATCAAGAATTATTGGAGTTGGCTATTGTAGAATTGCGCGAGCGATTTAACTTACTTTCCAAGGAAATTCTAGTTCCTTTTGCGGTTGATTTGGGCGAACAACTCAAAATTTCGGTGCCGCTTTTGGGCGACAAAAAACAACTCTTGGAACTGTCTGAGCGCAATGCCAAATTTCACCGCATTGAACAACTCAAACAACTGCAAATCGTAGATCCCGACCGACACACCACGCGCATCATGGCCCAAATGCAAAAAGATTTGCGCCTTTCGACAGAGCCCCGACACATTGAATGTTTTGACAACTCCAACATTCAAGGAACTAATCCGGTGGCGGCCTGCGTAGTGTTTAAAGACGGCAAACCCAGCAAAAAAGACTACCGTCATTTTAATATCAAAACGGTTGAAGGCCCCAATGATTTTGCCTCAATGGAGGAAGTGGTGTACCGTCGATACAAACGTTTGCTTGATGAACAACAGCCTTTGCCTCAACTCATTATCATTGACGGCGGAAAAGGCCAATTGTCGTCGGCATTAAAAAGCATTGATGCCCTGGGATTAAGAGGAAAAATTGCCATTATTGGCATTGCCAAGCGATTGGAAGAACTGTTTTATCCAGGCGATTCGGTGCCCTTGTATTTGGACAAAAAATCAGAAACGCTCAAAGTAATTCAGTATTTGCGCAACGAAGCCCACCGTTTTGGCATCAGTTTTCACCGCGACCAACGCAGTAAAACCGCGATCAATTCGTCGATGGAAGTCATTCCGGGCATAAGCGAGAAAACCATTACGCAATTGTTGCAGCATTTCAAAAGCGTGAAGCGTTTGCAACAAGCCAGCGAAACCGATATTGCAGCCGTAGTAGGCGTTTCAAAAGCCAAAAAAATTACCGACTTTTACCACGTCAATTCAGCCCATGAACAATAGAATGTTTTTTTTCTCATTTTCTAATTGCTTGCGTCTCTTTGTAGTGGTGTTTGCGCTTTGGTTTTGCGGATCAACGGCTGTACTGGCCCAAGATTCATTGCCGCATACAAGGCCTAAAATTGGACTGGTACTTAGCGGCGGGGGCGCCAAAGGATTTGCACACATTGGGGTGCTAAAGGTATTAGAGAAAGAAGGGATTTCCATCGATTATATTGGGGGCACCAGCATGGGAGCTGTGGTGGGCGCTTTGTATGCTTCGGGCTACTCGGCTACCCAAATTGACTCCATTTTTATGGCCACCGACTTTGACGCCTTGATGAACGATTTTATTCCCCGAGACGCAAAAAACTTCTACGAGAAACACAACGATGAGCTGTATGCAATTGCCCTTCCTTTCAAGAAATTTAAAATAGGTGTTCCCTCTGGCTTGTCTAAGGGCATATACAATTACAACCTGCTCAACAAGTTGCTTTTTCAGGTCTTGCCCATTCGTGATTTTTCACAATTGCCCACCCCATTTTATTGTGTAGCCAGCGACATCGAAACCGGCAAAGAGTACTTACTTGACAAGGGGTATCTGCCCAAAGCATTGTTGGCTAGCGGGGCTTTTCCTAGTTTATTTTCGCCGGTAGAAATTGATGGAAAATTACTCATTGACGGGGGTGCAACCAATAATTTTCCGGTTGAAGAAATGAGAAAACGGGGGATGGATGTGGTAATTGGTGTGGATGTACAAGATGAAGGAAAAGGCCGATTGGATTTGAAAGATGCCGCCAAAATATTGGTTCAAATTTCGAATTTCCAGATGATGGAAAAAATGAATGACAAAATCAAACTGCTCGATCTCTACATCAAGCCCGACATAAAAAAGTATGGAGTAATGACCTTTGAGAAAGGTTCTGAAATTGTGAAAAAAGGGGAAGAGGCCGCAACAGAAATGCTGCCCAAATTACAACAACTCAAAGGCCAATTTCGGGAAGGAAAATCATCAATGGTTGTTCCAGCCGATTCTTTGCGGGTGAATAATATTATTTTGAACAACACCTTGCAAAAATATACACGGGCGTATGTAATAGGTAAATTAAAAATTAAACAAAATGCGGCGGTTTCTTTTGCCGATTTTACGGCGGGAATCAATAGAATGGCGGCCACGCAAAATTTCAGTGCAATTTATTACCAACTCGAACAAAAGGAAGGATTGGTTGATTTGCAATTTGATTTGGAGGAAAACCCCAACAACACCTTTGTTAAGTTTGGGTTGCATTATGATGGCTTGTTTAAAAGTGGCGTTTTGGCAAATTATACCAAGAAAAAAACGCTATTTAAAAACGATGTGCTTTCTCTTGATCTTATTTTAGGCGATAACTTTAGATACAATTTTGATTATTATATTGACAATGGATTTTATTGGAGTTTTGGATTAAAATCTACGTTCAATCAATTCAATCGGAATGTAAAAATTGATTTTTCAGACGGTGAGTTACTAGAAATTTTGGGCATCAATAGCATCAACATAGATTATGCCGATTACACCAATCAGGCCTATGTGCAAACGCTTTTTGTGCATAAATTTTTGCTAGGCGGAGGCGTAGAATTCAAGCATTTAAAAATCTCATCAACTACGCTCGAAAACAGCAAACCTGTGTTTGAAAACAGCAGCTTCACCAGTGTT
The DNA here is from genome assembly GCA_046051465.1 of Bacteroidota bacterium. GTDB lineage: Bacteria > Bacteroidota > Bacteroidia > Flavobacteriales > Flavobacteriaceae > Flavobacterium. The sequence continues at coordinate 26,202 of JBJOOG010000030.1, read as the reverse complement.
TTTGGAAACCTAAAATACGATTCGCTTGACCATAAATATTTTCCCAAAAAAGGATGGAGTTTTTTTGCTGAATGCCAATCCTATTTATTTTCATCCGATTACAACCGCGACTTCAACCGCTTTTCGATGGCCAAATCGGAGCTTGTTTTTGCTTTCCCCGTTACAAAACACCTCACAGCGCATGTGCAATCAGAGGTGGGGTTTTCATTTGGCGGGCAAAGCAGTCACTACTTTGATTTTATTTTGGGTGGTTTTGGCGCCAATCGCGTGCACAATTTTAGGCCCTTTTACGGCTATGATTTTTTAAGTATTTCGGGCAACAGTATGATTATGTCGGCGGTTAATTTGGATTATACATTTTTCAAAAAACACCACTTCAATGCTGCGGCCAATTTTGCCAATGTGGATGATTACCTGTTTAATTCTACCCACTGGCTCACCAAAGCAAATTATTCAGGATATGCATTGGGCTATGGCTTGGAAACCCTTTTTGGCCCGATTGAATTGAAATACACTTGGTCACCTGAACTCACTCGTGGGTTTGCTTGGGTGAGCGTTGGATTTACATTTTAACAAATTGAATCAACCAAAAATTAGTTAGAAAAAAAGCTATATTTGAAACCTATTAACGAACAAAAAACTATTATTATGTCGATTTGGAGAGTAAAACCAGTAGCTGCTTTTGAGGCAGACATGAAAAAAAACGATTTAAAACGAGTGCTTACCCGTTGGGGACTAACTTCGCTGGGAATTGGTGCAATTATTGGTGGAGGTATTTTTACCTTAACTGGAATTGCAGCACATGATTATGCAGGACCGGCATTGGCTTTGTCTTTTGTAATTGCGGGCATTGGCTGTTTGTTTGCTTCGCTTTGTTACGCTGAATTTGCCTCTGTTTTACCTGTTGAAGGGTCGGCTTATGCCTATGCCTATGGTACAGTGGGCGAATTATTTGCCTGGTTTATAGGTTGGAATTTAATTTTAGAATACATGATGGGAGCCACTACAGTTGCAGTGGCGTGGAGCGGTTATTTTGTGAAATTCTTACACCTTTTTCATTTGGATTTCCCTATTTGGCTGTGTAATGACTTTGCTACCGCTACAGAAAAATGCGCCGAGCAAGGCTTAGCAGCTCCAAGTTTCGCCTTTAATCTCCCTGCTTTTTTAATCACTTGGTTGGTAACTTATATCCTCATTAAAGGAATTAAAGAGGCCGCTAAAACAAATAACATCATTGTAATTATTAAAGTTGCAGTTGTACTTTTTGTAATTATTGTTGGTGCATTTTATGTTGACACAGCCAACTGGCATCCCTTTATTCCTGCTGAAAAAACGACCCTTATTGATGGTGTAGAAAAAGTTAGTTTCGGTTTTGGCGGTGTGCTCACAGCAGCCACAATTGTTTTCTTTGCCTACATCGGATTTGATGCTGTTTCTACGCAAGCTGGTGAAGCAATCAATCCCAAAAAAGACGTGCCGTTTGCCATTATTGCATCATTGGTAATTTGTACAATATTGTACATTTTGGTTTCCTTAGTACTTACAGGAATGGTTCGCTACGACCAATTGGATAAGTCGGCACCTGTGGCTTCAGCTTTCAGTGAAAACGGAATCAATTGGGCTGTATTTGTTATTACATTAGCCGCTACGGCTGGATTGTTTAGTGTGATGTTGGTGATGATGCTGGGACAAACGCGAATTTTCTTGGGTATGGCAAAAGATGGCCTTTTACCTAACTTTTTTAGAACATTGCACCCAACTTTTCAAACACCCTACAAAAGCACCATACTTGTAGGAGCAATTATTTCGGTAGTTGCTGCTTTGACGCCTATCAGCAAGGTAAGTGAAATGTGTTCAATGGGAACCTTACTCGCTTTTGCTATGGTTTGTGTAGCCGTAATGATAATGCGGGTTAAAAAACCAGAATTAGATAGACCATACAAAACTCCGGCTGTTTATCTAGTGGGAAGTCTTGGTGTGGCATTTAATTTGTTTTTGATGTATTTTGTACGAAAAGAAACTTGGATTGCATTCATAGTTTGGGGAGTAATTGGAATAAGTGTATATTTTATTTACAGCAAACGAAATTCCAAGCTTAATAATCTGGATAATTAATTCAACAAAGCCAAAAGAAGCCTCCTGTTTCTTTTGGCTTTTTTTGCTTCTTGAAGATGATGACACACTGGGAATACTTGCTGGATCATTTAAAATTCCTCATCAAGAGAAATCCTGAATGAGTCGGTTGTACTGTATCTAGCAAGCACGTTTTGCTTCGATTCAAATGTGCTGATTTCACCCGTGCGTTAGCGAACTGACGCAGTAATTAATATCTAAAAGACTATGCCAGTATACCATAAATTAGGGTCTTTCCCCGCCAAAAGACACGTTATTTTTAGCAAACCAAATGGCGAATTGTACTACGAGCAATTGTTCGGCACCGAAGGTTTTCACGGTCATTCTTCCTTGTCCTATCACGTGCATCGCCCCACTCAAGTTAAAGAAATAAAAGCCTCGTACTCAGTTGCTCCCAAAATAGCCATTGACAAAAACATCAAATCGTTGCTGTTAAAAGGCTTTGAGTTAAAGCCGGAGCGTGATTTTTTGCACAGCCGTAAACCCCTGTTGGTCAATGCAGATTGTACCATTGGATTGGCTGCTCCACAAGAATCACTTACCGATTACTTTTATAAAAATGCCGACGCCGACGAATTATTATTTATTCACAAAGGCAGCGGAAAATTGCGCACGATGCTTGGCAACATTGATTTTGTGCCCGGCGATTATTTGATTATTCCCCGAGGAATGATATACCAAATCCAATTTGATCAAGCCGATAACCGCTTGTTTTATGTTGAATCGTTTGCGCCGTATTACACCCCTAAGCGCTACAAAAATGCCTCAGGCCAACATTTGGAACATGCGCCATTCTGCGAACGTGATTTTAAATTGCCTTCCGAATTAGAAACCCACGACGAAAAGGGTGATTTTTTAATCAAAATCAAAAAAGAAGGCATGATGCACGAAGTGGTGTATGCCACGCATCCCTTTGATGTAATTGGTTGGGACGGCTACAATTATCCATATGGATTTAGCATACACAACTTTGAACCGATAACCGGCCGCGTACACCAACCGCCTCCGGTACACCAAACGTTTGAGACCAGCACATTTGTAGTCTGTTCGTTTGTGCCCCGCTTGTACGATTACCATCCGCAGTCTATTCCTGCGCCCTATAACCACAGCAACATTGATAGCGATGAGGTGTTGTATTACGTTGACGGCGATTTCATGAGCCGAAACAACATTGAGCAAGGACACATTACCTTGCACCCCAAAGGCATTCCGCATGGACCAGCTATTGGTGCCATGGAACGCAGCATTGGGCACAAAGAAACTCAAGAATTGGCTGTAATGGTGGATACCTTTCGTCCACTTATGGTTACCGAAGAGGCAATGGGAATTGATGACGGGAAGTACTACAAATCCTGGGCAGAATAATTAAATTTTAGCAAATTACAATCTCGGTTGCAGTCCACTTGACGCATCCACAATCCAAAAACAACATGGCAAAAGAAATTACATCCGTAGAATACGGTTTAGAAAAAATATTTGAAGGCGCGCAAGATTTCCTTCCCCTTTTTGGTACAGATTACGTAGAATTTTATGTAGGCAACGCTAAACAAGCGGCCCACTACTACAAAACCGCCTTTGGATTTCAATCCTTGGCTTATGCCGGATTAGAAACAGGCGTGCGCGATAGAACTTCGTATGTATTGGTACAAGACAAAGTAAAATTGGTCTTAACTACTGCATTAGTGAGCGATTCTGAAATTGGCGAACACGTAAAAAAACACGGCGATGGAGTAAAAATTATTGCCCTTTGGGTGGACGACGCCCGACAAGCTTTTCTCGAAACCACCAAACGTGGCGCCAAACCATACCTCGAACCCACAGTTGAAACCGATGAGTTTGGCGAAGTGGTTCGTGCAGGAATTTATACTTACGGCGAGACAGTTCACCTATTTGTTGAACGCAAAAACTACAACGGGATCTTTTTGCCCGGTTTCCAAGCATGGAAATCAGATTATAATCCGGCGCCAGTTGGCCTTAAATTTATTGACCACATGGTAGGCAATGTGGGTTGGAATCAAATGAATACTTGGGTAAAATGGTATGAAGACGTAATGGGTTTTGTGAATTTCCTTTCGTTTGACGACAAGCAAATACACACCGAATATTCGGCTTTAATGAGTAAGGTAATGAGCAATGGCAATGGCCGCATCAAGTTTCCGATTAACGAACCAGCCAAAGGAAACAAACGTTCACAAATTGAAGAATACTTAGATTTTTATGAAGGCGCGGGGGTGCAACACATTGCAATTGCTACGGATGATATTATTTCAACGGTAACCCAACTGCGTGCGCGAGGCGTAGAGTTTTTATCGGCTCCACCCAAATCCTACTACGATGCTATTCCAAGTCGATTGGGTGCGCACATGGACATGATGAAAGAAGACTTGAATTCACTGCAAAATTTGGCCATTATGATTGATGCCGATGAAGAAGGGTATTTGTTGCAAATATTTACTAAACCGGTAGAAGATCGTCCCACCTTGTTTTATGAAATCATACAGCGTATGGGAGCAAAAGGATTTGGTGCAGGTAATTTTAAAGCCTTGTTTGAGTCAATTGAACGTGAACAAGAAAAAAGGGGAACGTTATAAAATAGTTAATTTTCTTGCGAAAAATTCAAATTACATCGTTGTAGTAGTGTATTTGTTGACAATAAAACGTTAAAGTTCAAATTTGGCTAAATATTATTCAATAAAGCACGTATATTTGTCCAATCAAAAAAAAACAGGGGTGGTTCCCTACGTTTTTTATAATAAATTTTCATAATTTATAATTTTTTGGTTGGTTAATAGCATAAAAACTCAGTCATTATTTGATTGGGTTTTTTTGTTTTAATACATTTGAAAACGTAATGCTTTTGTGAATCGAAAGCAAAGTAATTCCCATGAAAAAAATACTTGTTTTCTTATTGGCGCTTTCTACTTTAGGCTTTAGCTCACAAAAGGAAAGGGCTTTTGAGGTTGGTGAATGGTTTAAATTTCGCATACATTATGGCTTTATCAATGCCGGTTACGCTACCCTCGAAGTAAAAGAAGCCACCCGAAACAACAAAAAAGTATACCACGCCATCGGACGGGGTTACACCACCGGTATGTCACGCTTTATATTTAAAGTAGAAGATCTTTACGAATCCTATTTTGACAAAGAAACGGGTAAACCGTATCAGTTTGTGCGAAAAATAAATGAAGGAGGTTACACCAAAAACCAAGAAGGGTTTTTTGATCAATCTGCCAACACGGTTTTAGTAAAAGACTACAAAAATAAAAGCGAGTCCAGCTTCAGAACCCCTGAGGAAATTCAAGACATCATGTCGTCGTTTTATTACCTGAGAAACCACCCCACAATTGATAAATTGAAAGTAGGCGAATCGGTTGCTATTGATATGTTTTTTGACAACGAAACCACTAAATTCAAGTTAAAATACCTAGGTAAAGAAGATATAGAAACTAAATTTGGAACCATTTCAACCATGATTTTCCGACCGCTCGTTCAATCGGGCAGGGTCTTTAAAGAAGAAGAAAGCGTTACGGTTTGGATTTCAGATGACGACAACAAATTACCCATTCGCATAAAAGCCAGCTTATTGGTTGGCTCGATTAAAGCAGAACTCGAATCGTTTAAAGGACTTAAATATTCTTTTCGCGTAAAACAAAAACCCTAATGGAACATTCTCCTGAAACCAATTCGCTACTCCAAAGTTTACAGCAAAAATTTGAAGCGATTGATCAAAAAACCAACACACATTTAGAAGGACTTTTATGGTCAAATCCCATCACGTATTGGGACTACATTCAAACCGATGTGTTGCTCAATATTCAAAATCAACGCACCACCTTGCCCGATGAAATGGTGTTTATCCTGTATCACCAGATGAACGAATTGTTGTTTAAAATGATTCTCTGGGAAATTGAACAAGTGGTTGCACAACCCGCTCCTACTACTGCTTTTTTTACCGAAAAACTAAATCGAATTAGCCGTTATTTTGATATGCTCACTACCTCGTTTTCTATTATGGGCGATGGCATGGAAGTAGATCAATACATGAAATTTAGGAATACCTTGACTCCAGCCAGTGGGTTTCAGAGTGCGCAATACCGCTTAATTGAATTTGCTTCTACCGATTTGATTAACTTGATTGATTTTCGCTTCCGTGCCTCGATAGATCGAAACTCATCCTATGAACACGCCTACGAACATTTGTATTGGCAGGCGGCAGGCAAAGACCATAAAACAGGCAAAAAGTCCTATTTAATTTTGGCCTTTGAGCGCAAATACAAAGCCGAATTTTTACGTGAAATGGAGCGCTACAACACCAGCAATCTGTGGCAAAAATTTAAACAATTGCCCGAAACAGATCAGCAAAATCCAGATTTGATTGCCGCCATGAGGCATTATGATTATACCGTAAACATTAGGTGGGTGATGGGCCATTTGGATGCGGCAAAAAAATACATTGAAAGCGGCCAAGGCAATGGCGAAGCAACAGGCGGAAGTGATTGGAAAAAATACCTGCATCCCAAATACCAACGCCGCATATTTTTTCCGGAATTATGGAGTGAAGAGGAAGTAAAAAACTGGGGCGAAGACTGTTAATTTGCCAGTTAATTTATACGGCTTGAAAAAAATAATTATACTATTTATAGGTTTTGTATTGCTGATTTCTTGTGCTAAAAAAGCCGAGAATAATACGGCAATTGCTGCTGCCCCCAAGGCGCCAAAAGCAATTTGTGGCTTTAAAACCGCCGACTATAATATTGTGTTTGATACCATCAAAGCGGGTACAACTTTTGGCAACCTTATTCAACACCAAAATATAGGTACTCGCGCTGTTTACGACATTGTTGAGGTGGTAAAAGACAGCTTTGATGTGCGCAGCATTCGCATTCAAAAACCTTTTGCCTTGGTGCGTTCAAAAGACCGATTAAAAAAACTAGAGGCCTTTATTTATCAACCCGATCGAGGTACCTATTGCATTATAGATTTTCGGGATTCCCTTAAGGCTTACACCCAAAAACGCCCCATTCGCATCAAAGAAAAAACAATAGCTGGCGCTTTGGACGGTTCTTTGTCTGAAGCGCTAAACAAAGAAGGAGTAGATGTAGCCTTGGCCACGCATTTAACCAAAGTATATGCCTGGTCGATTGATTTCTTTAAGCTGCAAAAAGGCAATAAATTTGGCATCACCTTTACCGAACGCTTCATTGATGATACTTTATACGATGGAGTTGATAGTCTAAAAGCTGCATTTTTTGAATACAAAGGCAAAACCATTTATGCGTTTCCGTTTGAACAAAAAATGGGTTCTGGAAAATTGGAGTACTTTGATGAAAACGGCAAAGCCTTGAAAAATTTCTTTTTGAAGGCTCCCTTAAAGTTTGTAAACATTACCTCGCGCTTTGCCAAAACGCGATTTCATCCGGTGCAACACCGCTGGAAAGCGCACAAAGGAACCGATTATGCGGCCCCTACAGGCACGCCCATTATGTCTACCGCTTCGGGTGTGGTGGAGCAAACGGGCTACACGGCTGGAAACGGGAATTTTGTAAAAGTAAAACACGACCGCACCTATTCAACTCAATATTTACACATGTCCAAAATTCTGGTGCGTCGCGGGCAACGCGTAAACCAAGGCGATGTAATTGGTAAAGTAGGCAGCACCGGTTTGGCTACGGGTCCTCACGTGTGTTATCGTTTTTGGAAAAATGGCGTGCAAGTCGACGCCTTGGGCTTGAAGCTACCCAGTTCGGAGGGCTTGGCCAAGCAAAATTTACCGCGCTATTTGGCGTATATCAAGCCGTTAAAAAAAGAATTAGACAGTATTGCATCACTAAAATATAAAAATTAACATGGCATTATCTACCGTAAATCCTACACAAACACCGGCTTGGCAAAAACTAGAACAGCATTTTAAAAGCATGCAATCGGTGTCGATGAAAACGCTTTTTCAACAAGATCCTGCCCGTGCCGAAAAATTGCATATCCAATGGAATGATTTTATGGTGGATTTTTCCAAAAACAGAATCACCGAGGAAACCGTGAATTTGTTGCTGCAATTGGCTGATGAGGCGCAACTTAAATCGGCAATTCAGGATTATTTTTCGGGAGAAGCCATCAACCAAACCGAAGGAAGAGCCGTATTGCATACCGCCTTGCGCAGCACTTCGACCGCACCTTTGCTCGTAGATGGCGTAAATATTATTCCGGAGATTCAAGCTGTGAAAGATAAAATTCAAGCTTTTTCAAACGAAATCATTAGCGGACAACGCAAAGGCTATACCGGAAAAGCATTTACCGATGTAGTAAACATTGGAATTGGCGGATCAGATTTGGGTCCAGCTATGGTTGTTGAAGCCTTGCAGTATTACAAAAATCACTTGAACGTGCATTTTGTCTCGAATGTAGATGGCGATCACGTGCAAGAAATCATCAAGCCGTTAAATCCAGAAACAACTTTGTTTGTAATTGTTTCTAAAACCTTTACCACCCAAGAAACCTTAACCAATTCCGAGACCATTCGGGCTTGGTTTTTACAGTCGGCCAATCAAGAAGCAGTAGCCAAACACTTTGTGGCGGTTTCGACCAACATCAAAAATGTAACTGCATTCGGGATCGATGAGGCCAATGTATTTCCCATGTGGGACTGGGTAGGCGGCCGTTTTTCGCTGTGGAGCGCAGTAGGATTGTCAATCAGTTTGGCGGTGGGCTACGACCATTTTGCCGCACTTTTAAAAGGCGCCAACAACATGGACGAGCACTTTAAAACCGCTCCGTTTGAACAAAACATTCCGGTGATTTTAGCCTTATTGAGCATTTGGTACAATAATTTTTATGGTGCCGAAAGCGAGGCGTTAATTCCCTACACCCAATATTTACAAAAGTTGGCGCCCTACTTGCAACAAGGCATCATGGAAAGCAACGGAAAGAGCGTTGGTCGCGACGGTAAGATGGTCAATTATCAAACGGGCACAATCATTTGGGGCGAACCGGGTACCAATTCGCAACATGCGTTTTTTCAGCTCATTCACCAAGGAACCAAATTAATTCCTACTGATTTTATTGGGTTTGTGCAGCCTTTATACGTACAACAAGACCACCACAATAAATTGATGTCTAACTTTTTTGCGCAAACCGAGGCTCTGCTAAACGGAAAAACTGCCGAGCAAGTGCAAGCCGAATTTGACAAACAAGGCCTTTCGGGAGATCAAGCTGCGTTCTTGAAACCGTTTAAAGTATTTGAAGGCAACAAACCAACCAATACCTTACTTATTCAAAAATTGACACCGGAATCCTTGGGCGAATTGGTGGCGTTATACGAACATAAAATTTTTGTGCAAGGGGTAATTTGGAATATTTTTAGTTATGATCAATGGGGTGTAGAACTTGGCAAACAATTGGCCAATTCTATATTGAGTGAAATCGAATCAAAACAAGTAAACACGCACGACAGCTCAACCTCATTTCTACTTCGCTATTTTATGAAAGGAATGTAATTCAGTTTTTTATGTCAATATTACACGGCATTCTTTCGGTAGAATGCCGTTTTTTTTATTTCGTTTCGTTATATTTGTTTTCCAAAAAAATTAAAATCATGTACCAATTTATTCAAAAATTTCATTCCGGCTGGGCTTATTTAGCGCTGTTATTACTAGTAATTGTGGTTGTTAATTCACTCATGGGACTTACTTCAAAAAGAGAATTTACAGCCAAAGACCGCAAAATTACCTTGTTTGGATTGATTGCTACGCACCTGCAATTAGTAATTGGTTTAGTGTTGTACTTTGTGTCACCACTGGGGTTTGCGCTCTTGGGAGAAATGAAAGACGCAGCTATTCGATTGACATCTTTAGAGCACCCGCTTATTAATATTCTTGCCATTGCTTTGATTACTATAGGCTGGTCTAAACATAAAAAAGCAGCAGATTCTGCAGCAAAATTCAAGGCCATTGCCCTATTTTACGGTTTGGGTTTAGTTCTGATTTTATCCCGTATACCGTGGAATTTATGGTTTAAAAACTAAGTAAAAGTCCGTTAAGGACTTTTTTTATCTCAATTTATTTTGGTGAGTTTTTCATCATTTATACGCATCTCTATGAACGTTATAACCACTATAAAAATACTTGTTATTGGATTTGCCCTGTGTAGCGTTGGCGCCAATGCCCAACAAAAAACCAACGGCAAACTTCCTGAAAAAGGCAAAGTCACCCAACCCAAGGAGTTACTCAAAGACGCCAAAGCAATCAAAGCCGATAGTTTAGCCAAGAGTAAAGCCATTGCCGATAGTCTGGCTGCGGTTACTCCATTAAAACTTAAACCATTCAAGAAAAACGCGCACGCTTCCTATTATCACCAAAAGTTTCATGGGAAGCGCACCTCAAGCGGCGTAAAATTTGACAACACCAAATACACGGCTGCTCATCGAAAGTTTCCATTTGGAACCAAGCTTAAAATTACCAATGAAGTCAATCGCAAATCAGTAATTGTTGAGGTAATAGATAGGGGGCCATTTACTAAAGGCCGAGAAATTGATTTAACCAAAAAGGCATTTATGGAGATTGTCGACAATAAAAATAGCGGCAAAGTAATGGTTACAATCGAAGAAATTATTCCGGTTGTTGTTCCTGCTCCCAAGCCATAAAGGGGTGTTTGCTTAAAGACGCATTGTAGTATTTGCTGTCGGTGGTTACTTCTTTTCCCAACCAATGGGGTTTGTGTACTAGTTCGTCTTCGTGTGTCAATTCAATTTCAGCTACAATTAAACCCGTATTGTCTCCGGCAAATACATCTACCTCAAATTGTTGATTCTCGAAGGGCACCAAATACCTTGTTTTCTGAATACTACCTGGCTCACAAAGCGCCAAGAGTGCTTTGGCTTCGGTTAGGTTGAGTTCTGTTTCCCATTCCAAGCGGGTAGTTCCTGTTTCATTCCCTTTCCCTTTTATGGTTAAAAAACCCGATTCACCTTGTATGCGCACGCGTACCGTTCGTTCGGGATGGGAATTTAAATAGCCTTGGGCAATGACAAATTTTGCGGTTGCTTGGGCTATAAAATCGAGGGAAGTGACCAGGTATTTGCGTTCAATTTCTACCATAGATTGCAACTAAAAAACCCCTGCATTACAGGGGTTTTTATTTTAGTATTATTTTCTGCTGCTGAGTTTAGAAAGCAATCTCAAGAACTCGATGTACAACCAAACTAAGGTGATCATTAATCCCATAGCGCCAAACCATTCCATGTATTTGGGGTGTTTTTGCGCTACACCTCTTTCTATTTGGTCAAAATCTAAAAAGAGATTCATGGCCGCAATCACAATCACAAATACACTGATTCCAATACTCATCATGCTATTTCCGTGGTGAATGGGTTGAAATGAAGGCATAAACAAGCTTACTAACCACGAAATTAAATAGAAAGTTGCGATAGCTAAGGTTGACCCAATCACAATGGCTCTAAACTGCTCGGTAACTTTTACAATTTGAAACCGGTACAGGGCAAAGCAAGTTACAAAGGTTACAAAAGTTGCGCCCACTGCTTGGATAACAATACCAGGATACATGGTTTCAAATAGTACAGATATGCCTCCAATAAAAAATCCTTCAAAAATGGCATAACCAGGAGCCAAATAAGGAGAAGCTTGAGGTTTGAATGTGGCAATCAAAACCAAAATAAAACCAATAATGGCACCTCCAAAAGTAAAAACTAAACTGTTTTCGAGCGACCAAGTAAACAAAGCGCTGGCTACTAAAAGCAACAACATGATGAAACTTTTGTTGATCGTTCCGTTTACGGTCATGGTTTGTTCTGCGCCGATTACTTCGGCATCATATACCTTTTCATTATTTGATGTAAATGATTTGTTTCTAAAAAAGGGATTTGTTGAGTTCATACGTGTTATTTTTAAAAAATCAATCAAATATAAATAAACTTGTTTAAGGCTGTACTAATTTAACGAAAACGATTATTCAATTTCTGAAACACGCAAGGTGTTTACCATACCTTTTTCGGTCACTGGCATGGCCGCTAAGTTGATTAAGAAATCGCCTTTGGTTACAAATCCGCGATCTTGCGCCATTTTATTGATGTCGGTAACAGTGTCGTCGGTACTCACAAATTTGTCGTAGAAAAACGATTTTACACCCCACAACAGGTTCAATTGTGTTAAAATTCGATGATTTGAAGTAAACACTAAAATGTGTGATTTGGGTCGCCAAGCCGAGATTTGAAAGGCAGTATATCCACTGTTGGTTAAGGTACAAATGGCTTTGGCTTCAATTACATTGGCCATATTGGCTGCATGTTGACAAATCGATTTGGTGATGTAGCGTTTGGTTTTAATTTGTGGTGTGTTTTGAGGCACTTGAATAAGCGGAGAATCTTCAACCGCTACAATAATTTGCGTCATTTTTTGAATTACTTGCACCGGGTAATTTCCAACCGAAGTTTCGCCTGAAAGCATCACAGCGTCGGCGCCATCCATCACAGAGTTGGCCACGTCATTTACCTCGGCACGCGTTGGGGTCATGCTGGTAATCATGGTTTCCATCATTTGCGTAGCGATGATTACCGGAATACGAGCCGTTTTGGCACGGTGTACTAATTTTTTCTGAATCAACGGTACTTCATGCGCAGGCACTTCTACGCCTAGATCTCCACGCGCCACCATTAATCCATCGCAGTAAGCTACAATTTTATCGATGTTGGCCACACCTTCTGGTTTTTCGATTTTGGCGATAATGGGGATTTTATGATCAGAATTGGCCGAAATTAAATCTTGCAATTCCATTAAGTCTTCGGCTGTACGTACAAATGACAACGCAATCCAATCTACTTTTTGCTCAATGGCAAACAAGGCGTCTTTGATGTCTTTTTTGGTTAAAGCAGGCAAGGATACTTTGGTATTGGGCAGGTTTACTCCTTTTTTGGATTTTAATGGACCGCCCTGAATTACCTTACATAAAACTTCTGTTTTTTTGTTGGTTTCAATCGCTTCGAAAATTAATTTTCCATCGTCTAGTAAAATGCGCTCTCCAGGATTTACATCTCTTGGAAATTCTTTGTAGTTCATGTACACGCGCTCTGCAGTTCCCGGAATGTCATCTGAGGTTTGGAATGTAATTAAATCGCCATCGTTTACCACCACGTCTTCTTGCATCACACCTACACGCAATTTTGGACCTTGAAGATCAGCCAAAATAGCCGTTGTATAACCAAACTCACTATTGAGTTCACGAATGATATCAATTTTTGCTTTTACATCACTGTAATCAGCATGAGAGAAGTTTACCCGAAACACATTAACTCCGGCATCGATCATTTCTTTCAAAACGGCTTTTGTGCTACAGGCTGGGCCCAATGTGGCTACAATTTTAGTCTTTTTGTTTGTTGGCATTTTTGTTAAAAAATTAAATTGTTTTTAGATTTTATTTTGGCAGAATCTACCGGGTATACGGCAGAAATTTGCGGAATTCCATTTATTTTATCAAGTACTTCAGCGAGCACGTCGAAGTGATTTTGGTGTTCAATTTTTAAAAAATAGTCTACTTTCTTGAATTCGGGCAACAAATACACGCGGGTGGCAATTTCAACTTGGGTGTCAAGAAATAAATTTTGTCCCGTACTTTTTTTGCGGACCACGTATTCGTTTTTGTTTGGCAACAACATCCAATTTACATCCGTTGCCTGGTCCTCAAACTGAAAGTAATCAAAGGCAACTACTTTGTCTTTTACGGCTAGCGAAAAAGGGTTTTTGTTTTTATGTAAAATAATTGGAAGATGTTGGTTCAATACGAAAGCCATTCGGTAATCTTCCACACTGGAATGAATTGCAATCAGGTTGTAATCAATCGCGTCAAATTCGTCTAGTTCTAATTTTAAGACCGCCATCAGTTTACATAAAAATTTGTCGTAAAGATATTACATAAAAGTAAAGAAATGCCGCTATTTTAGTGATAAAAACTAGAATTTAGCAACGAAAACGTTATAGTGCTGAGGATATAAAATTATTTTAAATCTATTTTTTCCTGAAACGCAAAATAGGCACGTTTTGAAGCAATTTCTTCGGCTTTCTTTTTTGAAGCTGCTCTTGATTTGGCTACAATTTTTTCGTCGATACGCAAATGAACTGCAAAAAGTCGTTCGCCTGAAATAGAATTGTCTTCAAACGTATCGTAATGGAATGATTTTTTCTCTTTTTGGCACCATTCTATCACCAAACTTTTATAACTGATGACTTTCCCTTCAAGGCGAGCAATGTCAACATACGGAATGATCACGCGGGTATCAATAAATTTCTCACAATACGCATAGCCCCGATCTAAATAAATGGCGCCAACCAAGGCCTCAAAAATATTTCCGTGGATGTTTTCCCCAAATTGTGCAGTAGGTATTTTACTGTCAATAAATTGGGTGAGTTGTAAATCTTTACCCAGTTCATTGAGGTGATCTCTGCTTACAATTTTTGATCGCATTTTGGTCAGGTATCCTTCATCGCCTGTAGGTACTTCTTTGTGTAAATAGGCAGCAATAACAGCGCTTAACATCGCGTCGCCCAAAAACTCAAGACGCTCGTAGTTCATGGGGTTTCCGTTGATGTCAATTTTGTTGGATGAACGGTGCGTGAATGCTTTTTGGTAATGTTCCAGACAAAGGGGCCTGAAACCTAAAATGGCTTCAATTTTGCTAAAAAAAATCCCGTCCTCATTTGAACGGGAAGTTTTTTTAAATATTTTTTTAATCAATGACATGCACTACAGCTCTAGTTTTTTTACCAATACACAGGCATTGTGACCGCCAAAACCAAAGGTGTTGCTCATTAATACTTTCACGTCGCGTTTTTGCGCTTGGTTGAATGTAAAATTCAATTTGCCGTCAATTTGGTCATCATCGGTAAAGTGATTGATCGTAGGAGGAACGATGCCGTGTTTAATCGACAAAATAGAAGATATTGTTTCAATCGCTCCCGCAGCACCCAATAAATGTCCGGTCATCGATTTGGTTGAATTCAAATTCATGGTATAGGCATGCTCGCCAAATACGTGTAATATTGCTTTTGATTCGGCGATATCGCCCAAGGGAGTAGAAGTTCCGTGCATGTTTACGCCGTCTACGTCAGTTGGCTTTAAGCCTGCATCGCGCAAACAATTGATCATTACATTTTTGGCACCTAATCCTTCTGGATGCGGTGCAGTTATGTGGTGCGCATCGGCCGACATTCCGCCTCCGCCTATCTCGCAATAGATGGTTGCGCCACGGGCAATTGCGTGTTCGTATTCTTCTAAAACTAAAGCGCCTGCTCCTTCTCCCAATACAAAACCATCGCGGTCTTTGTCCATGGGTCGAGAAGCCGTGGCTGGGTCGTCGTTACGGGTTGATAGTGCATGCATGGCATTAAATCCGCCCATACCAGCAATGGTTACTGCTGCTTCAGAACCGCCTGTAATCATCACATCGGCATGACCCAAACGGATGTAGTTAAAGGAATCAATAATGGCATTTGTTGAGGACGCACAAGCAGAAACAGTGGTAAAGTTTGGTCCTCTAAAACCGTATTTGATAGAGATGTGACCTCCAGCAATATCGGCAATCATTTTTGGAATAAAAAACGGGTTGAATTTGGGCACGCCATTTCCTTTGGTAAATTCCATCACTTCCTGCTGAAAAGTTTCTAAACCACCAATTCCAGAACCCCAAATTACACCTACGCGGTCTTTATCAAGTGCGTCTAGGTTGAATTGGGCATCTTTTACAGCTTCATCAGATGATACCATCGCATATTGTGCGTAGCGGTCCATTTTTCGAGCTTCTTTGCGGTCTATAAAGTCTTCTACATTGAATCCTTTGAGTTCACAAGCAAATTTGGTTTTAAAGTGAGTGGTGTCAAAATAGGTAATTGGTGCTGCGCCACTTACTCCCGCAACCAAGCCATTCCAATAGTCTTGAACGGTATTCCCGATTGGAGTTAGTGCGCCTAATCCGGTTACTACAACTCGTCTTAGTTCCATAAACGTGTAATTTTAGTGTTTAGTTTAAACAAAAATACCCAACTATTTCTTCTTGGATGGCATCACAAAAGAGACATGGGTATTTACTTATTTTGTTGATTGAAAATCAATCCGGTATTTTGAAAAATAAAAACACCCGTAACTTGATTTAATTACGGGTGTTTGTGGGTATTATTTTTTAGCTTCTTCGATATATGAAATAGCTTGACCTACAGTAGCAATGTTTTCTGCTTGGTCGTCTGGAATTTGAATGTCAAATTCTTTTTCGAACTCCATGATAAGCTCAACAGTGTCTAATGAATCGGCTCCTAAATCGTTAGTGAAGCTTGCTTCAGTTACAACTTCATTTTCGTCAACGCCTAATTTGTCTACGATAATCGCTTTTACTCTTGATGCAATGTCTGACATAATCTTTAATTTTAAAATTTAATTTGATGGCAAAAATAAAAAACTTTATTTTAAAACCACGTTTTAGTTTATAAATGTGAGGGCGAAATTATAAAAATAAATTAACAAAGGCCTTTAAAATGAATTTAATATCATTTATTATTCTTTTTTTTGCGCTCTGAAAGTCAGCCTCTACATGAAAAAAATCATCCTCTTTGCCTCGGGTTCTGGAACCAATGCCGAAACGATTATTCGGTATTTTGCTGCTCGTGAAACGGCCAAAGTAACCGGGGTGTATACCAACAATCCAAATGCCGGGGTGATCAAAAAAGCAAATGACCTAAATGTCCCTACCGTGGTATTTAATCGAGTTGATTTTGAGTCAAGCGAATTACTTGATAACATCAAACAGCAGCAGCCCGATTTAATTGTATTAGCTGGTTTTTTATGGAAAATACCTGCTCACTTTGTTGCTGCATTTCCTCAAAAAATACTCAACATTCATCCGGCCTTATTGCCAAAATATGGCGGGAAAGGCATGTATGGCATGCATGTACACCAAGCCGTATTAGACCAAAAGGAAACCGAAACCGGCATAACCATTCATTTGGTTAATGAGCAGTATGATCAAGGGGCTTTTGTATTTCAGCAAAAGGTTTCAATTGCAGAATGTAAAACCGCTGAGGATATCGCACAAAAAGTACACGAATTGGAACATACCCACTTTCCAACTGTGATCGAAACCCAATTATTATCGCAACAAGTCAACTAATGTCAACTCCTCAAGTTCATATTTACACCGATGGCGCAGCCAAGGGAAATCCGGGGCCAGGTGGCTATGGAGTGATTTTGGAATGGGTGGGCAAACCCTACCGCAAAGAACTTTCAGCAGGTTTTCGGCACACCACAAACAACCGCATGGAACTCTTGGCGGTTATTGTGGGCTTAGAACAATTAAAAAACCCCAACACCAGCGTATTAGTGGTGTCAGATTCTAAATATGTAGTGGATGCCGTGGCTAAAAATTGGGTATTAGGATGGGAAAAGAAAGGCTTTGCCGGAAAAAAAAACCCCGATCTCTGGAAACGATTTTTACTCATTTATCGCCAACATCATGTTACTTTTCAATGGATTAAAGGCCACAATAATCACCCGCAAAATGAGCGCTGTGATGTATTGGCAGTAGCTGCCTCGATGCAAAAAGAACTGTTTGTTGATACAGAATATGAAAAGGGTGGGGTGGAATGAGTTCTCGGTTATCTGTTCTCGGTTTTCAGTCTAGAAGATTGAAAGATTAGTCTTGAAGAAACCATTTGGAATTTAGAATTTCAAAAATTGGAATTTAACAATTCGTGCATTCTTGCCCAGAATCTTCCCACTTCCCACTCACAACTTCCTGCAATTATTCATTATCAATTCATCCTTTTTAATTTACAGAGAAAACCTATCTTTGCGCCTTTAATTTGAGATTGCTAGATCTCGTAATTCACATGTAATGAACAAGCTTTTAATTGTAGGAACGGTCGCCTTTGACGCCATTGAAACGCCTTTTGGAAAAACAGATAAAATTTTGGGTGGAGCGGCCACTTTTATTGGATTAGCGGCCTCCCACTATTCGCTTCAATCGGCTATTGTGTCGGTGGTGGGCGATGACTTTCCGCAAGCACACATTGATTTACTCAAAAACAGAAATATTGATTTAACTGGATTGGAAGTGGTGCCCGGTGGCAAAACCTTTTTTTGGAGTGGCAAATACCACAACGACATGAACTCCAGAGACACCTTGGCTACCGAGCTCAATGTGTTGGCCGATTTTAATCCCAAAGTACCTGCTCATTTTACCGATTCAGATATTGTGATGCTGGGCAACTTGCACCCAATTGTACAAAGCAGCGTGTTGAATCAACTGACACAAAAACCAAAACTTGTAGTATTGGACACCATGAATTTTTGGATGGACTGTGCCTTGCCTGAGTTGATGGATGTGATTAAACGGGTTGATGTAATTACCATTAACGACGAAGAAGCCCGTCAATTATCGGGGGAATATTCCTTGGTAAAAGCGGCCGAAAAAATCCATACAATGGGGCCAAAATATGTGGTCATTAAAAAAGGGGAGCACGGCGCATTGATTTTTCATAATGAACACATCTTTTTTGCGCCAGCATTGCCCTTGGCTAACGTTTTTGATCCAACTGGTGCAGGAGATACTTTTGCAGGCGGATTTGCTGGATTCATTACCCAACAAGGAAATATTTCGTTTGAAACCATGAAAACGGCCATTATCCACGGATCGAATTTGGCTTCCTTTTGCGTAGAGCAATTTGGCACCGAGCGCATGCAAACGCTCACTCAAGCTGAGGTGCAAAACCGCTTGAAACAATTCAAGTCCTTAACACAATTTGAAATAGATTTATAATACCTTTATGCCTCGAAATTCGGGGCATTTTTTATGTCCATACACAACTAACTACAACACCAAAACATACTTTTTTTCATGAGCGACGCCATAAAACATGAATGTGGGATAGCCCTATTGCGATTAAAAAAACCCTTATCCTACTACAAAGAGAAATACGGATCTGCCTTTTACGGAATTCAGAAAATGTATTTGTTGATGGAAAAACAACACAACCGCGGCCAAGACGGAGCTGGTTTTGCCTCCATCAAATTGGATGTCGATCCAGGCGAACGGTACATCAGCCGTGTGCGTTCGAACGATGCCCAACCCATCCAAGATGTTTTTGCTCAGATTAATGCGCGTATCAATGAAGAATTAGTGGCGCATCCAGAATTTGCTGAGGATGTCGATTTGCAAAAAAAACACCTTCCTTATATAGGAGAACTTTTTTTGGGTCATGTACGCTATGGCACCTTTGGCAAAAACAGCATCGAAAGCGTGCACCCGTTTTTGCGTCAAAACAATTGGATGCACCGCAACCTGATTGTGGCCGGGAATTTTAATATGACCAATGTAAAAGAGTTGTTTAGCAGTTTAGTTGAATTGGGACAACACCCCAAAGAAATGGCCGATACGGTAACCGTGATGGAAAAAATAGGTCATTTTCTAGACGACGAGGTTACCGAGTTGTACCAAGAATGCAAAAACAATGGCTTGTCCAAACAAGAGGCTTCGCCTGTAATTGCTGAGAAACTCGATATCGCTAAAATACTAAAACGCGCTTCCAAAGGCTGGGACGGCGGCTATGCAATGGCAGGACTGTTTGGTCATGGCGATGCCTTTGTGTTTCGCGATCCAGCGGGTATTCGTCCGGCCTATTATTATGATGATGACGAAATTTTGGTTGTAGCGTCAGAGCGTCCTGTTATACAAACGGTGTTTAATGTGCCTTTCGAAAAAGTGCAAGAATTGCAGCCCGGGCATGCGGTAATCATCAAGAAAAATGGACAGCTTTCAGAAGAAGAAATTATCGTTCCGGTGGTAAAAAAAGCCTGTTCGTTTGAGCGCATTTATTTCTCCCGCGGAAGTGATGCCGAAATCTACCAAGAACGCAAAGAATTGGGCAAATTGGTATTGCCCTCCGTTCTAAAATCCATTGATAACGACACCGACAATACTGTATTTTCGTACATTCCCAATACTGCCGAAACCTCGTTTTACGGCATGGTCGAGGCGGCACAAGATTTTTTAAATCACCGTAAAAACCAATACATCTTAGACAACCAAAAAACCTTGACCAAAGAAAAATTGGAAGAGATTTTGTCGGTAAAAATTCGCACCGAGAAAATTGCCATCAAAGACGCCAAGCTGCGCACCTTCATTACCGAAGACAGCAGCCGCGACGATTTGGTTGCGCACGTTTACGATGTCACCTATGGCGTGATAAAACCCACAGACAACCTAGTTATTATTGACGACAGCATCGTGCGTGGAACTACGCTAAAGATGAGCATCATCAAAATGATGGACCGTTTAAATCCCAAAAAAATAGTGGTGGTTTCGTCGGCGCCACAAATTCGTTACCCCGATTGTTACGGTATTGACATGGCCAAATTGGAAGGATTGGTAGCATTTCGAGCGGCTTTGGCCTTGTTACAAGAACGCGATAAATATGCTATTGTCGATTCGGTGTACCAAAAATGCAAAGGGCAAGAAAACCTGAAAGATGCCCAAGTAGTCAATTACGTAACCGAGATTTACGCGCCTTTCACTCCCGAAGAAATATCGGCCAAAATTGCACAGATGCTGTGCTCAAGTGACATCAAGGCTGAGGTAGACATCATTTTCCAAACGGTTGAGCATTTACACCAGGCCTGCCCGAAAAATTTAGGCGATTGGTACTTTACCGGAGATTACCCTACGCCAGGCGGAAACCGTGTAGTAAATCGGGCGTTTATCAATTTCTATGAAGGCCTAAATGAACGCGCATATTGACAAAAAATGCACTTTATCGATTAAAAGTGTAGTTCGTCTAATAATTTTGTTTACAACGTTTTAGTTCTATTATATTTGGAGAACCATAACATTAGTAGGTTAAGTTTATGGTAGATTTGGGGCAAAAAGGGTGAAAGAAATTTCACCTTTTTTATTTTATCCCGGTTTGGTTTCTTATCAATTCACATAAAAAAAGGCGATCAAAATCTGATCGCCTTTTTTGTTTTTGGTATAGATACTATTTTTCTAACGCATATCTGCGGGCCACTTCGGTCCAGTTGATCACATTAAAAAACGCTTCAATATAATCGGGACGACGGTTTTGGTAATGCAAGTAATAGGCGTGTTCCCATACATCCATCCCTAAAATTGGCGTTCCTCCGCAACCCACTTCGGGCATTAATGGACAATCTTGATTTGGGGTGCCACACACCTCTAGTTTTCCACCTTTGTGTACACACAACCAAGCCCAGCCTGAGCCAAATTGCGTAGCACCGGCCTTAGAAAAACGCGCTTTAAATTCGGCAAAATCACCAAAAGCGGCTTCTATAGCAGCTAGCAAATCGCCAGTAGGCATTCCGCCACCGTTGGGTGACATCACACTCCAAAATAAATTATGGTTGTAAAAACCGCCCCCGTTGTTGCGCACGGCTGCATTTTTTTTATCCAGGTTAATCAAAATGTTCTCAATGGTTTTGCCTTCCATGTCGGTTCCGGCAATGGCAGCATTGAGATTAGTAGTATACGCATTATGGTGTTTGCTGTGGTGGATTTCCATGGTGCGGGCATCAATGTGCGGCTCCAAGGCATCATAGGCATACGGTAATTGAGGTAATTCAAAAGCCATAACAATAAGATTTAGTGATTAAAAATTTTCCCCAAAATTAATCATTTAACTTTGGAATAAGTATAGGTAAATTGGAATATTTCTAATAAATTAGTTCCCGTTTCTAGATTTTTTTTGAAGCTATTTCCCGCTGTTCGTTTCAATTTTTTGTGAGTCCTTGCTGCTGCTACGCCCACAAAAAGATTTCTCCCGAAATTTCGAGACCATCGGGGCTAATGCATTAATTACATGACCCTTACACCCTAGCCTATATATGACAGCTATCCAAACCACCCCCGCCAGTTTCTCCATTTACAATGCCTCTGCCGGATCGGGGAAAACCTTTACGTTGGTGAAAGAATATTTAAAAATTATTTTAACGGCAAACAAACCCGATGCCTACAGAAATATCCTTGCCATTACATTTACCAACAAGGCAGTGCACGAAATGAAAAGCCGGGTTATTGAAAACTTGTCACAATTTGCCAGTAAAACGCCATCTGAAGGTGCAGTTACGCTCATGGAAATTATCTCAAAAGAGACAAAGCTTCCTGTGCATAAAATTCAAGAAAAGGCCCAGCAAATCATCAAACACCTCATTCATAATTATGCGGCTTTTGACATTTCAACGATCGATAAATTTACGCACAAGGTAATTCGGGCTTTTGCCCACGATTTGGAATTACCCGTTTCTTTTGAAGTTTCGCTAGACACCGAAAATTTGGTTATGGAAGCGGTGGATGCACTCATTTCCCAAGCCGGCGACGATCCAGCACTTACCAAATTACTCATCGATTTCACCATGGAGAAAACCGACGACGACAAGAACTGGGATATTTCACGAGAAATTGTAGAAACGAGTAAGCTCATCGTCAACGAAAACAACCGCCAGGAAATTTCCTTGCTAAAAGACTATTCTATTGATCAGTTTGCTAGCTTGAAACAAGATCTGCTCAACTTGTGTACTGAAATTGAATCGAGCAATCAAACCATGGCAATGCAACTGATACAGAGTATAACTGCCATGGGCATCAGTTTGTCGTCTTTCTCTGGAGGCTATTTCCCCAAACATTTGCAGTCCATTGCAGGTGGAAACTTTAACCCCAAAAACAAATTGTATCGCGAAATAGATGACATTAAAATACTGAAAGCAGCAGCAGATCAGCACCTCATTTTGCAAGCAATCCCTACTTTACTAGAGGCCTTGGCTGTGATTTATGCGCAATACGAACGCCGTGATTTTTACAAGGCCTGCATCAAAAACAGCACGCCACTTTCTTTATTGAATAAAGTTAGCCAAGAACTAGAGACCATACAGCTGGAACAAAACGTATTATCCATTTCTGAATTTAACGCATTAATTCACAGGGAAATTCAAAACCAGCCCGCTCCTTTTATTTATGAACGATTAGGAGAACGGTATCGCCATTTTTTTATTGATGAATTCCAAGATACCTCCGAGATGCAGTGGCAAAATTTGATTCCGCTAATCGACAATGCCTTATGCAGCGAGGACCTCAATGGTGAGCGCGGATCGTTAATGCTGGTAGGCGATCCCAAGCAATCCATTTACCGTTGGCGCGGTGGAAAAGCCGAGCAGTTTATTGCGTTGAGCAAGCAGCAAAGTCCATTTAATGCGCCTGCTGTGGTTTCTTCGTTAGACACCAATTACCGCAGTTATTCCGAGATTATTGAATTCAATAACGGCTTGTTTGCTTTTTTGGCCAATGAATTTACCCATCTCGATTACAAGGATTTGTATGCAAAATACAGCCATCAACACACCAATTCCAAACAAGGCGGCTATGTGTCAATTCAGTTTTTACCCGAGCCAGAACAAGCAGATCCTAGCTCAACCGAAGACAATCCAGATAAATCAAAACAGCAGGTATTGGCAACCTATGCCACCATTCAAGAGGTGTTGGCCAGCGGTTATTCATATCAAGATATTGCCATACTTACCCGTAAACGCGACCAAGGCGTGGCAGTTGCTACCTATCTCACAGCCATGCAGCTTCCGCTTTTGTCGTCTGAGACCTTACTCTTGGACAATGCCCCAGAGGTTAAGTGCTTGTTACACGTTTTGCGGTACATCAACAACCCGAATAACAAAGAAGCCAAAGCCCATTTCTTGCTGTATTTGGCTCAAGAACTACCTAATCAATTGGCAATTCATGATTTTGTTGCTGCTGGAATGGCCTGCACGCAGGAGAATGAATTTGAAGCCTGGCTACTCCAAAACGGAGTGCAACTTTCTTTTTCTGCCCTGCGAAAAAAATCGCTTTACGAATCAGTTGAGTTATTGGTAAACCAGTTTCTTCGATTGAAAAAAAGCAATGCCTATGTGCAGTATTTTTTAGACATTGTGCTTGAGCGAGATGTGCGTAATCAAGCTGGAATTGTTTCGTTTTTGTCTTTTTGGGAAAAGAATGCCAGTAAATTGAGTATTCCCTCGCCCGAAGGCACCAACGCCATACGCATTCTAACCATTCACAAAGCAAAAGGATTGGAATTTCCGGTTGTGATTATGCCTTTTGCCGACGAAGATTATACCCGAAAACCCAAAGATAAATTGTGGCTCGACACCGATCAAAATGAATTTGTTATTCCTAAAATTTTAGTAGATAATACAGCGGCAGTGGCCAATTTTGGCGAAGCGGCCAAAGCAATCTATGAGCAAAAAAAGGAAGAAGAATTACTAGACAACGTAAATGTATTGTATGTAGCGCTCACCCGAGCTGTTGAACAATTATACATTATTTCACAGGCAGTGAAACCCAAAACTGACGGCACTTTTCCGTACACCATGTCGGCATTTTTTGCGAAGTATTTAACGCAACAAGGTTTGTTTAATACCAACACAGGACAATACGAGTGGGGAAATAAATTGAAAATTTCAAAGCCTAGCACAACCAAAACATTGCCCGTTCCAATTGAGTTGGTAAACGAACTCATACATCCCTCAAAAATTAAAATTGCCCAACGCGAAGCCCTCATGTGGAATTCGCCACAGCAGGAAGCCATTGCTTATGGTAATGTAATCCATGAAATAGCCGCATCATTATATACAGCAGATGATTTGCCTAGCGCCCTCCAAAAAGCCATTGAATCGGGGCTAATTGCGCAAAATCAGCTTCAGCAAGTAAGCCAAACGCTCACTCAATTACTCCAACATCCAGAGGTTGCAGAGGCATTTGCAGCAGGAAATAAAGTATGGAATGAACAAGCTATTTTGCAGCCATCTGCAGCGGTAGTTAAGCCAGATCGAATTGTGCAACTTCCTTCAGGTGCCGTTATTTTATTGGATTATAAAACAGGCGCACCCAAACCGCAACACGAAAAGCAGCTGGCCGAGTATGAAAATGTATTGGTCAAAATGGGATTTGTGGTTTCAAAAAAACTCGTGGTCTATTTGGGTGAAACGCCCAATGTGATACATTTGTAACCGCTTACTAAAACTCAACAACCACATGTACGGAAAAATTCAACAACACCTTCAAACCGAATTAGACACCATTGAAGCCAATGGAATATTCAAAAAAGAACGCATCATTACTTCGCCGCAAGGAGCTGAAATCACGATTTCAACCGGGGAAACTGTATTGAATTTTTGTGCCAACAATTACTTAGGACTTTCTTCGCATCCCGAGGTAATTCAAGCGGCCAAAGACGCATTAGACACCCACGGATTTGGGATGTCATCCGTGCGTTTCATCTGCGGCACACAAGACATTCACAAAACCTTGGAGCACAAAATTGCCAACTTTTATGGAACCGAAGACACCATATTGTATGCCGCTGCTTTTGATGCCAATGGAGGTGTATTTGAACCGTTGTTGGGCGAGCAAGATGCCATCATCTCGGATAGTTTAAATCACGCGTCGATTATTGACGGAGTGCGTTTGTGTAAAGCAGCACGCTACCGGTACGAAAACAGTGATATGGCCGATTTAGAAGTGCAATTGCAAAAAGCCAATGAAGCAGGTGCTCGATTTAAATTGATTGTAACCGATGGCGTGTTTTCGATGGACGGCGTGGTTGCACCCTTGGATAAAATATGTGATTTAGCCGATAAATATGATGCCATGGTCATGGTAGACGAATGCCATGCAGCTGGCTTTATAGGCGCGACAGGTAAGGGTACTATGGAGGCCAAAAAGGTAATGGATCGCATTGATATCATAACCGGAACACTTGGGAAAGCACTGGGTGGCGCGATGGGCGGATACACAACTGGAAAAAAAGAAATTATTGAATTGCTGCGCCAGCGTTCGAGACCCTACTTGTTTTCAAACTCTTTGGCTCCTGCTATTGTGGGCGCTTCTATTAAGGTATTTGAGCTGCTTGAAAACGATACAACTTTGCGTGATACACTCGAGTGGAACACAAATTATTTCAAGTCTGGCATGAAAAAAGCAGGTTTTGATATTGTAGAGGGTGATTCGGCAATTGTACCGGTTAT
>JBJOOG010000029.1:0-9737 GCA_046051465.1 Bacteroidota bacterium | reverse complement strand
GTGGCGGTTGAGGAAATTACGGGCCAAGCGATTTCGCCAATACCCACTTTTGAGGCTTCAATACGCGACATGCCTTTTTTCATGTTGGCAAACACATTGTCTACCACCACAATTCCATCATCTACCAGCATTCCCAGTCCCATAACCAAACCAAATAATACCATGGTGTTGAGTGTAAGACCAAAGGCCGATAAAAAGGCAAAAGCCATAAGCATTGAAAGTGGAATGGCAGCGCCCACAAACAAGGAGTTGCGCAAGCCCATGGTAAACATCAACACAATCATCACCAGAATAATCCCAAAAATGATGTGATTAGAGAGCTCATCTACTTGGTGCTCCACCCGTGACGATTGGTCGTTGGTGAGTTCCATTTTTAAATTCGAAGGCAAATAACTGGTTTTGGCTTTTTCTAAGCGCTCCTTAACCTGATCAATGGCCGAAATCATGTTTTGACCCGACCGTTTTTTAACGTTCAGCATTACTACCTCCGTGCCTTTTTCGCGGGCATAAGTGGTCTTGTCCTTTTCTTTAAAGGCAATAGTTGCAATGTCTTTCAGGTAAACTGTACCGCCAAATGATTTTACAATGATGTTTTCAAGCTCCATGGGATCTTTAATTTCACCCACAATTCGGATGTTGTTTTTAGATCCTTGTGTTTTTAGGTTTCCGCCTGAAAGCGTCATGTTTTCATACTTCACTGCGTTTTGAATTTCGTCAAACGAAACTTGCGCAGCGGTCATTTTAAAAATATCTACAGCAATTTCAACTTCTTTGTCATCCACGCCCAAGATCTCAACTTTTTTTACTTCCGAGATTTCTTCCAAGTCGTCTTGGATCAATTCTCCATATTTTTTAAGTTGCTGTGTGGTGTAGTTTCCTTGTAAGTTGATGTTTAAAATGGGCACCTCTTCTGAGATGTTGAGCTCAAACACATTGGGTTCTACTTTACTGCCGTTGTCCAAATTGGGCCAATCAGGATCAGACTTTACTACATCAACCTTGTCTTTGATCTTTGTTTTGGCTACATCAACGGTTACTCTATCGGCAAATTCCACAATGATCATACCATAATCTTGATACGAGCTTGACGTAATTTTTTCAACCCCAGAAATATTTTTGAACTCTTTTTCTAGCGGTTTTATTACCAACTTTTCAACGTCCTCAGCCGAGTTTCCTGGAAAAACCGACGAGATGTACACTTTGTTTTCGATGATTTCAGGAAAATCTTCACGCGGCATGGAAACATAGGCTACCATTCCTGTGATTACGATCAATAACGTTAATATATATACGGTAACTCGGTTGTTGATTGCCCAAGTTGAAATACCAAATTCTTTGTTTTGATGTGCCATAATGTACTAATTACCCATGTGGTAGTTTGATTAATAATTTAATTTCATGCCCTCAGAGATCGTGTTAACTCCGTCGGTAACAACAAGGTCTTTGGCTTGCAACCCCTTTACTATTTCGGTTACATTATTGGCCGATTTACCCACAACCACGCTGGTTTTTTTGGCAACTGCTGTTGTGCCAGTACTGGCTGAAGCTACATATACATAGGCATTGCCTTGTCCGTCTTTTTGTATGCTATTGGTGGGTACGGTAATGGCCTTTGGATTTACATAATCGGTAATTTTTAACTTGGCTACCTGATTTGGTCGCAACAAATTGTCGGTATTGGGTACAGCAATTTCGATGCTAAAACTGCGGTTACTTGGGTTGATATTACTGGCCACTTGTCGCACTTTTCCGGCATAGGTTTTACCTAAAGCTGAAAGCTTAACTTCTACTACTGTACCTATTTTTAATTTTCCAATATAGGTCTCCGGAACCATGGTTGACACATACATATTACTTAAGTTCACCAATCGCATCAAACCTCTTGGATTGGCACTCACAACCTCGCCACGTTCTACAAAAACTTCGTCAATAACACCAGAAAATGGCGCTTTGATTACTGTTTTGCCCAATTGCGCTTTGAGTTGCGCTACTGCTTTTTGGGCACTCACCATTTGGGTTTGTGCATTTAGATATTGAATTTCTGAACCAATTTTTTGACTCCAAAGGTTACTTTGTCTAATAAAAGTGGTTTTAGCCAAGGCGTATTGGTTTTCTACACTGGCCAATTGTTCGCTCATCCCGCCATCATCAACACGTCCTAGTACTTGGCCTTTGCTCACGTGCTGACCTGCTTTTACATGTAGGGTTACCAAGGTGCCTGGAATTTCGGGTTGAATCAATACATTTTCTTTGGTGTCGATGTTTCCTTGTACTTCTAGGTAGTGCGAAAAAACGGTGTCTTTTACGAGTTCAACAACTACTAGCGCTTCTTCTTTTACTGTATCGGCTAATTTTAACGCCGCTTCGAGCTGCACAATTTGTGCTTGTAGTTCGCTTTTTTTCGCCGTGATTTGGGCTATATTTTTTGATGCGATAATGGATTCGATGCTTTTATCATCGGCTTTTCCACATGAAAATAAAAGTATAGCAACTGAACTGATAAGGATAATTTTTTTCATCGTTTGTGAAATTAAAAGTAAATTCTATTAGTTGTTTAATACGGCTGAAAGCGCCGCTTTTTTGTTGATTATGTTTACCATAGACTGCAAATAATTTTGTTGTGCAGTATACAATTGACGCTGTGCCTCATTAAATTCAAAACTAGAGGAGAGTCCTTCGGTAAATTTTATTTCTTGTTTTTTCTCGATTCGCTCAGCAAGTAACAAATTGGTTTTAGCAGTAGTAAATTCTTCTACACTAAATTCGTACTCGCTTTTGGCTTTCTCAAATTGCAGCTGTAATTTTTGAGTCGTTTCTTTGAGTTGCGTATTGGCTTTTTCTACAGCAATTCGAGCTTGTTGTGTTCTGGCCGATCGCATCAGCGAACTAAAAATGGGCACTTGTAAACTCATTCCCAAATTGGAATAATTCATCCATCGTTGATTTTGCGTAAAAAAGGCAAACTCGTTGTTAAAGGCATTGTATCCAAAATTTACATTGGCATACAAAGAGGGCAATGCTTTTGATTTTTCGAGTTTTAGTTCCAGTTGTCTTTGCTCGGTGAAGTTTTTGGCAATTTGGTAATTGGTGTTGTTGTCAATTTTAAACTCGCTTTTTGCAAAGGTCAAGTCTAAGTTGGCTATGCTCAGTTGATCTAGTTTATCGGTTAGGGTTAAGTTGTCGGTGAGTTCCATACCCAAGGTGATTTTTAGCATTTTTCGGGCAATTTCCAGTAAACGTTCTGTGTAGACCAAACTACTGTTTACGGTTGCCAATGTAATTTGCAACTGCTCAACATTTTCTTCTTCAATTAACCCGTTTTTAAAAATCTCATTGGTTTCAAACAAGGTTTTTTCTAAAGTAGTTTTGTTTTTTTTCAGAATAAGCAAGCCTTCTTCAGCCAAAAGTACATTTCCGTAGGTGTTGATTACCATTTCGCGTACAGAAACTGCCGTATTTTTCTTGGCGTTTTCATAGAATTTCAAATAGGTTTTTGACGCCTGTAAGGCCACCAAATACGATCCGTCAAATATAATTTGACTCCAGTTGGATCGGGCGTTCATGTTGTGCTTTGTTCCAAAAGCAATTTCGGCAAATTCACCCGGTTGTCCGCCAAAAAACTCAGCTGGAATCAGGGATTTTTGGAGTTCAAAATTGTTTTGGTAGTCTAGTCCTGCGCTAATTTGAGGCAAACCCATGGCTGTGGTTTCCCATTTTTTCTTTCTGGCCATGGCAATATCGCGGTCGGCGTTCATGGCGCTGTAATTGTTTGTTAGCGCGTGACTGATTGCTTGTTCAAGACTAAAGGAATAGGTTTTTGGTGCTTCCTGTGCTTGCAGTGAACTGGCCAAACAGGCTAAGACAAAAAGTGCAATTTTTTTCATTGTAAACGGGTTAATAATTGAGGATATTTAGGTGTTTTTCAAGCTCTTCAAGCCCTTTGGGCGTGGCAAGTGCTCGGGTATGGTATTCCAATGCTTTGGCTTCTAAGGCTTTTGCTTCTTTTTCGAGCAGTGTTGTTTCATTGATTGAAAAAATCAAGGTGTAATAAAATCGGACAGCTGCATCTGCGTCAATATCTGGTCGGTACAGGCCTTCTTGTATGCCCTTTTCTATATTTTTTTTGAACAAGATGTTGCATTCGTTCAACTGAACAGCCATCATGCGGTGATATATTTCAGGGTATTGTTTTTTGAGTTGATAGGCAGGCGAATGATCAACCGATTGAAAAAATTCTTTAAAACTATTGCGCATTTCAAAATTCTCGGCAATGGCATTGTGATTTTGAGCCACAATGGTATTCATCATCTGCTGAATATTGTGTTGCACTGCTGCTGTTCCGGCTTCAACCAACACTTCCTTGTTTTGAAAATACTTGTAAATCGTCTTTTTTGATATACACAATTCCGCGGCAATGTCATCCATGGTTACACTTTTGAAACCCAGTTTCAAGAACATTTCAGTGGCGGTTTTAATGATTTTATCTTCCATGCAGATGGCCATCATTGCTTTGTATAGGTGCAACTGTAAATGGCGGTGCAAAACTACGCAGGAAACTTAAAAAACAAAATAAGTTTCCAAAGTTTTTCAATAATTTAACAAACCGTTTTTTTCTGATTAGTAGAATCCCAAGAGAATGCATTAAATTAGCCAAAAATTATCTTCATGCATGCTATCGCGCAATACCAAGAATTTATCACGCACTACGCTGCCAGTCAAGTTGTTGAAAAAAACCCGACCACACTTTACGCTCCAATTACATACATTATGGGTTTGGGCGGAAAGCGTTTGCGTCCGGTACTCACTTTATTAGCCACAGAGTTATTTGATGCCAAATACCAAGTGGCATTGCCTGCCGCCTTAGCTGTTGAGGTGTTTCATAATTTTTCACTGGTTCACGATGACATCATGGATGACGCTCCCCTGCGCAGAGGGCACGAAACGGTGCATGAAAAATGGGACATCAATACCGGAATTCTCTCGGGTGATGCCATGCTCATTATGGCGTATCGCTATTTTGAATCCTATGAGCCGGCCGTGTTCCATAATTTGGTTTCGTTGTTTAGTAAAACTGCGCTTGAGGTATGCGAAGGCCAACAATGGGACGTCGATTTTGAACAACGGGACAATGTTACCTTGCCCGAGTACCTCAAAATGATTGAATACAAAACCGCTGTTTTGGTTGCTGCAGCACTTAAAATGGGCGCCATCATTGCCAAAGCTTCCGAGCAAAACGCACAACTTCTCTATGATTTTGGATTAAATTTAGGTTTGGCCTTTCAGTTGCAAGACGATTTTTTGGATGCCTTTGGTGATCCAGCCACTTTTGGCAAACAAGTAGGTGGTGATATCATCGAAAACAAAAAAACCTACTTGTACCTAAAAGCAATGGAATTTGCAGAGCCAACCGATAAAACACAATTGACCCAATTGTTTTCTATTCAACCCACCGAAAGTGCTGATAAAGTTGAAACGGTAAAGCAATTATTTGAGCGAACGGGAGCGAGTAAAGCCACCCAAGACGCTATCGAAATGTACACCCAAAAAGCCTTGCAGTTGGTTGAGGCATTGCCTGTTGATCAAGCCAAGAAAGAGCTATTAATTGGGTTTGCACAAAATTTGATGCGCCGCACGGTGTAAATTAAACATAACCTCATGTCCTTTCAATTTCCCATCTCGTCGGCACAATTACTTGATCAAGCCGAATCTGAGCAGCTGTACCACAATTTAATTGTACAACTCAACAAGGATTTTACCTTGGCCAACGAACCCGTTGATTTTGAATTGGATATTGCTCCGCAGCAACTCAAAGCACAGCTACACGACAAAATTTACCGACTCATACAATACAAGTTTGCCGAATACCTGAATTTATTGTACATAGTTGATGTGCCCGAAGAGCAAATTAAACAATTGGACGGGACTGATTTGGTGGTTTTGGCCGAGGAAGTGGCTTTTATTTTGTTGAAACGCGAATGGCAAAAAGTGTGGTACCGAGCCAAATATTCGGGTTAATTTTAAGGAGCTACTCTGGTTTTGTCTCGTCCACTACAAATTTTACATATTCCAATGGTGTAAGCCCAGTAACCTCTTTAAAGCTTACAAAAAAACTGGTTTTTGAGGTAAAGCCCGCCTTCATCCATATGCCTTCCATGGAATGTTCGAGCAATTTACCTTTTTTGAGTTCGGACTTGGCCAGTTCTACCCGCAGTTGTTTTTTGAGTGTAGCTAATTTTGTTTGTAAGATAACAGTGATGCAATAATTCACCTCTTCTTTTGTGAGATTCAACGCACTGCAAATAGATGAAATTCCTAAGTTGGGATCGGCTAGATTTTCTTCTTTTTCAAGATATTCGACAATCAACTGCGCTTTACTTACTAATTCTTCGTGGTTTTCATCAAGGGTAACGACACCTTTTTTTATTGGGCGTTTGTTTTTTTTGACATCATACAATATTTCGGGAAAAATAAGCATCAAAATGGGCAAACTACACAGTAAAACATATACTAAATTACTTATCGGGGAACTGTTTATTTCTTCTCTATTTTGAATAAAATGCAGGAAAAAATGCACAGTCAACATGCTGTAAAGCAAGCCGATTAATAGAAATATGGTATTGATAACTACCAACCATTTGAGGTATGACTCGCTGTTTTTTAGGGAAAATTTCTGTTTTTTTTGTTTTAAATACGCAAATATTATTGCCATTGAATAAACAGCATAAGCCAACAAAAACATAGGCCGGAAGAGAATATTCCAATAACTGGGGTAGAGCCAACTGAAATTGATTTCCGTAATCATGTTGTTTGGGTCCTGAATGAGCAGCTGGGCTAGTTTTTGTTTAGCTGAAAATTCAGTAAAGTAATAGGGAAAAATAGAGACAAGCACAAGCAGAAAAGGCAGGTAGTGTATAAGATCCGATTTGGAAAAGCGCACACTTCCCGCCAAAGCATTTCGGGTATAGAAATACAAGAAAGGACCAATTAAAAAAGCAATAGGCAAGCTGTGTCCAGAAAGGATAGCTATCCAAAAAACCTGAGGTTCTATAAGGGTAAAATGATGCAAAATGGCAATGACACACATGCATATGAGACTTCCGCAGATGTATAATGAATTTTTGTTTCTTGAAAAATTATTATAAATCAGCAGAAAGCACAACAGAATAACAGCCATACAAACTATTAACACCATAATTGAAAAATTAAGGGGGGGGGGTAAATTTACTTTATTTCTTTACATATTGACCATTTGATTTCAAAAAAACACCAGTTATAATCACCTGACATTTATTTTTTATTTTGGCACTATAATTTTACATAAGTTATTTATAGTCAACACCTTGAAATAGTGTTTATCCAATTTTATTAATGTAGTACTCGAGAAAATGGCCAACAGTGTAGTTCAAAAACCTGTTTTTCGAACTAATATCAGGGTTGTTTATTGCAATGATTTGGTGAGTAAAGGTATTTTTGGCCATTATTTTAAGCTTCATTACTCCTAATAGCTTGTCGCTTTCACACAACCACTTACTTGTATTTGTATGGTCTATAATGCTTTTTTTATCAAGATTTTGAAAGTATTTTGGGGATAGACCCGGTTGTGTGAATGGCAAGCATTTTGTTTTTGAGGGCAATGTAAAGTATTGACTTCAAAACTAGGATCACAACAATAACTGTATATGATTCCTTAGACAAATACTAAGATTAACTATACAAATAATATCAATTTCCTGTCGCTCCAGAAAAAAATCATGTTTAAAATACTAAATCTTATTGCAGGAATTTTACTTATTATTTGGTGTGTAGGGTTTTTGATTTGCAACGAAAGCATTCAAATTCATACGCTGTTTGTTGCTGGTGTTTTTGCCTTTCTTCTTCAGAAATACACAGACAAAAATGAACCAAAAAATTAGTAAATACTGAAATTATTTCTGTTGCAGATGTTTAGCTTTAAAAATACAAGCGCACAAACGGCATATACGGATCGGCATAGATGCGGTCTTTTTCGTCAAAAAGAACATTGTATCGCACACCAATAGTGAGGTTCTCCGATCGAAAACCAACGCCCAGAAATAGGGCTGTATTCCAAAAATCATCTTTCAGTTGGATGCTGTTGCTCGTAATTTCTTGTCGCACATGCATTTGTTCTAACTCGGCTGAAAGCTGCACGTTTTCTAATGGATTCACCAACCCAATAAGGCTTCCGCCTAAAATTTTGCTGCTAAACGATTCGGCACTATTATTTTTTGATTTCACAAAACTACCCATTAGGCCCACACCCGTCGAAAAATAATCATTCAACGGATAAATGGCACTTGGCGCAACCAATACATTGGTGAAATCCCTTGAAATTCCCAAACCAAATCCACCCCCATATTGCACATCGCCCCAAAAACCAGAACGACCTCCTTGGGCGTGAACAGCTGTTGATATAAGAAGGCCAATAAGAATCAAAGCCATCGTTTTGCTAATTGAACAAATTGTTGTATTCATGCTAAAAAATCAAGGATTTAGGCGATAAAAGTACATAAAAAATTAGCGCAGGTATTTTCAA
Source organism: Bacteroidota bacterium (assembly GCA_046051465.1). Taxonomy (GTDB): domain Bacteria; phylum Bacteroidota; class Bacteroidia; order Flavobacteriales; family Flavobacteriaceae; genus Flavobacterium. The sequence continues at coordinate 1,183 of JBJOOG010000029.1, read as the reverse complement.
TTATTGTACTTTTGCGACACTATTTTTACAAATCAGGATACGCGATACACTATGGATAGGTTTTCCTTTTTAAATGCTGCACACACGCAATTTTTTGCCGATTTATACGAACAATATACCGAGAACCCCGATGCCGTAGAGCCCAGTTGGCGAAGCTTTTTTCAAGGATTTGACTTTGGAATGGCTACCTACAACGAGGAGCAATTGGGCGAGCAGATGGCCAATTATGCCGGCAGCTCTGCCAGTTCTGAGAAAATTCAAAAAGAATTTAACGTACTCAAACTCATTGACGGCTACCGCACCAGAGGGCATTTGTTTACCAAAACCAATCCCGTTCGCGACCGTAGAATCTATACCCCAACCTTGGCACTCGAAAATTTTGGTTTGTCATCGGCCGATTTAACAACCGTATTTGATGCCGCCAAAGTATTAAAATTAAATCCCTGTTCACTTCAAGAAATTTTAGATCACCTGAATCGCATTTATTGCGAATCGATTGGGGTAGAATACATGTACATCCGTGATCCAGAAGTGATTCAGTGGATGCAAGACCGATTAAACATCAACGACAATTTGCCGCATTTTGATACTGAGGCCAAAAAACATATTTTAGGCAAACTCAACGAGGCGGTTTCGTTTGAAAACTTTTTACACACCAAATACGTAGGACAAAAACGCTTTTCGTTAGAAGGTGGTGAATCTATCATTCCTGCATTGGATGCAGTAATCGAAGCTGCTGCCAACAAAGGCGTAGAGCATTTTGTGATGGGAATGGCCCACCGCGGTCGTTTGAATGTGTTGGCCAATATATTTGGCAAATCAACCCAAGACATTTTCTCTGAATTTGACGGAAAAGACTACGATAAAGAATATTTTGACGGCGACGTAAAATACCATTTGGGATTAACCTCCCAACGTCAAACCAAATCGGGCAAAAAAATCAACATTAATTTGGCGCCCAATCCCTCGCATTTAGAAACAGTTGGTGCGGTAATCGAAGGAATTGCCCGAGCCAAACAAGACCACCATTGTCCAGACGATTTCTCTAAAGTGTTGCCCATAGCGGTGCACGGAGATGCTGCAGTGGCCGGACAAGGAATTGTGTATGAAATTGTGCAAATGGCGCAACTCGACGGCTACAAAACCGGCGGAACCATTCACATTGTCATCAACAACCAAGTTG
>JBJOOG010000028.1:0-8926 GCA_046051465.1 Bacteroidota bacterium | reverse complement strand
CGAATCTATCGCTCTTTTGATGTAAATAAATTCGGTATTGTATACCGCCATAAGTACTGAAATGCTAGTTTTTTTGAACATTTTGGTGGTATTAGAAACCGCGCAAAGCTATGACATTAGGGAGCAACTTTTGTGATTTGTTGAACAGATTTGTAAAAGAAATGATGTTGGTTCTTGGTTGTCCGTTTAGATGATTGAAAGATTAAACAATTGAAAGATTCAAAGATTTTGCCATTATAGAACAGTTTGGACCCAAAATTTTAGAATTTGGTCCCGAAGCGTCGGGATTTATTTTGAATTTATACTTGTTGACCAGTATCTTAATTCACGCAAAGACGCAATGGAGCAAAGTTTCGCTTCGCTCATTTTTTGGAACACAGATGGCAGAAATACATGAAATCTGAAAAATTTTATTTATTTCTCAAATTATTTAAATCTGTGTAGCTAAAACAATAATCCGAATTTTTTGGATTGTTTCTGAAGCTTCTGGATTGGAATTTGGAATTTCGGTATTGGAATTTCAAAATTCGTTCATTCGTGGCTAAATCAGTTTTCGGTTATCAGTGTAGAAGATTTAAAGATTTAATAATTTAAAGATATTGTCGAGAAGACATAAATGGGACCCGAAGTTTTGGAATTTGGAATTTCAAATATTGGAATTTCATATCAACTGTTCTTAGTATACTCTGAAAACTTCTATCTTCCAACTTCCAACTTCTCACTTCCCACTTATTCACTACTTTTACCAAAACCAAAAACATGACCCGAACAGCTCAACTGCTTTCACTTAGAAGCGAAATACCTATCGATGCAACGCGCAGTTCACTCCCACTAGAGCAATTTCAAAACGAGTGCTTACGGCCCATACTCAAATTTCAAAACAACCTCATTGTTGCACTATTTAAGGCACAAATTCAAACGGCCGAAATTCCTGCAAAAGGAACAGCACTCGAAAATTTTATAAAACTGCGATTACAAAAAGACACGACACTCAGAAATACGTTGGTTGGAGTGGTATTGGGGCTTTTTACAGCCGATGAATTGGCGTTTTTCCTTCAACATAAAAACGAATTGAGCAAACGCATCTTGACCATGTTGGTTCAGCGCTTGGGGGATCAGGTTTAGATGATTGAAAGATTGAATGATTTTAAGATTTAAAGATTCGCTATACTGGAACTGTTTGACCTTGTAGCATCGGGATTCAAATTTTGAAATTTCTTATCAACTTATCTTAGTATACTCTGAAAACTTCCCACTTCCCACTTCCAGCTTCCCACTCTTTTCATTTTTAATTATTCATTATAAATTAATAATTAAATTTTACTTTTGTCCAGCAAATAATTCCCCATGTACAAATTTCTTCTACGCCCTGTTTTGTTTTGGTTTGATCCCGAACAAGTGCATTATTTTACCTTTGCCTGCATTCGATTGTTGCATAAAATCCCTGGCTTTGGATGGTTGTGTAACCAATTGTATGCGGTCAATAATCCGCGTTTGGAGCGGGAAGTATTTGGCTTGAAATTTAAAAATCCCGTAGGCTTAGCCGCGGGTTTTGACAAAGATGCCAAGTTGTATCAGGAATTGGCCAATTTTGGCTTTGGCTTTATCGAGATTGGCACGCTCACGCCCAAGGCACAGGCAGGTAATCCCAAAAAACGCTTGTTCCGACTCAAAGCCGATAGCGCCATCATCAACCGGATGGGGTTTAACAATGGGGGAGTAGATGCAGCCGTTTTGCGCTTGCAACAAAACAAAGGCGTATTAATTGGTGGAAACATCGGCAAAAACAAGGATACGCCCAATGAAAACGCTACCTCCGATTACGAAATTTGTTTTGATGCCTTGTATGAAGTAGTCGATTATTTTGTAGTGAATGTGAGTTCGCCCAATACGCCCAACTTGCGCGCGCTGCAAGACAAAGAACCGCTCACGCAGCTGCTACAAACCTTGCAAAATAAAAACTTAGCGCAAGTAAAGGCCAAGCCCATCTTACTCAAAATTGCACCAGATTTAACCGATGAACAACTACTCGATATCATCGACATTGTAAAAACTACCCAAATTGCAGGCGTGATTGCAACCAACACCACACTTTCAAGAGATGGATTGCAGTCGGAGAATAAAACCGAAATGGGCGGATTATCGGGCAAGCCTTTAACTAAAAGATCTACCGAAGTAATTCGTTTTCTAGCTGAAAAAAGCAACCGTGCATTTCCAATTATTGGGGTAGGCGGCATTCACAGCGCCGATGATGCTATCGAAAAGCTCGAAGCCGGTGCAAGCCTCGTGCAATTGTACACCGGATTTATCTACGAAGGTCCAGCTTTGGTGAAAGCCATTAATCAAAAAATCGCGCTATCTTAGCGTTCAAATTGTGTCTGTGAATCCCATCAAAATCATCGAATGTCCCCGCGATGCCATGCAAGGCATCAAGGAATTTATACCTACCCAGCGCAAAGTCGATTACCTGCAGTCGCTGTTGCGGGTAGGATTTGATACGATCGATTTTGGGAGTTTTGTATCGGCCAAGGCCATTCCGCAAATGCAAGATACCTCAGCCGTTTTGGCGCAATTGGATTTGTCGCAAACCCAAAGTAAATTATTGGCCATCATTGCCAACACCCAAGGCGCACAGGCCGCCGCGCAGTTTCCAGCAATCAATTATTTGGGCTTTCCGTTTTCGATTTCCGAGAACTTCCAAATGCGAAACACCCATAAAACCATAGCCGAATCCTTACTGAGTTTGCAAGAAATTCTAGACATTGCTCATGCGCACAACAAAGAAGTGGTAGCCTATCTATCCATGGGCTTTGGCAATCCGTATGGCGATCCCTGGAACGTAGAAATCGTAGCCGAGTGGACCGGACGCTTGGCCCAAATGGGTGTAACGATATTGTCACTATCAGATACCATAGGCAGTTCTACACCCGAGGTGATTTCGTATTTGTTTTCGAATTTAATTCCGCAATATCCCAACATTGAGTTTGGCGCTCACTTGCACACCACACCCGATAAATGGTTTGAAAAAGTTGATGCTGCTTACCTTGCAGGTTGTCGTCGATTTGATGGTGCCATTCAAGGTTTTGGCGGCTGTCCGATGGCCAAAGACGAACTTACCGGCAACATGCCTACCGAGAAATTATTGTCCTATTTCACTACCCAAAAAGCCAATACAGGAACCAGTCCGATGAGTTTTGAAAGTGCTTACAACGAGGCGACCAAGATTTTTAAGCATTACCATTAAAATCCGATTTTCTAGCAGGAAATACCCGGTATTTCTAAATAAATTACTCTATATTTGCACGCAATTTAACTACAACTTCAAATTGCAATGAACGCACACCATACGAAAATTATCGGCGAAGGATTAACCTATGATGATGTCCTTTTAGTTCCCAATTATTCTAATGTGCTTCCACGCGAAGTGCGCATCCAATCTCGATTTTCTAAAAACATTACTTTAAATGTACCCATCGTTTCAGCGGCTATGGATACCGTTACCGAAAGCGCAATGGCGATTGCAATGGCACAAGAGGGAGGAATTGGCGTATTGCACAAAAACATGAGCATCGAACAACAAGCGGCCAAAGTACGTAAGGTGAAACGCGCCGAAAGCGGCATGATCATTGATCCGGTTACTTTGCCTCTTACAGCTACTGTGGGCGATGCTAAATTATTGATGAAAGAGCACGGCATTGGCGGAATTCCAGTAGTAGACCAAAATGGTATTCTAAAAGGAATTACCACCAACCGCGATTTGCGTTTTGAAAAAGTAAACAGCCGTCCCATTACAGAAGTAATGACTGCAAAAAATCTAGTAACAGCGGCTATTGGCACCACTTTACAAGAAGCAGAAGGTATTTTACAGCAAAATAAAATTGAAAAATTACCCGTAGTTGATCAAGACTATAAATTAGTGGGCTTGATTACGTTTCGTGATATTACCAAACTGACCCAAAAACCCATTGCCAACAAAGATACCTATGGACGTTTGCGTGTAGCGGCTGCAATTGGTGTGACGGCTGATGCCATTGATCGCGCGGCAGCTTTAGTGCAAGCGGGTGTAGATGCGGTAATTATTGATACGGCGCATGGCCATACCGAAGGCGTTGTAAACGTATTAAAATTAGTAAAAGCACAATTCCCGAGTATCGATGTCATTGTAGGCAATATTGCCACGCCCGAAGCCGCCTTGTATTTGGCCCAGCACGGTGCCGATGGCGTAAAAGTGGGCATTGGTCCAGGTTCTATATGTACTACACGTATTGTAGCTGGGGTTGGATTTCCACAGTTCTCGGCTGTTTTAGAAGTGGCTGCTGCTTTAAAAGGGAGTGGTGTTCCGGTAATTGCCGATGGTGGAATTCGCTACACCGGTGACATACCCAAAGCCATTGCAGCAGGTGCTGATTCTGTAATGTTGGGCTCTTTATTGGCCGGAACCAAAGAATCACCGGGTGAAACCATCATATTTGAAGGCCGTAAATTTAAATCCTACCGCGGAATGGGGTCGGTTGAGGCCATGCAAGAAGGATCAAAAGACCGCTATTTTCAAGACGTAGAAGATGACGTTAAAAAATTAGTTCCAGAAGGAATTGTGGGTCGAGTGCCGTATAAAGGCGAATTAAACGAAAGCATGCAACAATTCATTGGTGGCCTTCGCGCCGGAATGGGCTATTGCGGTGCCAAAGATATTCCGACACTACAAGAAACCGGTCGCTTTGTGCGCATCACCACCAGCGGAATCAATGAAAGTCATCCGCATAACGTGACGATTACGAAAGAAGCTCCTAATTATTCGAGGTAAGTTGGAAGTGGGGAGTTAGAAGTTAGAAGTGGGAAGTTTTCTGAATATACTTAGAACAGTCGATTTGAAATTCCAAATCTTCAGAAAAAAACTATGACTTCTAGACGAAATCTTTAAATTTTTAAATTATCTAAACCGAAAACCGAAAACCGAAAACCGAGAACTGACAACTGATACAGATTCAAAAACGCTCTATATTGAAGTCAGTTTTGGCTTTTGCCACGAATGCACAAATTTATTTTTTAAATTGGTTGGTAATTGATCATCGACGATGATCATTCGGTTGAAATAATTAACACGAATTTTATTCGTGAATTCGTGGCCAGAAAATTAACATGAACTAGGTTAAAAGCAATTAAATTGCTTTATAGCAAGCTGTAGGACTGACAACCGAAAACCGAGAACTGACAACTGTTTTAAATCCCCACATAATTACTCGGGCTAATCGCGAGTAATTCTTCTTTAATTTCTTCAGAAACAGCTAAAGTTTGGATGAATTCTTGAATGGCCGCTTGGTTGATTACACCGTGTGTGCGGGTTAGATCTTTCAAGGCTTCATAGGGGTTAGGATAGCCTTCTCGGCGCAAAATGGTTTGTATGGCTTCGGCTACAACGGCCCAATTTTGTTCCAATTCGCTGGCCAATTTTTCTTCGTTCAAGACTAATTTATTTAAGCCTTTCAAGGTAGCTTCGAGTGCAATGATCGTGTGACCAAACGGCACACCGATGTTGCGCAATACCGTGCTGTCGGTCAAATCGCGTTGCAAACGGGAAATCGGTAATTTGGCCGATAAATGCTCAAACAAAGCATTGGCCATCCCCAAATTGCCTTCTGAATTTTCAAAATCAATCGGGTTTACCTTATGTGGCATGGCTGAAGAACCAATTTCACCCGCTTTGATTTTTTGTTTAAAATAATCCATCGACACATAAGTCCAGATGTCGCGGTCCAAATCAATCAAGATGGTATTGATGCGTTTTAAGGCGTCAAAAAAAGCAGCAAAATGATCGTAATGTTCGATTTGAGTAGTAGGAAACGAGTGGTGCAAGCCCAAGGTTTCGCTCACAAAATCGGTCCCAAATTTGCGCCAATCGATTTGCGGATAGGCCACGTGATGGGCGTTGTAATTACCCGTAGCGCCTCCAAATTTGGCAGCAAAAGGAATCGAAAACAACAAGCGCAATTGCTCTTCCAATCGCTCTACAAACACCCCAATTTCTTTGCCCAAACGCGTTGGCGAGGCGGGTTGTCCGTGGGTGCGTGCCAACATGGGAATCTCGGCCCAAGCTACGCTCAGTTCTTTGAGTTTGGCGACCACTGCAATCAAGGATTTCAAGTAGACGTTGTGAAATGCCTCTTTGGTTGATAGCGGAATAGAGGTATTATTGATGTCTTGCGAAGTCAATCCGAAGTGGATGAATTCTTTATAGGGAGCCAAGTTTAACCGGTCAAAGGCCTGTTTGATAAAATACTCTACAGCTTTTACGTCGTGGTTGGTGGTTTGCTCAATGTCTTTGATGGCTTGTGCATCGGCGGTACCGAAGTTCTCATACAAGCTACGCAAATCGGTAAATACAGTTGGATGTACACCTGCCAATTGCGGCACCGGCAATTCGCATAAGGCAATAAAATATTCAATTTCTACCAGTACGCGGTAGCGAATTAAAGCTTCTTCTGAAAAATAAGCCGATAGGGATTCGGTTTTGCTTCTGTATCTTCCGTCAATTGGGGAAACGGCATTCAATTCGTGTAGCGTGGCCATGGTGTAGTGTGTTGAAAATAAGGCGCAAATATATGACTTTGCCAAGGTTTATAAAAGGCAATCCCATGAAAAAACAACGCTTATTTTTCCAGCAGTTGGGGTAGTAATTCGATAAAATCTTGCAGCCCTTCGCTGGCCGTTTTCGCAATCACAGTGGTGGAATTGGGAATATCTGCCAAACTTGCCGGATTCAAATCGATATACACCAACGGAATAGTTGTTTTAACATAATGCAACAAGCTGGCTGCCGGATACACTTGCAGCGAAGTGCCAATCACTAACAATAAATCGGCTTGTCTAGTAAGTTCGACTGCTTCTTCGAGTGCGGGAACTTCTTCGCCAAACCAAACAATGTGAGGCCGCAACTGATTTCCATGCGCATCGGTATCGCCCAAATGTAAATCATTGTGGTGTTCGTAAATCGAATATTCGTCGGCTACCGATCGCACTTTGGTTAATTCGCCATGCAAATGCAATACACGGGAACTGCCAGCGCGTTCGTGCAAATTGTCGACGTTTTGGGTAATGATTTGCAGTTGGTAATGCGATTCCAATTTGGCCAAGAGTTCATGGCCTTTGTTGGGCGAAACCTGCTTGAGTTGACGGCGGCGCTGGTTGTAAAAATCCAAGACCAACTGCGGGTTTTTATGCCAGCCTTCGGGTGAGGCCACCTCCATGATGTCGTGGTTTTCCCACAAGCCATTTTTGTCCCGAAAGGTCGAGATGCCGCTCTCGGCCGACATGCCTGCACCGGTAAATACCACGATATTTTTTTTCATAATCGGAAAGGGCTTTTTGTATTTTTGCCAAAATTAAACAATCTATGCCCGATCTCGACTACTTGGCCTATTTAGAAGAATTTCTTACCGATGCACGCAAAGAAAAATTCTTGAAGGTATTATCCCTACGCACCAACCATTTTACGGTGGCCATAGAAGACGTATTTCAGTTGCACAACACCAGTGCGGTGATGCGCAGTTGTGAGGTGTTTGGGATTCAGCAGCTCAATGTGGTTGAGGAAAAATTTGGCAAACGCATCGACAAAGAAATAGCGATGGGCGCCCAAAAATGGGTCGATGTGAATCGGTTTGAATCGATTTCAGATTGTATTACAGACTTAAAATCAAAAAATTACCGCATCATTGCCACCACGCCCCACGAAAATGATTGTTTGCTGGATGATTTTGATATTTCGCAACCGGCTGCCTTGTTTTTTGGTACGGAACGCGATGGCTTGTCACAAGAGGTGTTGGATCAGGCCGATGGCTTTTTGAAAATTCCCATGCGGGGTTTTACCGAAAGCTTGAATATCTCGGTTTCGGCGGCCATTATCATTCAAAACCTCATGAGTCGATTGCATCAATCGGAGGTGAATTGGCAATTGAGCGAGGAGGAACTTTTACAAAAACGGATTGATTGGTCGCGCAATTCCATCAAAGACATCAAACGGATTGAGGCGCGCTATTTTGCCGAACGAAAGGGCTAGTTATTTCTTTTTAAGGATTTTGTATTCTTCGTAGCATTCGCTAATGGCATCCATGATTTGTAGGTCATTTGCCGTTTTGATGAAGGCCTCGGAGTAGTTGCAGCGTTGTAAGATCTCAGCGATTTCTTTTTTATCGACACCCAATAAAACGCCCAAGGTTTCGCGGTCAAATTTAGATTCCAAGAGGTTGCGTACGGTGTCGTCTTTCTTCATCTTTTTTAATCGCTTCAACTCTACCGATTTTTTTCCGAAGAAATTGTATAGCATATCGGCTGGATTTAGAATGGAGCCCAAAACACGACCAAAGGCATTGGGTGAAGTTTCACCTGCTTCATAGCCTTCTTGTAAACCAGAAATGCTGTAGCGGTAATTTTCGACAGAGGGAATTAATTTGGTGTCTACTTCTAAATAGCCCGTAAGGTAATAGGGCATAATATTCACCTCTTCAAGTGCGATGGCTTTTTCTGTAAGTTGAATGTTTGTTTTTCCGTTTTTGAGCCAATCGTTTGTGACGCGCACTTTAATCGATTGGAATCCAATGTAGGAAATGTGTAAGGTATCGTTGGCAGAAGCCTCTAGCTCGAAAAACCCTTTGGCGTTGGTCACCGTACCCAAAACTTTGTTGAGGTTGATCACGTTCACATTCTCAATTGGCATTTTGCTGTTGTCATTGAGGATTGTACCTGAAACTTTTTTGGGAGTATCCAATTCTTGAGCTGCACTGGTAGCTACAAAACCCATAAAAAAGAAGACTACCCAATACCGCATGTTTTGTGTTTTTTTAGAAAGTCTAAAAGTACTAAAACGAACTAAGATATGGGTAGTCTACATTATAATTAGTAGAAAATTAACAAACTGAGTTTAGTCTTTTCT
>JBJOOG010000027.1:0-8000 GCA_046051465.1 Bacteroidota bacterium | reverse complement strand
CCATAGTAGTTCACCCAGTATTCGTACTGACCTGTTGGCGCTGTACCATTTACCCAATAGATATTTTCGTTTGGTCCGCTGGCGCAATTTCCACATAAGCAATCTACGTCTAATGTACCTTGATCAGCACTGCGATTAAGATAGGAAATAACAGCCCCAGAAGGGGTGCGCACATACAAATCCAAATCAACATTGTCGGCATTTGTAAATTGCAAATTAAAACGGGGATTCCCGTCTTGCCCTACCAAATTTGTAGATCCACCTGATCCATCTGAGTCATCTTCTTCGGAATCACAAGCAAAAAGTAGTGTTCCTGCCAACAAGAATAAAAAAATTCGTTTCATAGTAATATAGATTTAAAGTTAGTTTTTGACATAAGTCCAGGTAGGTGTTGTGCCACCTGAAGTGAGTGTACCGGTATGCGTTTGTACAACTGTAGAATTATTCATTACACGCACGGTGTAATTCGCATTGGGATTGGAACTCGAACAACTGCTGTAAAATTTTACATAATACTGATAGGTTCCTGCTGGTCCATTTTGCCAAAATACATTTTCACCTGTCCCATTAGATGTACCACTAGTACATGTACAATCTACATCCAACTCTCCACCTTGACCGAATTTATTCCCATAGTAAATTAGCGTACCATTTGGCGTTTTTACATATAAGTCTAAATCATAGCCCTGTGTAAACTGTAAATTAAACCTCGGATTTCCGGCACTACCTACTAAACCACCTCCAGTACCATCGCATTCAGGACCATCGTTAGTTGGACAAATTGCCAACATTCCACCCCCATCAGGAGCAGTAAAAGTGCCTGTAGTTACTTGGCCATTTTCCCAAGTTACGGTATAGTTGTGTTGGGTATTTTTTGGTAATATATACTGAACTGTACAACATTGAGTAAAAGGCAAAGGGTTTCCGTCAAGTCCTTGTAAAACACCTGATGTACAATGTATTTTTGATTGTAGGTTGTCATAATTAAAAAGAATGGTATTCCATAAAGCATAATAAGAATCACATCGACCACCGGGGGAATAAAATCTATCCAACCCACTAAATGTAACGCCGTCAACAGAAACGGTAGCTTTACATGATTCATCGTGTGTAAATATTACAGATGAATACAATAAATTTTCCCAACCCCCTGTAGTTTGTATTTCAGGCACATCACCACCAACAGTTACAGCTGAGCCGTCAGGATTAGTTCCACTCAAATAAATAGAACGTGTTGTGGTATCAATTGAACCTGTAATATTGGTGATGTTTGCAAAAGCACCCCCAGATTGAGTAATATTGATTGCGTAACTATCTCCTTGTTTTTCAGAGATGCCTTTCATATTTCCGGTGAGTAAATTTAAATCGGTTGATCCATTGGCGGCAATTGTTATATACCCTTCTAATGGAGATGTTGTTCCGTTGTTGTATAACGTGCCAGTGAATATTCCAGAAAATTCAAAATCAGAAAATGAAGGAGTTTTTGTGCCTTCATCTTTGCTACAACTAATACCGAGTAACAAAATACATATACATAAAATATGTATGGTTTTATCAAATAGTGTTTTCATTTGTTTTTTTTGTACAAATTAACTCGTAACCAATTTCGGAGTCAATACCCATTTATGGGTAAATTGAAGATAAATACAACCCAAAACCTTGCTTTTACTAACAAGTTTTTAGTAGATTAATTTTTTTAATCCTTGATGCAACGCACTGACAAACCGAGTATTTTAAAATCGGCGTAACTATCTGACCACCAATAGTTATAGTAAAGGCTGTGTAACCGCGCAGATGCTGTATCCCAATCTGACGAACTCCACCATAAACCGTTCTCGCCAACGCGTCCGAAAGAATTACTGTAGCGAACACCCCCCGGAAGACCTGTAAATCCACTGCTGTTGGTAGCATCTTGATTAGGGCTTAACCAAAGCGATGTGCCGGTGCTTTTCATTTTTCCTCCTGCAACTGGTTGTCCTCCTAAAAAGGCTGTTAAAGTAGTCCATTCTGAGTCTGTGGGCACATGATAGCCTGTCGGTGCTAAACCACGCGGGTCGTTCACTGCGAACCAATTGTATAATTTGCCATAAATAGGACCGTTAGCCGTATCGTTTTCGTAATAACACCAAGCACCTGTGGTGAGAGTTGCCCAAGCGGTGAAATCTTGCACTTGTGGGATGTCATCGCCGTTGCGGTATTTGCAAACATTTAGATTTTTTTGCATCCAGATTTGCCCGCCAATCGTTACTGTGGGATAGGGCGTAGTTGTGTCATCGCAAAAAGAAACAGCCGCAACTTGTATGGGCAGTTTTCCAGAAAAACTCGTGTACTCGTCGGTATAACTGTAATTTAAAAAAGAATCAACTGGCAACGGAGCTGGAGTGCCTACAAATTTTACTTTGAGGTTCATTTGTCCATTTCCTTGCAGCGTGGCAGAAACCAATTGAAGATTGGGGTGGTTTACCGTGAATTGCATCCCTGAAAAGGAAGTAGCATTAGCCACAACACCTACATTGGCACTTGAATTGGGTAATTGTACACGAGATAAAGGCGCTATGTTTACAAATGGTAAATTATTTAACACGCCAATCACAGCGTTTGCAAGTGTGGTATTTAAATTCATTAAATTAAAGCTGCTGAAAAATAACACCCAAACCGGCTGGGTTTTATTGGCATCACTGGCTATTAGTTTTCTTTTTAATAGGTTGAGCGTAGTTGTAGAAGCAACGTCGTTTTGCAAAAGAATTGAGTTGGAGGCAAGACGGTTATTATCTCCCTCAATACCGTTTACTGTTATGTTTTCACACATCACTAATGCATCGTAAATCGGTCTTCCACATCTTTTGGCTTCTTTAAGTGATACCGCAAATAATCCCAAACCAGCTAGTTGTGTAATTACTGTTGGAGCTATAATAAGTGTAATGCTTGCTCCCATGCCGATTACTGCAATAGCTAGACAATCTTCATTAGGTCCTGCGAGTCGGCCTGCATAGGTACCCAAAAGTATACTATCAAATAACAACTTGTTGGCTTTATATAGCAACGCCAACTCGGTTTTTTCAGCTTCTGATGCTTGAGCAAAATAGGTAGTGAAACTGCTAAGGGTTGCTTCAGCTTCTAATGCTTCGGGTGATCCATCTGAATTTTGAGTAAATGCAGCCATATTATCAAACAAAGGCGTGAGCGTTTCGGTAACCGTTTGGGTTAACACCGTTTCTTTTAAATCATAATGTATAACCGCATTGTTTAGCTCAGGGATTACCAAGTCTTTTAATCCAAGGGAAATAGAAGGAGGTACTAAAAATGTCAACTTTTCATTGGACGCTTTTGATAATTGTATAGCTATTCCGTCGATTGTTGCATTATAGGTTTGATTGCTTAATACAAGGCCAGGTAGATCAACTGTTACCACTTGGGATTGATATATTATTCCTCCTATTTGGTCTACAGGGACTGTTTTGGACTCTTCTTTAGAACAAGAAGTGATGAACACCATTGAAATAGAAAACAAGAGTGCAAATTTTTTGAAATAGTTTTTCACTGTTAATTTGTTTAGATTAATACCAAACAAATGAACGCCTAACAAATGCTACTGACAATACCCATTTGTGGGTAAATAGCATAAAACTAGTAGTTTCTCGGCAATTTAATTTGCACCACGGTACCTTGACCACGCGTGCTAGTGAGCTCAAAAGTACCCTGGTAATTTTGAATTCGTTTAAGGCTGTTTTCTAAACCAAACCCAAAGGATTGTTGGGTAGCATCAAATCCACAACCATCATCGGTAATTTGGATCAGGTAGTGCGAAGTATAGCCGTAAAATTCAATCAGGATTACGTTGGCCTGGCCGTGTTTTACCGCATTATTTATCAATTCTAAAGTAATCAGGTACACGTCATACACCCAGTCTGCGTCAATAATTTCGGGAAAATTATAATTATACACTTCTATTTTGGGCACAGCTACAGTGCGGGTTCTGCTCACAATATGATCGTGTAAACTGGCATATAAGGCGCCTTCGTCGAGGGATTTGGGTAAGATTTGATGCGAAATCATGCGAATGTCATCTGACAAATCGGCCATTGAATCGTTTACTTCCTGAAACTGTTTGAGTTGTATCAATTGTCGAATATAGGCCAGTTGACTACCAATGTTGTCGTGTATTAAATTGGCAATGGAGCGGCGTTCACGTACCTGCGTTTGCGAAATCACTTGGATGGTTTTGTCGCGCTCGTGCAGTAAATCGGTAACTAATTTGGAATTTTCTTTGTAGGTATTGAGGTACGTATTGGTTAATATATACCCAAATAAAAGGGATTCATACAAAAACACAATGACCAATAAATTTTCAGGAAAACTGGCTTCGATCACTTTAAACGAGCGCAGCAAAATAGCATGTCCCCAAGCTAAATGCGGCCAAAAAGTAAGTAACATAAGATAGGAAGATTTTGCTTCGTAGCGTATGTTGCGAAATACAGCAAATAGCATATAAAAAAAACTGAGTGTAATTGTACTAAACACCAAGTAAAAACAAATCTTTAAAAGTAAATTCCAGTTGAAAGCATAGAAAAAAAGTGATAAAAAGATGATTGATGCATTTACCCGTATACTTAAAAGTATCCATTTATATCGCTTGGGTTGATGAGTCTTTAAATTGGTGTAACTGCAAATAAGCATTGTTAAAATCACAAACCAAATTGTTGAGGCGTAAATATGGAGTTCACTAAAATACAAGAACCTCGGGAACAGTGAGTATTTGGCAAAATTTGAATAGCTCACGATATACAAAATGGAACTCAGCGAATAAAACGTGTAATACAAATACACATAGCGTTTGGTAATGCTAAACAAACTAATGTTAAGTAAAGTAAGTAGCAGGATAACCCCAATAAAAATTGATATCACTACCAATTTGGCATTGGATAGTTTCACCAATTCGGAAACCGATTCAATCCCATAAGAAAACTCAAAAAAAGATGTGGTTTTTTTGAGTTTCACCAAGGCTGATTTTTCTTGGTACGGCAATAACTCAAATACAAATGAATGATATGATAAAAACTGGGCCTCGTTAGCGGTTCGATCACCCAAAATTCGAATTCGATTGGGTTCATAACACACCAAACTATCAATGTTATTGTTGTAAAAGGTTAATCCAAACCGTTGGGTTTTTCCTGTAGTGTTCGTAAACCGAAATCGACACCAAACAGAAGCATTTACATTGTAACCAATGTTGATGTGCTTATCAGTAGGCAGGTTTTTCCATGTCGATTGGGGTAAATGAGCAGGCGAATAGTGAGACGTAGTATCAACAAAATACTGTGCAGACTGGCGTACAGCCGGAAAATCGAACTGGGCTTGGGCAGTAAAACTGAGCGCAAGTACACTAAGAAAATAGATTATTCTCATGCGCAAATTTTATGAGCGAACTGCTGTTGGATATTTCTAGTTTTTTGTTGATGTTTTTGCGGTGTGTATCAACTGTAGTTTTACTGATAAACAATACGCCGGCAATTTCCTTGCTGGTTTTCCCTTCAATAATTAAGCGAATAATTTGTTTTTCTTGTGCCGACAGCGAAAACTTTTTGAGTTGGGCGTTATCCGTTTTGGCAAAATCGGGGATGCCTTTTTTGGTTGTGCTGGCATGATAAAATTCGGGGGAGGTAGATTCAATTGCCTCGAGCAGTTCTTCAATGGGCGTTTCCTTTGGTAAAAATGCATTAACCCCAAGACGATGGGCTTTATTTACTAAAAATTCTTCAAAATAAGCTGAAAGAATAATGACTTTGGCTTTGGGATGGATTTTCTTGAACTGCTGAATCAGTTGAAAGCCGTCGCGTTCGTCAATGTTTAAGTCGCAAATAAATACATCAACGGCTGCCGATGTAAAATAGTTTTGGCAACGATCGGTATCGCTAAATAAGTTGATTTCATAAGCAGGCCCAAATTTCTTTAACACCTCGGCCAGCCCATTCAAAAACAACAAATGATCGTCACAAATAAGAATTTTTTTATGCATCATGTCTTGTTTTATGATTTACCTATGGCAACAATAACTTCTCGCAACTTTTCATTTCAAAAAGTAAATCTAAAGTAGGTAATTTCGGTTGAATCGTGTAGAAAAAGAAAACAAACATACATCCTTATCAAAAGTATGTAAATACCTATTTATGGGTATTTTAAAACAAAAAAAAACCTCCCAATGGGAGGCTTTAATTTGAAACAATGTGTTTGATTAGAATTTGTAGATCAAACCTAATTTAGCAGCAGCAAAAATGTTGTTGTATTTGTCGTTGATGTCTAAATTGATTGAAGTACTTTTAGCATCACCTTGTTTTACACTGTCATAGCTAAATACATCTGTTAAACCAAAATCAACAGCCCATTTTGAAGTAATCCAATAGTTTACTCCAATACCAGCGTGCAATCCTAAACCTGTAATTTTTTCTGCACCAGCAACACCTGTATCTGTTGACCCAGAGTGTAAACCAAAGTTTGTAAACGTTTTGAAACGCTCACCTACATTTAAGAAGTAGTATCTACCACCTACACTAATAACTGTAGTTTTAGGTTTTGTAGTACCATTATCTTCTGAAGTTAACTCCAATCCTGCAGTTAAAGCAAAGTTATCTGAAATGAAATAACCAAATTCAGGAGCAATTGTGTTAGAAGTAGTTTTTACAGTTCCGTCATCTTCAGAAGAATACGAAATTGTACCACCTAAATACATGTCTCCTTTAGCGAAACCGTAAGAATCTTTGTCTTGTGCATTAGCAAAACCGAAAGCACATACTGCAATAGCAGATAAAATAATTTTTTTCATAATTAATGTTTAGTTAAAATTAATAAGACCAAAAGTAGGAGGAACAAAAACGTTTTCGCAAAAAGTAAACTTGCAGTTATTAACAAAGTTATTAACAAACATAAGAAGAAGCAACTTTAAAAACCCCATCATTTCCTCGTAACATCATGAAAATAGGGCATATACATTGTTAATAACTATTGATGAATGAAAAATTGAATAATGCCCGCAAAAGCAAAAAATTTAGCACAGAAACCAACTGGGAAACAAATAGTCAATAACTATATTCTATTTTTAGACATGTGAAGATACCATTTACTTTACGAAACAAACTAAAAAGCAAGGCAATCAACTTGTATAAATTACAAAAGCCCTTCTACAAAATGTAAAAGGGCTTTTGAATAAAAACCAAAAAATCTATTTTCTAATCAACTTTGAATAGGAATCTATCAAGGCCGTTCCAGCTTGATTGTAATCTTGGATAATTAATTCAGACGAAGACAAAGAAACTATTCGAGATTTGTATTCGCTTTCTACTGGCGGCACCTCTGAATTATCAATAATTGATAAAATTATATCGTCTCCATCTTTACTCCATGTTTGAGTAATAGGAGATTGAGAATCATCATACAATTCACAATCCGAAGTTATGGGATTTAAATTATAATTTTCCTGATAAATACTACCATCAGCATTCAGTTGAATAAAGCTTTGAGCTTCACAATCATCATCTGTATTTGCTTCCCACACTATAGTGGTCCCAGCACCTTTAGCACCATCGGCATAAAAACGCCATTTTCCGGTTACTCCTGGACTGCTTTCTTTGCTGCATGACATAGTGATTACTGCGGCAACAACTCCTAAAATCAATGTTATTTTTTTCATTTTGGTTTTATTTAGTTTGGATTCATTAAAACACAATATATCCTACTGATACCGCAAGATTGCGCACGGCATTCCCATCGTATATCATCTCAGAACCCATATAGTAACGTGCGCTGATATTTACCTTATCAAATTGATAGGACAAATCCAACAACATACCTTGGTCGTTACCCGGCTTCACCTCTGATGATCCGCCGTCAGCTTCTTGTTTGCCTCCCCAACCAATTGCATATTGGTACCCAAAACCTACACCGAAATCACCAAATTTACGGATCACAAGTACTGGAATATCAATAAACGTATAATTTGTAGTTGT
>JBJOOG010000026.1:0-7047 GCA_046051465.1 Bacteroidota bacterium | reverse complement strand
TGTTGGCCGATACATCTACATTGGCTGCAGGATATACGGTGTTTTGTGGGTCAAAGTTGGCCCACTGATCCGTCCACATGGCTGTGGGAGCTGGAGCAAACGCACCACGATACGTGGTAGGCGTCAGGAATTGAGCAATGGCTAATTTGCTGATGAGCAGCAATAGCACTACAAAATAATTTCGTTTCATTTTTTAAGTTTTTTTAGGTTTAAATGATGCGACAAAATTATGTTCAAGCACCGGGTTGGGTGTTAGGCAGACTTTACCAAATAATTATTTAACCCGCAGTAAAAACCCCAATTTAGTTAAAAACAGGCATTAAAAATTAACCAAACGTGAAGCGAGTGTTAATTAAAAGTAATGTGTGAAAAAACCAGAAAGAGGAGAAATGTTCTTGCTAAAAATCAAAATTTTCAACCGCAGTCGTATCAATTATAGGGGCACTAATGCTGTCTATTTTAATTGAAAATTGAGCAGGCCCCGTAATTTTCATTGGTGGATTAAAGAGTGTATCTTCAGGAGTAATGAGTTGTCGGCGCAGCATCAATCGGGTGAGTTGTTGATCACGTCGCTGGGCATACGATTTAAGCTTGCCTTCCCGATCAAATTGATACATGAATTTTTTTGGACTTGGAATCACATTGGCCAAAAACAAACATTCGTTGAGCGTTAGTTCCCGCGGATGTTTCTGAAAATAATACTGGGCGGCTTCCCCAATACCATACACATCAGGTCCCCATTCGATGATGTTAAAATATACTTCAAGCATACGCGATTTACTTACAATGCGGTTGTTTTCGAGTAAATAAACCAAAAGAATTTCTTCTAATTTTCTGGAAAGCGTTTTCTCACGGCTTAAGAATGCGTTTTTAATTAATTGCATGCTTATGGTACTTCCGCCACGTGAGAATTTTTTGGTTCGGATGTTCTTGGCAATTGATTGCTTAAACGCTTCGGTAATGAATCCGCGATGCGAGAAAAACGAGGGATCTTCGGTGGTTAATACTGCTTTTTGTAGATAGGGAGACAAATCAGTAAGCGGTACATAATTGGGATTGGAAGCGCCCACAAAAACAGCCCGTTGCCTTTGGTTATTTATGAGAGCTCGGTATTCAAATTCGCCATTGAGTTTGCTAAGATTGGCTTGGCCGTATTGGGTAATTTTGAGTTGGTCTTTATTGAGTTTACTTTCAAAAACAAGTGGGCGTAAATTTTTGGAATGGTATTCAAAATCCAAGCGATAATCAAAACTACCCGTTGCCTTCATGCCGTCAAAATGTGTAAATAAACCACGCGGTAACGATTCGATAAAATCTTGCGCTTTGGTTTGGGGAATGGCAATTTTTACAGCATAGATTTTTTCTTCGTCGTTGGTGTAACACAAATAGGGCTGCAGTTTTATTTTATTGAGTTTTACCGTTGAGTTGCTGTCTACCGAGACAAAGCGTTTGCCAAACAACAATTTAAAATCAAATTCGGCTTGTTGAATGATCACCTCTTTCGAGGCAATTTTTGGGTGATTTACCGTAAGGTTCGAGATGGCACTCAAACCGTCAATGTGCAATTCGCCCAATGACATATCGATGTTGTCTATTCGCAGACGAATGGAATCAAAGCTGGCTTGCAAATTATAGCGCTCATCCAAATAAGGCACTTTAATTTTTCCGGTATCTTGATTAAAAAACCGCAAATCGGTTTCGCGATCTCTGGGGTTTGCTGTTCCTGCAATGCGCCAACGCTGATCTAAGGTTGCGGTGTGAACTTGAATTTTCGCCTTTAATTCTTGGTTTTTTAGATCTAAATTTTCAAGCTTTAGTTGGGTTTTTTTACCCATATCATCCACCCGAAGTTCCAAATTTTGTAGCGCCATATCGGTAGGCACTAAATTTAAAAATCGGGTCAACAACCGGTTAACCAATTTGGCATAATTGGTTTTGGAATCAGTTGTACTACTGTCTTTTTTGGATAAAAAGGCATCAAAGTTGCGGCCATTTTTGTTTTTCACCAACTGTACAAATCCATTTTTTGATTGCAATTCATTCAGCTGAATTTGGGCAACCAGCAGTTTCCATATACTTATTTTGGCTTCAACATATTCTATAGAAAGCAAGGTATCGGCAGCCTCGGGCACCAAGTTAAGCTCGGCAATTGATACACTGGTTAAGCCAGAAAATCCAATTTTTTTGATAGACAATTCGCTGTGGTACTCCGTCTTACACTTGTTTTGCATGTGCGCCACTGCTTTTTGCAATAAACTGTCCCGAAACACAAATACGAGGATCAAAACCAACAAGACGAAGCCGGCGGTAGCTAGGGCAAATTTTCGAAGTCTTGTAGGATTAATTTTCATAGGATTTGGATTAGCCAAAAAGGGCGCTGGCTACTTCTTCTATTTTGGAGACTAACTGGATGCGAATGCCCGTATTTTGTAGGGATATTTTGTTGTATTTGGAAACAAATATAGTAGTAAAGCCCAATTTCTCGGCTTCGAGTATGCGTTGCTCTACCCGATTCACCGGACGAATTTCGCCCGAAAGCCCAATTTCGCCTGCAAAACAAACGCCTTCTTCAATTGCTATATCTTCGTTTGACGATAAAATGGCAGCTACTACGGCCAGGTCAATTGCAGGGTCATCAATGGTAATGCCTCCGGTTATGTTTAGAAAAACATCTTTGGTACCCAGTCTAAAACCAGCTCTTTTTTCAAGTACGGCCAATATCATGTTCAATCGTTTGGCGTTGTAGCCAGTGGTGCTGCGCTGCGGAGTTCCATATACCGCGGTACTCACTAGCGCTTGAATTTCAATCATCAACGGACGCATGCCCTCTAGGGTTGCCGAAATAGCAGTACCCGAAAGCGAAACATCTTGGTGAGAAATTAAAATCTCAGATGGATTACTCACCTCGCGTAAGCCACTGCCCTGCATTTCATAGATGCCCAATTCGGCGGTAGAACCAAATCGGTTTTTCAAGGAACGCAGCAAACGGTAAACGTGGTTGCGATCACCTTCAAACTGCAAAACGGTATCAACCATGTGTTCCAGTATTTTTGGACCAGCAATGGCGCCATCTTTGGTAATGTGTCCAATTAATAGTACAGGCACATTGGATTCTTTGGCAAACTTAATGAGCTCAGCTGTGGTTTCTCGAATTTGCGAAATACTGCCAGGAGAGGCTTCAATATAATCGGTATGTAAGGTTTGAATCGAGTCGATGATGACAATCTCGGGATCAATTTCTTGGATGTGCTTAAAAATGTGTTGGGTTTTCGTTTCGGTAAGAATGTAACAGGAATTAGGCTTGTTGCTGATGCGTTCGGCCCGCATTTTAATTTGTTTCATGCTCTCTTCCCCCGAAACATAGAGTGTTTTATAGGGCAATTGCAGTGACAATTGCAACAATAAGGTGCTTTTTCCTATGCCGGGTTCACCGCCTAACAAAATAAGAGAGCCCGGAACAATTCCTCCGCCCAGTACGCGGTTGAGTTCGCCGTCACGGGTGTCCATGCGCACCTCTTGTGTGCTGTCTATTTCGTTTAATTTTAGCGGTTTATTTCCTTTTTTAACTGTAGTAGCTAGGGTGTTCCAACTCGCTTTTTCCTCTTTTTGAATGATTTCTTCGGCTATGGTATTCCATTCTTTACACGAATTGCATTGGCCTTGCCATTTGGCATATTGCGCGCCGCAGTTTTGACAAAAAAAGGTGGTTTTTATTTTAGACATGGCTTATTTTTTCATCAATTCACCCGATTTGTCGAGCATCATGTCTTTGGTTAAACTTCCAATCTCTTGTTTTTGGTAGGCCTTTTGATAGGCTTTGGCCGCTTTTTTGAAGTCACCCAAATTTTCAAACATCAATCCCAAATAATAATCGCTAAGCATGGTCTTGGGGTAATAGTTGTCGGCAATTGCCGCTAATTTATCAAACTCTTCAAACTGATTGTTTCTTAAAATAGCCGCTTCAATGGCCTTGAAATCATTGATTCTTACGGGAACTTTTATGCCCAATGTTTTTTCCAATTGCTCGTATTTTTGAGTCAAATAATCCACATATCCAGCTGGCAAGACCATTATTTTTTCATTAAATTCTGTGGTTGTAATGGGTTGATACAAGGCAAAAAACTGATACAAGGCACTTGGTATGGCTTGAGGAACAAGAGAATAATGAGAAAGCCCTTTGAACTCGTCGTATTTGTAATTCAGTGACTTGCTTTGAAGCGCCAACATATTTTCGTCCAACAATTTGGTGTCTTTTTGTATGCTCTTTAAATCGCCGTCAGAGGTGGCTTGATAATAAAATAATTGCTTCTTAATTTCCAACATCCGTTGTGGCAATTGTTCGGTCATACCTGTGGCCAATTGCGGACTTAACGAAATATAGCCATCAAAAAGCGGTTGATTTTTGTACAGATAAAAGTTAATAAATCCAGCAGAAATGTCGTGACCGGCAATAATTTTAAGTGGAGCAATGCGGAATTGTTTTTCCAAAGCAGGAAGTAATTCGATCCCAATAAACTCAAAGAATTTTTTGCCTTCGGTATCGGGTAGACCGGTTTGTTCATCGGTACTGCAATCGTAACTCCGCTCGTCATTTTTATTTTGATTAATTCCCACTAAAATCATTTCGGGCAAATCATCCCAATATGCACCATAGCTCATTACGCCTTGAAAAGCATCAAATAGATACTCGCCATCTAAAACAACTACAAGCGGGTATTTTTTAGTTGGATTTTGGTCATAATTTGCAGGTAAACCGATGGTGATTTCACGGTCTTGTTTAAGTTTTTCAGAATGGATGGTGTCGGTAATTTTTTGAGCATAAGCGCTGCCAAAACAAAGACAAAAACACACAAGGACTATGTTTTTCATATTCAAGAAATAAAAATTGTTGGGTGATAAATGCGAAGCAAGATACTAAAATTATCTGCTGCGATTTACTAGCGGTAAAAATAAAAAAGACAACAATCCAAGCAGTACTACCAAGAACATTTGCGAACTCCAAACAATCCAACCAAACGCATTTCCTGCTGTTTCACTGATGCCATACATGGCCAGTATTTTGGCAATCATAAACGGGTAGGAACCAAAGCCGCTGTTGGTAAAAGCAATAGCAATACTGCCTACCACAAAGGCGGTTACAACTGCGCCAAATGAGATCATGCTGGTTTGAGGCAAGGCAAATAAAGTAACGTAAAACATCAACACATAGGAACTCCAAATAAACAAGGTGTGCAACACATACCACCCTTTGTTTTTCATGTACAGTAGCGTGCTGATGCCTTCGCGAAGTCCAGCTAATTTGTGTTTTATTTTTTCAATCCACTTTGATTTTGAAAACCGAAACAGCAGGCCAATTGCCAGTGTTCCGAGCATAAAAAGTAGGCCAGCAATCCATACTTTTTCAACGGGTATTTTGTCTAGAATAAACGATTTAACAACCGAAAACTGCAAAATAAATGCCGTAAAGATAAACACCAGCAAAACCAAAAGGTCTACAATTCGTTCGGCTACAATGGTTCCAAATCCCTTGTCAAATGGGATGTTTTTGTATTTTTTTAGAATGACTGCTCGTGATATTTCTCCCGATTTAGGCACCGTTAAGTTAAGCAGGTAACAAATGTTAATGGCCATGTAATTGGTGGCAAAAGTAGTGGGGTATCCCAAGTGATCTAAGGAGTATTTCCAACGAAAAGCCCGCGACATATTGCCAATTATGGCGATTAAAAGCGCCAATACAATGTATTTGTAATCGGCATGTTGAAAGTAGCCTTTTATTTCAAGCAGTTGTTGCGGAGAAAATTTGTGATAGGTATACAGGGTTAAATACACTCCCAAGGCAATTGGAAGTAAAATGGATAGCCATTTGCTGAGCTGCTTTTTCACCCGATTATGTTAGCGAATTGTCTCGTTCATTGGGGAATACCAACGACGGTTTAAACGTTTTGGCTTCTTCAAAATCGAGGATGCCATAAGCGATAATTATAATAATGTCGCCTTTTTGCACCTTGCGCGCAGCTGGTCCGTTAAGTGTAATGTCTCCACTGTTTCGGTTGCCTTTGATAACGTAGGTTTCTAATCGTTCGCCATTGTTAATATTCACAATAGAAACTTTTTCGCCTTCAATTAAATTGGCTGCCTCCATGAGCGCTTCGTCAATGGTAATACTGCCGATGTAATTTAAATCGGCTCCGGTTACAGAAACCCGGTGAATTTTTGATTTTACTACTTGAATTTGCATGGGCGCAAATGTAAATTAATTTAATGAAATGGTATCAATCAATCGAATTTTGTTGGCAAAAACGGCAATAAATGCACGGTATTTTTTGCCTGCTTCTTTTGCGCTACAGGGCAATAACTGCTGCTCATCGGCAATGGTAAAATACTCCAACTCAAAAAGCGAATGGGCTTTGAATTGACTTTTTACAAAATCAATTACCACATGCGGTTCGTGTTGCTCAAATTGTTCTTTGGCCAAAAGTAAGGTCTTGTAAATTAGCGCTGCCTGGTTTCGCTCTTCGGCCGAAAGGCGTTCGTTGCGCGAACTCATTGCCAGTCCGTTGGCTTCTCGAAAAATCGGGCAAGGAACAATGGTTACAGGAAGTTGCTCTTTTTCGACTAATTTTTTGACAATTTGCAACTGTTGAAAATCTTTTTCGCCAAAATAGGCGTTTTGGGGTCGAACAATTTCAAACAAGCGTTTGACAACTGTACCAACGCCATCAAAATGTCCCGGTCGAAATTCGCCTTCCATTACATTTTCTAAGCCATCAAAATCGTAGGATTCGGCCTTGGTATTGCCGTTGTAAATATCCTCAACGGTGGGCGCATAAATAAGGATTTCGGGCGAGACAGCTGCTACAAGTTCCACGTCGTTTTCGAGCGTACGCGGGTATTTTAAAAGGTCATCGGGATTATTGAATTGCGTTGGATTAACAAAAATACTGATAACTGTAAGGCTGTTTTGTTGTAAAGAAGCACGCAATAATGATAAATGGCCTTCATGAAGTGCACCCATGGTAGGGACAAATCCCAAAGAGGCCTGAGGAT
>JBJOOG010000025.1:0-7112 GCA_046051465.1 Bacteroidota bacterium | reverse complement strand
CAGGCATTATCAAATACGGAGAAGATTTCATGCACTCTATGGAAAATGGAGGATGGGATTTATCCAAAGTAGACAAACCGGGTATGAGAGAGTCGAAAGCTACTTTCGTATTCGGACAAATGAATGAGCCACCTGGAGCTCGTGCTCGTGTAGCGCTTTCAGGATTATCTATTGCGGAATACTTCCGTGACGGAGCCGGTTCAGACCAAGGAAAAGATGTATTGTTCTTCGTAGACAACATCTTCCGTTTTACCCAAGCAGGTTCTGAGGTATCTGCGCTATTAGGCCGTATGCCTTCAGCGGTAGGTTACCAACCAACTTTGGCTACTGAGATGGGAGCGATGCAAGAGCGTATCACCTCTACCAACAAAGGTTCGATTACCTCTGTACAAGCGGTTTACGTACCTGCGGATGACTTAACCGATCCAGCACCAGCGACAACTTTTGCGCACTTAGATGCTACTACGGTATTGTCTCGTAAAATTGCCGAGTTGGGTATTTATCCTGCGGTAGATCCATTGGATTCTACTTCACGTATCTTGACCCCACACATTTTGGGCGATGAGCACTACAACTGTGCACAACGCGTGAAAGAGATCCTTCAGAAATATAAACAATTGCAAGACATCATCGCCATCTTGGGTATGGAGGAGTTGTCTGAAGAAGATAAATTAGCCGTGTCTAGAGCACGTCGTGTACAACGTTTCTTGTCACAACCGTTCCACGTAGCTGAGCAATTTACCGGTATTCCAGGCGTTTTGGTAGACATCAAAGACACCATCAAAGGATTCAACATGATCATTGACGGCGAATTGGATCACTTACCAGAAGCAGCTTTCAACTTGAAAGGAACCATTGAAGACGCGATCGAAGCTGGAGAAAAAATGTTGGCAGAAGCATAATCAATTAAAAATGAAGAAGTAACAATGAATAATTGTTGATACGCTTCATTTTTAATTTTTAATTATACATTATTAATTATGTTATTAGAAATAGTATCACCCGAAGCCAAATTATTTCAAGGCGAAGTTAGTTCGGTTTCTTTGCCCGGCGTTGATGGAAGTTTCCAGTTGTTAAACCAACACGCGCCTATCGTTTCAACCCTTAAGGAAGGAAGTGTAAAAATTACGGCAGCTCAATTTCATTTTGAAAAAGAAAGCGAAGGCAAGTTTGCCAAGATCAACGAGCAAAATTACAGCTTAGCCATCAGTTCGGGAACCATCGAAATGAAAGACAACAAAGTAATTGTCTTGGTTGACTAATTTCTTCTATAAATTATATCAAACGCCCAGCATTAGTTGGGCGTTTTTTTTGTGGGAGCTTTTCCGGCTTTTTGTTCCTATCTTTTTCCTGGAACGCCCAGAAAAAAGGATATCCACGGCAATCCGGGCTACAAATAATATTTCCATCAGCTTTGGTTTGAATTCGGTAAATTTGCCCCATGAAGCTTCCAAAATCTCTATCTGATAAACTGCAACAGCGCGCGCAACAACATGCCTTACGCGCCCTTTCGGCACCCAAAAGCGGGGTAGATTTTGCTTCCAACGATTATTTGGGTTTTGCTACCAACACACAATTATTCTCAAACACGCACCAATTTTTAGTTGATCACGGCTATACACAAAATGGCGCCACCGGCTCGCGTTTGCTCACCGGAAATCACGAATTATATGCCCTAACCGAACAGGCAATTGCCCATTTTCATCAAGCCGAATCGGCTTTGTTGTTCAATTCGGGTTACGACGCCAACGTAGGGTTTTTTAGCTCGGTACCCCAAAAAGGCGATGTCATTTTATACGATGAATTGTGTCATGCCTCCATCCGCGACGGCATTCGTTTGTCGCACGCCAAAGCCTACAAATTTCAACACAACGATACAGAAGATCTAGTTCGATTAATTTCCAAATTCCAAATTCCAAATTCCAATCCGAAACTTCGGGACCAAATCCCAACCATTTACATCATTACGGAATCTGTTTTTTCAATGGATGGCGATTCGCCCAATCTAGAAGAACTGGTTGAATTAGCCAATAAACACCAAGCCTATTTGGTAGTAGACGAAGCACACGCGCTCGGCGTAATAGGGAATCAGGGTCAAGGATTGGCGCAGCAATTGCAACTCCAAGATAAAATATTTGCTCGACTGGTTACTTTCGGCAAAGGCTTGGGTTGTCACGGTGCCGCCATATTGGGCAGTACCGATTTGCAGCAGTATTTGGTCAATTATGCCCGCAGTTTCATCTACACCACTGGGCTTTCCCCACATGCGGTAACAACTATCTTCCAAGCGTATCAATTACTGTCACATTCTCCTGCCGAAGTAGAAAAATTGCGCGAGAACATTCAATTCTTCAACCAAGAAAAGCTGCAATTGGGACTCAAACCGTTGTTTGTGTATAGCAAATCGGCCATTCAATCGGCCATTATCCCCGGGAACCAAAAAGTAAAAAGCATTGCCCATCAACTGCAAAATAACGGATTTGATGTACGGGCCATTCTTTCACCCACCGTGCCCGAAGGCCAAGAGCGCTTGCGGTTTTGCCTGCACGCCTATAATACCCACAACGAAATCAAAGCTGTCTTACAGCAGTTGAGTCAATTGGTTTTTGAATAGCGTACATTTTTACCTTTTGATGTGTACTTTTGTACTTGCATAACAATTAATCATGGCACCAAAACAACGAAAACTTTTTGTAACCGGCATCGGCACCGACGTAGGCAAAACCATTGCTTCGGCCATACTTACCCAAGCGCTGGAATCCGATTACTGGAAACCCATACAAGCCGGTGATTTGGATCATTCCGATAGCATCAAAGTGAAATCGATGATTTCCAATTCCAAAACCCAAGTTTTCCCTAACAGTTACAAATTGAATACACCCGCTAGTCCACATTATGCGGCCCAACTGGACGGCATTACGATTGACATTAACCAAATTAAAGAACCCAAAACTGCCAATCATTTGGTGATTGAAGGGGCTGGCGGATTATTGGTTCCGCTCAACGATGCCGATTGTATTATCGATTTAATTCAAAAAGACTACGAAGTCATTTTGGTTTCCCGTCATTATTTGGGAAGCATCAACCATACGCTCCTGAGTTTGGAAGCCCTAAAAAGCAGAAACATTCCTTGCGCCGGCATCATTTTTTCGGGCGATGAAAACCCCGCTACTGAATCGATTATTTTGTCAAAATCGGGAGTAAAATGCATCGGCCGAATTGAGCAAGAACCCTATTTTGACGCCAATGTAATTGCCTGTTATGCTGATAAATTTAAAGAGGCGCTCACGATTATGTAATACCATATTCTAAATCTCAAATTCCAAAATCAACAATCAACAATCAAAAATCGCCAATCGATAACCCCATGACCCTTTCCCAACGCGACCAACTACACAATTGGCATCCGTACACGCAACACAAAACGAGTTTGCCAGCTGTGGCTATTGTGAAAGGCGAAGGAGCCTTATTGTGGGACGAACACGGCAAGGAATACATTGACGCCATAGCTTCCTGGTGGGTAAACCCCTATGGGCACAGTAACCGCTACTTGGCCGATGCCATTTACAAGCAACTCACTACGCTAGAACACGTGTTGTTTGGCGGTTTTACCCACGAACCGGCTGTGGTGTTGTCAGAGAAATTGATGCGAATTTTACCTTCTAATCAAGCCAAATTATTTTACTCCGATAACGGATCAACGGCGGTAGAAGTAGCCATAAAAGTCGCCTTGCAATACCATTACAATCAAGGGCAACCCAAGTCCAAAATTTTGGCGTTTGAAAACGCCTTTCACGGCGATACCTTTGCGGCCATGGCGGCCAGCGGCATTTCGTTTTTTACCGAAGCCTTTCAAGGTTCTTTGCTCGAAGTGGTGCGCGTGCCTTTGCCCACCGCAGGAAATGAAGCGCAGGCAATGGCTATTTTTGAAGAACTGGTTCAAACGGGAGAATTTGCCGCTTTTATTTTTGAACCTTTGGTCCAAGGCGCTGCCGGAATGATCATGTATGAAGCCGCTGTTTTGGATAACTATTTGGCCCTGTGTAAAAAACACCAACTCTTATCAATTGCCGATGAAGTCATGACGGGCTTTGGCAAAACCGGCCGAAATTTTGCCTGCGATTACCTCACCCAACAACCCGATATGCTGTGTTTGTCTAAAGCCTTAACTGGCGGAACCATTCCCATGTCGATTACAACTTTTACCCAAGCACTTTTTGATGCGTTTTACAGTGACGACACCAGCAAAGCTTTGTTTCATGGCCATACCTTTACGGCAAATCCTACGGGATGTGCGGCAGCCATAGCCAGTTTGGAATTGTTGGAATCAGCTGAGATTCAACAGCAAATACAACAAATTAATCTACAGCAATTGGCGTTTCAACAACGAATAGCACAGCACCCCCGTGTAAAAACTACCCGAGTTTTGGGTATTATTTTTGCTTTAGAAATCAAAACCGAAAGCGACCAGTCCTATTATGGAGCATTGCGCAACAAGTTGTATGCCTATTTTTTGAACCAAGGTGTTATTTTGCGACCTGTTGGTGCCACGATTTACATTTTACCGCCCTATGTGATTACGCCACAACAGCTGCAAAAAATTCACCAAGTCATTGAAAATGCATTGGTTGAGGTTTTGGAATAGCTAATACTGTTTTTTCTTTCGGCAGTGACCAAAACTTTGCGACCTTTGTGGCAAATAATTCTCGTGCAAACACCTGTTTCCATTACCGCGCTTGCTTCAGTTTCTCCTTTGGGACATCGTCCGGAAGAGATTTGGCAGCATTATCTTTCGCCCAAACATAACCTGAGTCTGAACGATTTTGGCAGTCGAAAGGTGTACGCCGGGTTTTTGGATGCTGCTACCCAAGCATGGGTGAATCGCTTGCGAGAAGAAAATCCTTACTACCAATCGTTAGACAAATCAGTCATCAATGCCTTGGCTGTTGCGCGTAATGCCGTAAAGCAAGCACAGTGGGATGCTACTGATTCATACGGCGTAAATTTTGGTTCGTCTCGCGGAGCAACCGCTTTGTTTGAGCAGTATCACACTGATTTTTTACAAACGAAATCGGCCCATACCTTGAGTTCGCCCACCACAACTTTAGGAAATATTTCGTCCTGGATTGCCCAAGATTTACAAACCCAAGGCCCCGAAATTTCGCATTCCATTACCTGTTCAACCGGTTTTCATGCACTACTTAACGGGATTGCTTGGTTGCGTGCTGGCATGGCCAATCAATTTTTAATTGGAGCCAGTGAAGCGCCTCTCACCGAATTTACAGTGGCACAAATGCAGGCTATGAAAATATACGCTCGCGAAAATCAGGACTACCCATGCCGCGCGATGGATTTAGCCAAAACAACCAACTCGATGGTGTTGGGCGAAGGCGCCGTGGCCTGTTGTTTGGAATTGGGTGCCAAAGAAAATGCATTGGCTACGATTGAAGGCATTGGCTATGCAACCGAATTGTTGGCCCATAACGTCTCGATTACAGCCGAAGCCGACTGTTTTCAAAAATCCATGCAAATGGCCTTGCAAGGCCATGATCTCCAATCGATAGATGTGCTAATTATGCATGCACCAGGAACCCTAAAAGGCGACAGTGCCGAATACAAAGCCGTACAAAAAGTATTTGGTCAATCGCTGCCTTTGCTTACCTCAAATAAGTGGAAAATTGGCCACAGCTTAGGCGCATCGGGCTTACTGAGTTTGGAGTTGGCGGTACTGATGCTGCAACAACAAGTATTTATTTCAGTGCCCTATTTGCCAGCAAATAATGCAACAAAACCGCTTCAAAAAATCTTAATCAATGCGGTAGGTTTTGGAGGAAATGCCGTAAGTATTTTGGTGAGTAAACCTTAGTTTTTCTTTTCTAATTCGATTGCTTTTTCGTAAATCCAATCGCTTTCCCAGCCTTTTCGCAAGAAATAATCACAAAATTTTTTTCGTTTTTTTAGGCTGTTTTTTTCAGCCAATGATTTCCAGAAATGTTGGGTAATTTGCTCAAAGGTGTTTGCGTATTCGTGCTCGGGAATTTCTTTGAGGCCTTTATTTATTAGGTAACTTGATATTTTTCGCAGTTTAAGTTCTTGGTTAATTCGGTTTTTTCCCCATTTTTTTTGATGAAATTTACTAATGGCAAACAAACACGCAAACCGTTCTTCGTTTAAGTAATTTTGATCAATTAAGTGCGCAATGGCTTCGGCAATTTCATGAGCGCTCAGTTTGTAGCTGTAGAGTTTGGTTTCTACTTCTTGGTGACAACGTTCTTGGTAGGCACAAAAATGCTCAATTTTACGAAGCGCTTCTTTGTATGAAATAGGAGGAGTTGAATCCAAATTGGCTAGGGATTTGTTTATAATTAATTGGGTTAAAATTATTGAATTTCTGCAAATTAGCTTTATTTTTGTTGACCCCAATTCGATTAACACAAAGACACCCTCTAAAAAGTGTACATGAAACGAATAGTTGTACTCATTTGTCTCTTATTGGGATATTCCCCACTATTGTATTCCCAATTATTGCAATGGAATACCTATGGGAATACCGGAACGGAACTCACCGAGCCAAGTGTTTTTAATAACCCCAATATTTCAACATCTGATCTTACCTTTGGAGCTGGAATTACACCCCTTGGAAATGGACTTCGTTTTGGCGGTACGAGTTGGTTTGATACCGGAAATACGGCAGCAGGAAATACATTAGCCGAGGCAGTAGCCGGAAACAATTATATTCAATTTATTGTTGCACCCAATTTTAATTTTGCGTTTACGCCCACCTCATTTGTATTCAGTTGGGGCCGATCCGGAACTGGTCCTGTTAACGTGGCATTGCGCTCTTCGGTTGATGGGTATACCAGCAATCTAGGGGTAGTAACGGGACTAACTTCCTTGAGTAACGGAAACACGATCACCATTACGGGTTTAACCAATATCAGTACAGCAACTACTTTTCGACTCTATGGTTATGGTGGAACAGGTCCTGGCGGTACAGGTGGATTTGATATGGCCAACACAACTCCAGCTCCAGGAATTGTCAATGTGCAACTAAATGGAACCACACAAAGCTTAGGTCCAATGTCGGTTACCTCTGGCGATTGGAATGTGGC
>JBJOOG010000024.1:0-17125 GCA_046051465.1 Bacteroidota bacterium | reverse complement strand
GCTTGAATGTGGTCATTGATTTCGCCAATCTCGTCGATGGTAATTTCATTGGTTCCAGAAACGATAAGCAACAATACGTTTTTGGCTCCAGTAATTTTATTGTCGTCTAATAAGGGCGAATCCAAGGCAGCAACAATCGCGTTTTTAGCTCGGTTTTCTCCCATCGCCGTAGCTGATCCCATGATGGCAGTTCCGCTATTGGACAAGACGGTTTTGGCGTCTTTCAAATCGATATTTTGTGTGTAGTGGTGTGTAATTACCTCGGCAATTCCACGAGAGGCAGTGGCCAACACTTCATCTGCTTTAGAGAAACCAGCTTTAAAACCTAAATTGCCGTATACTTCTCTTAGTTTATTGTTGTTGATTACGATTAAAGAATCGACTTGTTTGCGCAATTTTTCTACTCCCAACAAGGCTTGTTCGTAACGTACTTTTCCTTCAAATTGGAACGGTTTTGTAACAATTCCTACGGTCAAGATATCGCGTTCTTTGGCCAATTGAGCAATTACAGGCGCAGCACCTGTTCCGGTTCCACCACCCATTCCGGCAGTAATGAAAACCATTTTGGTGTTGCTGTCCAACATTTTCTCAATATCGGCAATGCTCTCAATCGCTGATTGTTGACCAACTTCAGGATTTGCTCCTGCCCCAAGACCTTCGGTTAGGTGCACTCCCAGTTGAATTTTATTTGGCACCGCACTGTTTTGCAATGCTTGTGAATCGGTGTTGCACACAATAAAGTCAACGCCTTTGATGCCTTGTTTAAACATGTGATTGATGGCATTGCTTCCGCCGCCGCCAACACCTATTACTTTGATCACATTTGATTGGTTTTTTGGTAAATCAAATGAAATACTTCCAAAATCTGAGTTGCTTGTCATACTTTTTGGTTTTTTTTGAATTCTTTATTTTGGTCTTGTTCTATTCTGCGTTATCTAAAAAATCTTTAAGTTTCACGAAATAATTGTTAAAGAAATTTTTTCCAACTCCTTCAGATGTTACTTGTTTGGGCTGCTCCTTTATCTCAACACCGGCCGTAACTGCATTTTGCTCATCGGGTTCGGCTGCCACTGGCATGGCCTGAACAGCTGGTTCGTGAGCACGCTCATTGGGCGGAGATGTTTTTTCAGGTACACGTTCGATACGCACGGCACTCTGGGTTTTGTTTTCGATGCTATTCATCATCAATCCAACAGCCGTAGCATACAATGGGCTTGATAATTCTACATTTGAATTACCTGCCAAGTGTTCGTTGGGATAGCCAATGCGGGTATCCATTCCGGTGATGTATTCTACCAATTGCTTGATGTGTTTTAAATTGGCTCCACCACCTGTTAACACAATGCCGGCAATGAGTTTCTTTCTTGGATCTTCATGTCCGTATGCGCGAATCTCAGCAAATACTTGCTCAATGATTTCTACTACACGAGCATGAATAATTTTGGATAAATTTTTAAGGGATATTTCTTTGGGCTCTCTGCCGCGTAAGCCAGGAATTGATACAATTTCGTTGTCTCTATTCTCACCCGGCCAAGCTGAACCAAATTTTACTTTCAGTAATTCGGCTTGTTTTTCAATGATTGAACACCCTTCTTTAATGTCGTCGGTAATGATGTTACCACCAAATGGGATAACAGCCGTGTGACGAATGATGCCGTCTTTGAAAATAGCTAAATCGGTGGTTCCACCGCCAATATCAATTAACGCAACACCGGCTTCTTTTTCTTCTTGACTCAAAACTGCATCAGCTGAAGCTAATGGTTCTAAGGTTAATCCAGACAATTCGATTCCTGAATTCTGAATGCAACGGCCAATGTTACGAATAGAAGAAGCTTGCCCTACTACTACGTGAAACGAACTCTCTAAACGCCCACCGTACATGCCTATAGGCTCTTTGATATCTGATTGGCCGTCAATTTTAAATTCTTGTGGCAACACATGAATTATTTCTTCGCCAGGCAACATCGCCAATTTGTTTACTTGATTGATAAGTAATTCGATGTCTTTACCTCCAATTACTTCATCTGAATTGGATCGGCTAATGTAATCGCTGTGCTGAATGCTACGAATGTGTTGCCCAGCAATTCCCACTACTACATCTTTGATTTGGTAACCCGAATTGTTCTCGGCTTCTGAAATAGCTTGCTGAATAGAATGGATGGTTTGGGTAATGTTGTTCACCACGCCACGAGCAACACCCAAACTTTTGGATTTACCAATGCCAATGATTTCTAACTTCCCGTACTCATTCTTCTTGCCAATCATGGCAACAATCTTGGTTGTTCCAATATCTAAACCTACTGCAATATTTTCGTTTTCCATGGGCTATTTTTTTATGCAAACCACTTGTTGCGCAAATTTCAAATTGATTCGTTTATATTTTGTTAAACTGCTATCGAGCACTGCTTTTTGAAAAAAGGCTTTGTAGCATGTAAACTTTTCTTCCACGCGAATGGGTTTTCCAAACTCAATTTCGAAATTAAAATTTCGGTTGAGCAGGCGCAAACCAGTAACCGGAACCAGTTGTATGCCGATGATATTTTTTTTCAAGAACGGATCTTTAAAAATATACTGCAATACTGGCACAATGTGTTGAAGCGATTTGGGGGTATCTATTCCCGACACAACGGGTACGCGTGCCGTGAACTCTTCTGACAAAGGCATTTTCCTTCCGTGGTAGTCAATATAATAAGAACTTGAGGCATCAAAAACACGTGCAATTGGTGTTTTTTGAACCACATCAGCCTTCAAAATTCCATCGATACTTACATAAACTTCTGATTTCTCAACCATTGGATTATGGGCTATGGATTTTTCCAACTTGTTCAAATCTAACGTAACTTTTTCAATGGCTGAGACCCGCGAATTATTTTCTATTAACAATTTATTAACCGATTCTTGTTTAATGAAAAACGAATTTCCTTCAACAAAAAAAACAGCTGAACCCTTTAATTTCCTCGAATTGTTACGAATTGAGGTAAACGAAAACAAAAAAATCACCAAGCCCATCATGAGCCCCAATCGAAGGTTTGTCCAAGTAAAATAGGTACGCATCATTCAGCTTGTTTTAGGTTCTACTTTTTTGTTCTATACCGGCTTTTATATCCTTTACCATCTCCCCAATATCACCTGCACCAATGGTAACAATAATTGATTCTGGAGCTGCACACAACTCGGCAACTAAATTGGCTTTTGACACCATGGATTTGTTTGGATTTTCCATTTGATCCATCAACCATTGCGAGGTAATTCCTTCAATGGGTAACTCACGGGCGGGATAAATTTCCAGCACAATAATTCGGTCAAATTGACTTAAACTTTTGGCAAAATCGGCACCAAAATCTTGGGTTCGGCTAAACAAATGCGGCTGGAAAACGGCCAACACTTTTTTGTTTGGATACAATTCCCGCACCGCCTGATGTACGGCATTGATTTCGGTGGGATGGTGCGCATAATCATCGATATACACCAACTCATCGGTTTGAATCTGAAACGAAAAACGACGACGAATTCCTTTAAAAGAAGCCAATGCTTTGGCAATATTTGTATTTGAAACACCGTATTTTTTAGCCATTGCCAACGCCATAACTGCATTGGTCAAGTTGTGCGTGCCCGGCAAACTAAATCGTAAATTACTGATCCGTTCTGTAGGAGTTTGTACATCAAAAACATAGGTGCCGTTTTCGATTCGTACTTCACAAGCTTGATACGCTGCATCATGATTAACTCCAACTACAGTGCCCACAATGGGTAAGCCTGCCGCTACAAACAAATTTGATTTATCGTCAATTTTGGCAGCAAATTCTTGAAACGAAGCTTCAATAGAACTGGCATCACCATAGATATCCAAATGATCGGCATCGGTAGAAGTTACGCAAGCCATATCGGGATGCAAGTGCAAGAAGGAACGGTCAAACTCATCGGCTTCAACCACCGTTACTGTTTTGCCGCGACCTATCAAATTGGATTCGTAATTTTCTAACACGCCACCCACAAAAGCAGTTACATCAACTCCACTTTCAAACAAAATGTGACCTAAAATGGCCGAAGTCGTTGTTTTGCCGTGCGTTCCGGCTACTGCAAAGGTGTAGGTGTTTTGGGTAATGAGCCCAAGTACTTCGGCTCTTTTTTTGATTATATATTCGCGTTCCACAAAATAATTCCACTCGGCATGGGTAATAGGCACGGCCGGTGTAACCACAACCAACGTGTTTTCGGTATAAAAATGAGACGGGATTTGTGCAATACTATCCTCAAAATGTATGGCAATTCCCTCGGCGATCAATTCATCGGTGAGGTGCGTTGCTGTTTTGTCATAACCCGCCACGTCCTTGCCTATGTAATTAAAATAACGCGCCAAAGCACTCATGCCTATGCCTCCAATGCCAATAAAATAAACATGTTGTATTTGGGAGAGGTTCATTAGTTGTGCTTGATTAATTTGGAAATTTCGTTTACAATTGCCTCAGTTGCATTGGGCATGGCTAATTTTTTTATGTTGAGTGCCAACTCATTTTGTAGTGTTTGGTTGGTGAGCAAATCGGCAAAAACCGTTTCAAATTGGCTATCCAATTCACTTTCTTTAAGCAACAAAGCACCCTTTTGGGCTACAATTGCAAGTGCGTTTTTTGTTTGATGATCTTCGGCTACATTGGGCGATGGAATAAACAAAGTGGGTTTCCCTACTAAACACAATTCCGAAACCGAGGAGGCGCCAGCGCGGGAAATCACAAAATCAGCAGCTGCATAAATTAAATCCATACGATCTATAAATGCTACAACTTGAACGCCTTCTTGGGTATTGTATTTTTGGTACTGTTCCCAATACAATTTGCCGCATTGCCAAAAAACCTGTATGCCTTGACTCAAAAAAAACGGCAATTCTTTTTCAATCAGTTGATTCACTCTTCTGGCACCCAAACTACCTCCCAAAACCAAAAGCGTTTTCTTGCTTGCATCCAATTTAAAATATGCAATGCCTTCACTGCGTTTGGATTGGACATCTAGTAAATCCTGACGAACTGGATTACCGGTAAGTACCAGTTTTGATGCGGGAAAAAATCGATCTAAATTGGCATACGCTACACAAATACTACTTGCTCGTTTACTGAGCAATTTATTGGTTATCCCTGGATAGGAATTTTGTTCTTGGATTAAGGTTGGAATTCCTTTGCTGTTGGCCATTTGCAACAACGGACCACTGGCAAATCCGCCAGTACCTATTACAACATCGGGCTTAAATTGGCGTAGAATACAACTTGATTTCCACAAACTACTGATTAATTTGAATGGAAAAAGCAAGTTGTCTACTGTCAATTTACGTTGCAATCCAGCAATCCACAACCCTTGAATAGCATAGCCAGCTTGTGGAACTTTTTGCATCTCCATTTTGTCCTTTGCGCCTACAAACATAAATTCAGCATGTGGAAAACGCAGTTTCAGCGCATTGGCAATGGCAATGGCCGGATAAATATGTCCGCCTGTTCCACCTCCGCTAATGATAAATCGCATGGTTTTCATGTGTACTGCTGTTTTTAATCCAATTTTATACTTGAACGATCGGTGATTGAATAATTTTCTTCGGCCAATAAAGCTGCATCTGCCGCTTCTTCTCGGGCAATTTGTTCGTCAATCATGCGGCGGAGCGCTTCGTCACGGCGTGCTTTTTCTGCTTGTTCTTCGGCAATTTCTTCTTCTTTTTTGGTCACCCCAATTATAATTCCCAAGGCAATGCAGGTCATCCATATTGAACTTCCTCCACTGCTCACCAAAGGCAAAGGCTGACCAGTAACTGGCAACATGTTTACAGCTACCGCCATATTGGTAAGTGCTTGAAAAATGATCGGAAATCCCAATCCCACAACCACGAGCTGACCAAATTTAGTATTGGCTTTTTGTGCAGCAATGATGAATCGAATGAGCAACAACAAATACATAGACAAGACGCCTAATCCGCCCACCAAACCATACTCTTCAACGATAATGGCGTAAATAAAATCAGAAGATGACTGGGGTAAAAAATTCTTTTGAACACTTTTTCCAGGCCCCAATCCATACAAACCACCGGTGGCTATAGCTGTTTTAGCTTTCAGAATCTGGTAGTCGTCATTGCCAGGTTTGTGTTGGAGATAATTTTCTATTCGACTTTCCCACGTTTTAACGCGCGTAAACAATTTAACATTGGGCATAGCATGGCTCAACAATATAAATATAACGATGGCTGCAGCGCCTATTCCAATAACCGTACCTATGTATCGCAACGGATACATCCCCACAAAAACCAACATCAACACCATGCTAAACATGAGCGCAGCAGTCGAAAAATTGGCGGGCAATATTAAACCCAATGTAATAAATACAGGCAGCCAAAGTTCCCACAAAGACGCTTTAAATGTGATGGGCGTTTCACGGGTAACCGATAAATAGCGCGCAACAAAAACCATCAACACAATAAAAGCCAAGGTAGATGACTGGAACGAAATGCCAATAAAAGGCACTTGAATCCATCGGCTTGCATTGGCGCCAGCAATTACAGTTCCTTTGGCCAAGGTAAAAATCAACAACAACCAAACCACAGGCAGCATCACGCGCGATATGGTTCTAAAATATTGATAGGGCACTTTGTGGATGCCAAAAATGATTAAAAACCCAATAAAGCTGTGCATAAAATGCTTAACCAAGTAGCCCAAGGTATTTCCGGTACCATGTGCCGAATTGGCTAAATTACTACTCGCACTAAAAACAGGCATAAACGAGAACAGGCCCAACAAAGCCACAAAGCTCCATATTACCTTATCTCCTTTTAAACTGTTTAAAAATTGCTTCATTTGGTTGTTTCTAGAAAACTACTTTCGTTGTATTGTGATTGTTTGACATTCGCTTTTTGCGTCTATCTATTGGCTATAAATTTTTTACTTCACGTTTAAACTGATTGCCTCTGTCTTCATAGTTTTCAAACAAATCAAAGCTGGCACAGGCGGGCGATAACAAAACGATATCGCCTTTTTCGGCCAAATGTGCCGACATATTAACTGCATCATGCATATTGTCAACCTCAATAACCATATCTACCACGTTGCCAAAGGCTTCGATGATTTTGGTATTGTCTACACCCAGACACACAATTGATTTTACTTTTTCGCGCACCAATGGCATCAATTCGCTGTAATCATTTCCTTTGTCAACCCCACCCACAATCCAAACTGTAGGAGCATTTACGCTATCTAATGCAAAAAAAGTTGCGTTTACATTGGTGGCCTTAGAGTCGTTTATGTATTGTACATTTTGAATCTTAAGCACCTTCTCCAATCGGTGTTCAACGCCTTGAAAATTAGACAAGCTCTCGCGAATGGTTGCAGAACGAATCTGCATCAATTTGGCTACCGAAGTAGCGGCCATCGCATTTTTCAAATTGTGTTTTCCTTCGAGTGCGATGTATTCGGTCTCCATGATGAATTCTTCGTCGTTGATGTGTACTTCCATAGTGTTTTGGTTTAAATAGGCTCCTGATTGTAAAGTTTTGCTGATTGAAAAAGGGATCAATTGAGCGTTGGTTGTATGATTGGCTAACCAAGTTACACTTGCCTCATCATCGGCGTCGTAAATGAGGTAATCCTGCTTGGTTTGGTTTTTTGTTATTCTAAATTTTGAATTGATGTAATTCTGGTATTTGTATTCGTAGCGATCCAAATGATCGGGACTAATGTTGGTCAATACTGCAATGTGCGGCTTGTACTCTACTATGCCATCCAACTGAAAACTACTCAATTCCAACACATAATATTCATGATCGGATTCAGCCACCTGCCAAGCAAAACTCTTTCCAATATTGCCTGCCAAACCCACATCCAATCCTGCATTTTTTAGTAGGTGATAAGTAAGCATTGTAGTAGTTGTTTTCCCGTTACTTCCCGTAATCCCAATGGTAACCGCTTGGGTATAGGGTGCGGCAAATTCGATTTCAGAAATCACCGGAATTCCAAGTGCATGAATTGTTTTAACCAATTCAACTTTATCGGGTATGCCCGGACTTTTCATAACAAGATCTGCATTCAAAATCTTGGCTTCAGTGTGCTGCAACTGTTCCCAAACGATGCCATATTTGTTGAGTACTTCTTGGTAAACAGGTAGGATTGCGCCTTTGTCTGAAACAAAGACATCAAAGCCTTCCTTCTTTCCCAAAATGGCAGTACCCACGCCACTTTCTCCTCCGCCTAATATGACTAATCGTTTCATAATTAGAATTGTATTAGCGTAATTTTAAGGTTACGATTGACAAAATGGCCAATACTATACCCACAATCCAAAAGCGGGTCACGATTTTACTTTCGTGGTACCCTTTCTTTTGATAATGGTGGTGCAAGGGCGACATCAAGAAAATGCGTTTGCCTTCGCCAAATCGTTTCTTGGTGTATTTAAAGTAACTTACTTGTAAAATCACCGACAGATTCTCAACCAAAAAGATCCCACACAACAAAGGCACCAAGAGTTCTTTGCGCACTGAAATGGCCAAAACTGCAATGATTCCGCCAATTGTTAAACTACCGGTATCGCCCATAAAAACCGAAGCGGGATACGAATTGTACCATAAAAAACCCACCAAGGCACCTACAAAAGCAGCAATAAACACAGTCATTTCACCCGAGTTGGGGATGTACATGATGTTTAAATAATTGGAAAAAATAATGTTCCCCGACACAAAGGTGAAAATACCCAAGGCCAAGACCGATATGGCCGAAGTGCCTGCCGCCAACCCATCAATTCCGTCGGTGAGATTGGCGCCGTTGGATACGGCTGTGATGATAAAAATTACGATTGGGATAAATACCAACCAGGCCCATTTTTCATAGCCCTCGCCGGTCCAGGCCAATAATTCGGCATAGTCAAATTCGTTGTTTTTGAAAAAAGGAATGGTTGTAGCCGTTGATTTTTCTTCCAAGGGCATAGCCGAAATCACGTTTTGAGACTGATTGACAACCACCGTTGTAACCTTGTCTTTACGCAGGGTAACGCCCGGATGCAAATACAACACCGAACCCACAATAATGCCCAATCCCACTTGGCCGATTACTTTAAAAATACCTTTGAGGCCTTGCTTGTCTTTTTTGAAAATTTTGATGTAATCGTCAATAAAACCAATGGTTCCCATCCAAAGGGTGGTTACAATTAGCAAAATGATGTAGATGTTATTGAGTTTGGTGAGCAACAAAACCGGAATCAAAGTGGCAATGATGATAATTAATCCACCCATGGTAGGCGTGCCCGCTTTCTCGTTTTGGCCTGCTAAGCCCAGTTCACGAACAGTCTCACCCACTTGTTGGTTGCGTAAAAAACTGATGATGCGCTTTCCGTAAATGGTAGAAATAAGCAAGGATAGTATCACCGCCAAAGCCGAACGAAACGTGATGTACTGAAACACGCCTGTTCCGGGTACATTGAGTGTTTTATAGAGGTATTCAAAGAAGTAATACAGCATGGTGATTTATTTTTGAAGTTGAATAAATAAGTCCTTAAGGTGTTGCATGTCGTCAAATTCGTAGCGAACCCCTTGAATTTCCTGGTAGGTTTCGTGCCCTTTACCAGCCACAAGGATAATATCATTGGCTTGTGCCAATTGACAAGCGGTTTTAATGGCTTGGAATCGATCTGAGATGGTCATTGATTTTTTATAGTGTTGGGGCTCGATACCGGCTTCCATTTCGCGCAAAATCTGTTCGGGATCTTCGGTTCTTGGATTGTCCGAAGTGAGAATTACCTTGTCGCTATTTTGAGCCGCAATCTGGGCCATAATGGGACGCTTGGTTTTATCGCGATCGCCTCCACAACCCACAATGGTTATGAGTTGTTCGTTTTTAGTGCGAATTGAATTTATGGTTTGTAGCACATTCTCTAAGGCATCAGGCGTGTGCGCATAATCAACTATAGCCGTAATTTTTTGGTTTGTTGATACGATAAATTGAAAACGACCTGACACACTTTCCAATTCAGAAACCCAACGCAAAGCGTCTAATGGCTCTAGACCCAATTCGATGGCTGTACCGTAGATGGCTAAAATATTATAGGCATTAAAGGTACCAATGAGACGTACCCAAACTTCTTGGTCATTGATTTTGAGCAACAAGCCCGACAATTGGTTTTCTAAAATTTGTGCTTTGTAGTCGGCGTAGGTTTTTAAAGCGTATGATTTTTTTCGCGCGTTTGTGTTTTGCAACATCACTGGCCCGTTTTTGTCATCTAAGTTGGTTAAGGCAAAGGCCGTTTTAGGCAATTGGTCAAAAAACTGCTTTTTCACGTCGCGGTATTCGGCAAAAGTGGCGTGGTAATCCAAATGGTCGTGCGATAAATTGGTAAATATCCCACCCGCAAAAAGCAAGCCTTCGGTGCGTTTTTGGTGAATACCATGCGAACTCACTTCCATAAAGCAATAATCAACTCCTGCTTCAACCATTTCACGCAAGTAGCGGTTGATTGTAAGTGAATCGGGTGTTGTATGGGTAGCGGGGTATTCTATTTCGTTTACTCGAATGGTAACCGTAGAAAGCAAGCCTACTTTAAATCCGGCTTTTTGAAACAACTGAAACAACAAAGAGGCAATGGTTGTTTTGCCATTGGTACCCGTAACCCCTACCAGTTTTAATTCGGTAGAAGGATTGCCAAAATAATTGGCCGACATTGTTGCCAACGCACGATTCGTGTCGAGCACCTGCACATAGGTAATTCCGTTGTGCAGCTCTTGAGGCAAGGCATCACAAACAATAACCGTAGCACCTAAACCGATGGCTTTTTGAACAAAATCGTGTCCATTTGATTGCGTACCACGAATGGCTACAAAAACATCGTTTGTACACACTTTACGGGAATCAAACTCAAGTTTGGCCACGGCGCAATCGGTTGAACCAATCACCGATTCGATAGCCACTCTGTACAATATGTCTTTTAACTGTTTCAAAATAAGTCTAAGGTTACCTGCGTGTTCTTATTGATTTGTGTGCCGGCCGGTAGTGATTGTGAAGTTACTTTTCCTATGCCATTCACTTTTACTTTTACGCCCCAATTCTCCAACAAGGCAATTGCGTCCATGCCTGCCATGCCTTTCAAATTGGGTAGAATGTTTTTGGGATCCTGCAGTTTTTTGTTGTATGCATTGTACAACGCATCTTGTTTGGCAATGGCCTTGTTAATTGAACCTATTTCGTTGGTTGTGGGAACATCAGTAAATATTTTTTGTGCCACCCGTTTAAAAACAGGACCAGCTACATCGGCACCATAATAATCGTTATTGGAAGTTTTGGGCTTGTGCACCACTACTATACAGGAATACTTTGGGGCCTCAGCAGGAAAATACCCCACAAATGAAGAAATGTAATACTTGTTGGCTCCACCATTAACAACATAATTTGCTTGGGCTGTTCCGGTTTTGCCTGCCATAGAAAACTCCTTTGAATACAAGTCTTTGGCCGTTCCAAACTTGACTACATTTTGGAGAATCGCTTTTACTTTAACCAAAGTGGTTTGCGAGCATATTTTGGGATTCATTACTTGTTTTGGAAAACGCTTGATGGTTTTGTTGTACTCCTTGATTTCACTCACAAACTGTGGTTTTACCATTTCACCATTATTGGCTACCGCATTATAAAACGCCAAAGTTTGTAAGGGAGTAATGTGTACGCCATAGCCAAAGGCCATCCAGGGAAGAGAGAGATTATTCCAGTTATTTGATCCCGGAGTTGGAACAGTAGGAATGCCTTCGCCTTGAATAGAAATACCCAAGGGCTTGGTAAGTCCAAAATTCTGTAGGTGTTTAACAAATGCACTTGGATTACTTTTGTAGTTATTATACACCGCCTGAACCATAACGGTATTTGATGAATTTTCGAAGCCACGCGCCAAAGTCAATTTTTCTGACTTTGGATGCGAATCAACAACCCAACCATCACCATACTTTATTTTTCCGCCTTTTGTATCAAAAATAGCTGTGGTATCTACTTTTTGATCTTCAAGCAGCGCCATCAAATCGGCCAATTTATAGGTAGAACCCGGTTCGTGCGCCTCCATTATGGCGTAGTTATTGGCTTCAAAGTAACTTCCATCTGATGCTTTGGCCAAATTGGCAATGGCCTTGATGTAACCAGTTTTGGTTTCCATCACCACAACACAGCCGTGA
Source organism: Bacteroidota bacterium (assembly GCA_046051465.1). GTDB lineage: Bacteria > Bacteroidota > Bacteroidia > Flavobacteriales > Flavobacteriaceae > Flavobacterium. Next base: position 4,962 of record JBJOOG010000024.1, on the reverse strand, counting down.
TCCGCTTCATACGCCTTGAGTTGCTTGAGTAACGCATGATGCGCAATATCTTGAATATACACATCGATGGTCGATATCACATCATAGCCGTCGTGGGGCTCTACCTCGTTTACATCCCGAATGGGTTTCCACTGGTTTTGAGCAATTTTTTGCTTGAGTACTTTGCCGTCTTTGCCATCCAAATACCTACGAAAGGCAAACTCAATGCCTTTGCCATCGATTGTGCTGTCTGGTTTTTTTCGGACGTATCCTATCGTACGCTCGGCAATTCTTCCCATGGGATGTTTGCGGAGGTTTTCTGGATTAAGGTGAAAACCATTGTCTAAGGGAAGCTTAATTATTCTTCGATACTGCTTGTGGGTAAGGTTGCGTGCCACTAAAAAATAGCGGTTTTTTTGTGCTCTGGCTTTTCGCAAATTCTGTTCGAATTGAGCTGCCGGCTTCCCAATAATGTGTTGCAATGAGTCGGAAAAACGCTGGATAAACTTGTCAAAATCTTGAGATGATGCAGCCAAGGCGTCAAAATGAAAGGTATAATTGGGAACCGTAGTAGCCAATAAACTGCCGTCAGCTGAATAAATATTGCCTTTATTGGCTTTAATTTCAAACACTTTTACTGTGGTCTGCGCAGCCATTTTGCGGTATTTTTCGCCCTGAGTCCATTGAATTTTGGTTAAATGAAAAATCACAGCACCCGCCATGATTATCATTGCGAATGCCACCAAAAAAATGCGAACAGCGCTATTTTTTACCTCTACTCCCATAGTTTAAATTGGTCCCAAAAACTCTTTTTATTTTCTGCTTTAACTTGTATTTTAATTGGCGGCACTTCTGAAGGATAAATTTGCTTCACAAGCATTTGATCGGCTATAGTAGACTCCATTTTGAGTTGCATCAATTCGGATCTTTTATTCACAAAGTCTGAACGAAGCACCTTAACTTCATTATTCAAAGCGATAATTCTGTACACTTTTTGCTCATAATTTTGGGTATTTGCAATCATGAGAATCGCTAGCGCTATTACAAACAAAATGAAGCGCCAATTTTTAGCCGCATTGGCATCCTCGTTTATTAAAAAACGTGCTTTTAAAAGATCATACACTCCGTTCTTCATAGCAAATGCGAATTAGTGCGAACACCTAATTATACTTTCTCAGCCACCCGAAGCTTTGCACTTCGCGCCCGATTATTGATTTTAATTTCTTGCTGATCAGGTACAATCAGCTTACCAATTGCTTTAAAAGGCACCGAAAAATTCCCGAAGAAATCGCGCTCCGGCTCCCCTTCAAATAAACCGTTTTTCATGAATCGTTTCACCAATCGGTCTTCGAGTGAATGATAGGAAATCACGCTCAGACGGCCACCTGGCTTTAATATTTCAAGGGATTGGGTTAAAAATTCTTTTAACACTTCCATCTCCTGATTTACTTCTATTCGAATGGCTTGGTAGATTTGCGCCAATATTTTATGGCTTTTGTGCGCTGGCAAAAAACGCGACAACACCTCTTTTAGCTGGGCAGTATTTTTAATTGCTTCAAATTCACGTGCCTCAATAATGGTTCTAGCTAAAGCAGGTGCATTTTTTAATTCGCCGTAATCATAAAATACGCGCGTTAAATTATCTGCATCATATTCATTAACCACCTTGAAGGCACTAAGCTCAGTGCGCTTGCTCATACGCATGTCTAATTCGGCATCAAAACGAGTTGAAAAACCGCGCTCGGCCACATCAAACTGATGCGAGGAAACCCCTAAATCAGCCAATATTCCATCGACACTTTTGATGTTATGAAAGCGCAAAAAACGCTTGATGTATCTGAAATTTTCGTGGATCAAGGTAAATCGTTCGTCGGGCAAGGCATTGGCCAACGCATCTTCGTCTTGATCAAAAGCAAATAGTTTACCTGTAGCTCCCAGTCGATTTAAAATCTCTTTGGAATGGCCTCCTCCGCCAAATGTCACATCTACATAAACACCTGCTGGCGTAATAGCCAAGCCGTCGACAGTGGGATGCAACAATACGGGATTATGATACTCCATTTGGCGTGTCGTTTACAGTTCCCATTACCTCTTCAGCTAAATCGGCAAAATCAAGTACCGAATTGTCAATCGCTTGTTCGTAGGCCTCTTTATCCCAGATTTCCACAATATTGACCGCTGACGACAACACAATTTCTTTTGATATTCCAGCAAACAACACCAGATCCTTCGGAATTAAAACTCGTCCCAAAGCATCCACTTCAACTACGCGAACTCCAGCCGTAAATCGACGGATGAAGTCGTTGTTTTTCTTGACAAATCGGTTTAACGAATTGATTTTTTGCATCATCGCATTCCATTCGGCCATGGGATACAACTCCAAACAAGGCTGAAACACCGAACGCTTCAAAACAAATCCTGCTTGAAGACTGGCCGTAAGCTGTTTCTTCAAAGGAGCAGGCATTAAGAGCCTTCCCTTTGCGTCAACTTTACATTCATATGTTCCAATTATTGCTTCCAAAAAATCAGCTGTTTATCTAGATTCAGAGCAAAAATATAAAATAAATTTCCACATTTTACCACTTTCTACCACTTTGTTAATAAGTTTTACCACTTCTAGCGTTTCTTTGGACAAATAGCAATCAGACTCGAATGTGCTTGCTTTCAAAATGTTGAGAACTTATACTGAATGCAATTAGATCATAAGCCCAAAAAAGGAAGGTGTTAAATTGGGGCAACTTGATTAGAAAGTCGCAGCCTAAATTGCACGTATACATCCTGCTCTACACTAGCAACTTTCCTATAAAAAATTCTATATTTGCCTGAACTTGCAAATGAGCTACAAGAACATGGAACAGGCAATTAAAAAGGAAGGCAAATACACCTATTTTGAAGCAGGTGAAGGCACACCCATCATTATTCTTCATGGATTAATGGGTGGCCTGAGCAATTTTGACGGCGTTGCAGACTACTTTCCAAAGCTGGGCTACAAAGTGGTTATACCAGAATTACCGATTTACACACAAAACATCCTAAAAACAAATGTCAAAGCGTTTGCCCGCTATGTGAAAGATTTTATCACCTTTAAGGGATACGATCGGGTAATTTTACTTGGAAATTCATTGGGTGGACACATTGCGCTCTACCACACCAAAATGTACCCTGAAAAAATGCTTGGCTTAGTCATTACAGGCAGTTCGGGCTTATATGAAAGTGCCATGGGCGATAGTTATCCGCGCAGAGGCGACTATGATTACATTCAAAAAAAGGCCGAAGCAGTATTCTACGACCCAAAAATTGCCACCAAAGCAATTGTAGATGAAGTTTATGCCATGGCCAACGACCGCATTAAATTGATCAAAACCTTAACCATTGCTAAGAGTGCTATTCGTCATAACATGGCCAAAGATTTGCCTAAAATGCATGTGCCTACTTGTATCATTTGGGGAAAAAATGACAGCGTGACGCCACCACATGTAGCCGAAGAATTTAACCAATTAATGCCCAATTCAACCTTATACTGGATTGATAAATGTGGCCATGCCGCCATGATGGAACACCCCGATACCTTTAACCAGTTGATGCACGAGTGGTTAAAAAAAGTAAACCTATAGTGCACTCCCTTTTCTCATGAAAATAAACACCGCCGAATTCATCATCAGCAATTCTGAAGTTGACAAATGCCCGAAAGATCCGCTGCCTGAATACGCGTTTATAGGTCGTTCCAACGTGGGAAAATCGTCGTTGATTAATATGCTCACCAACCACAAAAACCTAGCGAAAACCTCTGGAAAACCAGGTAAAACGCAATTAATCAATCACTTTAAAATAAACAACAATTGGTTTTTGGTTGATTTACCGGGCTACGGCTACGCCAAGGTGTCTAAAAAAACAAAGGCCGTTTTTCAGCAATTTATTACCGATTACTTTGAGCAACGAAAGCAACTCGTTTGTGCATTTGTACTCATTGACATCCGACTGGAAGCGCAAAAAATTGATTTGGAGTTTATGGAATTTATGGGCGAAAGTGAAATTCCCTTTTGCATCGTATTTACCAAAGCCGACAAAATTAGCCGGGTAAAAGTGGATATGCATGTAGCAGCCTACAGAAAACAACTATTGGCCAACAATTGGGCTGAAATGCCACAACACTTCATTACCTCATCAACCGAAGGAACCGGAAAAGAAATACTCTTAAACTACATTGAGGAAATCAACCACGAATTATTCCAAGACAAACCGTATTAATTATACGATTGTAATTCGTTAATGATAAACACAGCATCTTCTTTAATTTGTCCGATGCCATCTACCCAAAAAATATGCGACTCGTTAATTGCGCTTGTGGTAGAATACTTAAATACTTTACAGTGAAATTCACCTGCTGGAACAGTAATCAAGGAATCCACATCGACTACTTCGTGTGTTACGATTGACCCATCAGTTCGAGTTACATTCCAAGTATCGCCTAGCGCTGCATTTTTCTTGTAAATTTTGGAAAAGTAATCCCCATTATTGTTGGAATCAGATAACAGAAAGTCACCGTCTTGTTTCCATAAATCGGTTGCGCTACTTTGCTCCACACCGGCGGTAGTATATTGTTTACGCGAAACCAAAAAACCGGTCCCGTTGCACTCGCCAACAGTAAATTTGATGGTTCCTGCATCAAAACCAAATTGCGTTGATTTATAGGTAAATGTTTTACCTGTTTCTAAAAAAGGAATAGAAGAATTGCACGAGCCTGACGCAGCCGAATCTGAATTTGTACAAGACGCAACTAGTGCTAAAAATGGCAAGAGAAATACAATTGAATTTACTTTCATGATTGATGTTTTGAAAGCGGCGAAACTAGGCAATAAATTTTAGTCTAGGCCTTTAATTCTAATTTTTCGGCAAAATAATCACAAAAATCTTTCATGGTTGCTGCCATTTTTTCATCGGCTGTAGCGCGGTGATAGGTTTCGGACATGGCCACCAAGGTTT